>CAYSCA010000166.1:0-7480 GCA_964429465.1 uncultured Rhodospirillaceae bacterium
CCTCGACAATGATGAAATCCGCTTCCTGCCGCAGCCTGCCGAAACTCTCGGCGACGAAGGGCCAGAGTTCGGCTTTCTTCTGCAGGTAGCCGCGGGCATCGCTCTGCCCGTGCATCCGGCCCTGCACGATGATCTGGCTGGTGCGGTCGCCCTGCGGCTTCAGCAGCACGGGGTTCATGTGCACGCTGGGCGCCACACGGGCGGCGCGGGCCTGCAGGGCCTGGGCCCGGCCGATTTCGCCGCCATCGGCGGTGACGGCCGCGTTGTTCGACATGTTCTGCGGCTTGAACGGCAATACGCTATAGCCGCGCCTTACCAGCGCCCGGATCACGCCAGCGCAGAGCACCGACTTGCCGACATCGGAGCCGGTGCCCTGGAACATCAGGGAGCGGGCTGTCACTTGAGCACGAGCGGCAATCCCGCCGCGGTGAAGATGACATGATCGGCGATGGCGGCAACCTGCTGGTTCAGGCGGCCCTGCGCGTCGCGGAAGTCGCGCGCCAGCCGGTTCTCCGGCACGATGCCCAGCCCCACCTCATTCGAGACCACAATCACCGGGCAGCGCGCTGCGCCGAGCGCGTCGAGGAGATTTGCGGTCTCGGCATCGACGTCGCCGCCGGCATGCATCTGGTTGGACAGCCAGAGCGTGAGGCAGTCGACCAGCACGGCCGCGGTATCGACCGGAACCGCCTGCAATTCCTCGGCGACCCCCAATGGAGCCTCGATATTCCGCCAGCGGCCGTCGCGGCGCGCCTTGTGCCGGGCGATGCGTTCGCGCATCTCGTCATCCCAGGCTTCGGCGGTGGCGATATAGGCGAGCGGCCCCTTGCGCTGGAGGGCAAGCTCTTCGGCCAGCCGTGACTTGCCCGACCGGGCGCCACCCAGGATCAGCGTGATCCGGGCATCGATGCGCAATGCGGCGGGCAGCGCCATCTCAGGCCTGAACCGGCTCGCGGACCTTTTCGCGCAGCGTGACGAATTCCTCCGCCGCGGTCGGATGGATGCCGACGGTGGCATCGAAATCCGCCTTCTTCGCGCCGGCCTTGATGGCAATGGCAATGCCCTGGATGATCTCGCCCGCTTCCGGCCCGACCATATGGGCACCGACGACGCGGTCGGTCCTGGCATCGACCACCAGCTTCATCAGGATGCGCTCCTCGCTGCCCGACAAGGTCGCGCGCATCGGCCGGAAGGTGGTGCGGTAGACATCGATCTCGCCGTATTTCCTGCGCGCATCCGTATCGCTCAGGCCGACCGTGCCAACATTCGGCTGACTGAACACGGCGGCCGGTACGTTCTCGTGGTCGGCGGCACGTGGCGTCTTCCCGAACACCGTATCGGCGAAGGCGTGGCCCTCGCGGATCGCCACCGGGGTGAGGTTCATCCGGTTGGTGACGTCGCCCACGGCGTAAATGTTCGGCACGCTGGTCTGCGACCAGGCATCCACGACCACGGCACCATCACGATCGGTCTCGACGCCGACCGCCTCGAGACCCAGCCCCTGGGTGTTTGGGCTGCGCCCGGTCGCGGCCATGACACAATCGGCCTCCAGATGGCTGCCATCGGTGAGATGCAGGATCAGGCCGCTTTTGCCACGCTCCACCTTGGTGACATCCGACTTCACCCGCAGGTCGATGCCGGTCTTGACGATCTCGGCGGCGAGATGATTGCGGATATCGTCGTCGAAGCCACGCAGGATCTGCTCGCCGCGATACAGGACCGTCACTTCGGAGCCGAAGCCGTTGAAGATGCCGGCAAACTCCAGCGCGATATAGCCGCCACCGATGATCACGATCCGCTTCGGCAATTCCTTGAGGTGGAATGCCTCGTTGGAGGTGATCATCAGCTCGGCGCCCGGCACCGCGGGCCTGACCGGGTGGCCGCCGGTGGCGATCAGGATCTTGTCGGCGGTCACCGCCTGCTCCCCGACCATCACCGTATGGGCATCCTTCAGGGTGGCGCGGCCATCGAAGGTCTTCGCGCCGGCATTCTCAAACAGGCCGCGGTAGATCTTCTCCAGCCGGGCGATTTCCTTGTCCTTGGCGGCGATCATGGCCGGCCAGTCGAAGCTGGCCGGCGGCACGGTCCAGCCGAAACCGGCCGCATCTGCGAAGGCATGGGAATATTCCGACCCGTAGACCAGCAGCTTCTTCGGCACGCAGCCGCGGATCACGCAGGTGCCGCCATAACGGTATTCCTCGGCCACCGCCACCCGGGCGCCGTGACCCGCCGCAATCCGGCCGGCGCGCACGCCGCCCGAGCCGCCGCCGATCACGAAGAGGTCGAATTCATACTGGCTCATGTCGGTCCGGTCCTTCCTTCGTCTCCGGCGCGCCGTTTTCCGCAGGCAATTCATGCCCGCGACCGACGCTGGAGATCAAGGTCCGAACCTCGGGATAACGGCGTGCCACCGCAATGTGGTGCAGCCGCATGGCCTCGACAAGCGCGCCGGCCCGCCCGAGCAGGCGGTCGGCATGGGCCACCATGACGGAATTCGGCCAGGCGCGCGGCCGGATATCGCCCAGGGCGGCGAACACCTCTGCCTCGCGGCCGGGATTGCGCTGGGCCATCAGGGTCACGGCCGCCGCAGTCGAGCGCGACACGCCGGCAAAGCAGTGGATCAGCAGATGCCTGACATCGGCTTTCGCCAGACGATCGCCGACATCGAGGATCGCCGCGACATTGTCCTCGCTCGGCATGGCTCTCTGCGGCTCGTCCAGCACGATGTCGTAGAAGCGGAAGCCGGCGCATTCGGCCTTGGGATGGAACAGCTGGTATTGCGGCTCCGGCGTGCCGGGATCGAGGATGCCGAGGATGTGCGACACCTCGCCGGCAAACCGATGGAGCTCGGCGACCCCGCAGATGCTCAAGCGGAAAGGCAGCAGGCCGCGCTCAAGCGCACTCATTTTGCGTCATCCTCACTCGACAGTCACCGACTTGGCCAGGTTGCGCGGCTGATCGACATCGGTGCCCTTCAGCACGGCCACATGATAGGCCAGCAGCTGCACGGGAATGGCATAGAGGATCGGCGCCACGAAGGGGTCGACCTCGGGCAGTTCCACGGTGGCGAAGGTGCGCTCGTCGATATGGCCGAAGCCCTTGCGGTCCGACATGAAGATCACCTTGCCGCCCCGCGCCATCACCTCCTGCATGTTCGAGATGGTCTTCTCGAACAGTCCGTCGCTCGGCGCGATCACGATGACCGGCACGCCCTCGTCGATCAGGGCAATCGGACCGTGCTTCAGCTCGCCGGCAGCATAGCCCTCGGCATGGATATAGGAGATTTCCTTCAGCTTCAAAGCCCCTTCCAGCGCCAGCGGAAAGCAGGGGCCGCGGCCGATATAGAGTACATCGCGGGCATCCATGATCTTTTCCGCCAGCGCCAGCAGGTCTTCGTCATGGTTCAGCACTTCCGCGGCATGGGCCGGCACCTCGATCAGCGCCGCCATCAGCCGGGCCGCCTCCTCCGCCGGCATCACCTTGCGGGCCTGCGCCACGGCCAGGCTGAAGGCTGCGAGCGTCACCAGCTGGCAGGTGAAGGCCTTGGTCGAGGCAACGCCAATTTCCGGCCCAGCCTTGGTGAGCAGGCAGCCATGGGCCTCGCGGGCCATGCTGCTTTCCGGCACGTTGATGATTGCCAGCGTGCGGCCGCCATTGCTTTTCACATAACGCAGGGCCGCCAGCGTGTCGGCCGTCTCGCCGGACTGCGAAATGAAAATGGACAGGCTGTTCGGATCGACCGGCGCCTCGCGGTAGCGGAATTCCGATGCCACGTCGACCTCGATGCCGATGCGGCCGTAGCGCTCCAGCCAGTATTTCGCCACCAGGCCGGAATAGTAGGACGTACCGCAGGCCACGATGGTGATGCGCGAGACCTTGGCCAGATCGAGGCCGAGATCGGGCAGATGCACGAAGCGGTCGGTCGGGCTGACGACGGTGTTGATCGTGTCGCCCATCACGGCCGGCTGCTCGTAGATCTCCTTCAGCATGTAATGGCGGTAATTGCCCTTGCCGATCATCGCGCCGCTGATTGCGGTCGGGCGCACGGCGCGCTCCGTCGGCTGGCCATCCTGATCGAAGAATTTCGCACCGGTCCGGTTCAGAACGACGCTGTCGCCTTCCTCGAGATAGGCGATCTTGCCCGTCAGCGGCGCCAGCGCCAGCGCATCCGAGCCCAGATACATCTCGCCATCGCCGAAGCCGACTGCCAGCGGCGCGCCGCGGCGGGCGCCGATCAGCAGGTCTTCCTTGCCGTGGAACAGGATGCCGAGCGCAAAAGCGCCGCGGAACCGGTTGAGCGCGGCATGTACCGCCTGCTGCGGATCGCTCCCCTCGGCCAGATACTGGTCGATCAGGCGCAGGGCCACTTCGGTATCGGTCTGGCTGTAGAATTTATGGCCCTTGGCCAGCAGCTCTTCCGCGATCTCGCGGTAATTCTCGATGATGTCGTTATGGACCAGGGCCACGCGTTCGGTCGCATGCGGATGCGCATTCTCCTCGTTCGGCGCGCCATGGGTCGCCCAGCGGGTATGGGCGATGCCGATGAGACCGCCGAGCGGCTCCTGGTTCAGCCGATCTTCCAGCTTCGCGATCTTGCCCTCGGCGCGGCGGCGCTCGATCGCGCCATTCTTGCCCAGGGTGGCGATGCCGGCGGAATCATAGCCGCGGTATTCCAGCCGCTTCAGGCCGTCGACCAGCAACGGCACGACATTCCGCGTTGCCACAACGCCGACAATTCCGCACATCCGCTTTCTCCTTAACGCTTCTTCTTCGCTGCGCGGAACCGCGCTGCGTAGCCGGCGACACTCTCCTGGCGGCCACGGGCCACCGCCAGAGCATCAGCCTCGACATCCCTTGTCACCACGCTGCCGGCAGCAACCATGGCGCCATCGCCGATCTTCACGGGTGCCACCAGGGCCGAATTCGATCCAATGAAAGCGCCGGCGCCGATATCGGTGTGGTACTTGCCGAAGCCGTCGTAATTGCAGGTGATGGTGCCGGCGCCGACATTCGCCTTCGCGCCGACGCGGGCATCGCCGATATAGGTCAGGTGATTGACCTTGGCGCCGGTCTCGATGCGCGCCTTCTTCACCTCGACGAAATTGCCGATATGCGCATCCGGGCCGATCTCGGCGCCGGGCCGCAGCCGCGCATAGGGGCCGACCGAAGCGCCCGCCTCGATCTGCGCGCCGACGATATGGCTGTGGCCGAGAATGGTGACATTGTCACCGACCGTCACGCCGGGACCGAAGATCACGAAAGGCTCGATCACGACCTCGCGGCCGAACACCGTATCGGCCTGCAGGAACACCGTCTCGGGCGCGACCATGGTGACGCCAGCCAGCATAGCGCGTTCGCGCAGACGCTGCTGCATCGCGGCTTCGGCCACCGCCAGTTCCGCACGGTTGTTGATACCCATGACCTCCACCGGATCGGCTTCCACCACGCGGCAGGTCCAGCCGCGCGCATTCGCATGCTCGACGATGTCGGTCAGCAGATATTCGCCCTGGGCATTCTCGGTGCTGAGTTTTTCCAGCAGGGCCGGCAGGCGGGCGCCGTCGATGGCCATCAGTCCGGCATTGCAGAGCCGGACGGCGCGTTCTTCCGCGCTGGCATTCTTGAATTCGACGATCTTCTTCAATGCGCCGTCGCTGCCGGTGATCAGGCGGCCATAGGCGGCAGGATCGTCCGGCGTAAAACCGACGATCACCGCAGCCGGATTACCGTCCGCCCGCCGGGCCGCCAGCAGGCGGGTCAACAGGTCGGGCGTCAGCAAAGGTGTGTCGCCGAAGATCACGATCACGTCGCCGCCGAAATCCTGCAGGGCGGGCATCGCGGCCATCACGGCATGACCGGTGCCGCGCGGCGGATCCTGGACCGCTGTGACGGCCGGAGCGGCGGCCTGCGCCACCGCTTCCTGGTCGCGGCCGATGACCACCACGACGCGCTTAGGCTCCAGCGCCCCGGCGGCATTCAGCACATGGCGCAGCATGGGCAGCCCAGCGACCGGATGCAGCACCTTGGGCAGCCGCGACTTCATGCGCGTGCCCTGGCCCGCTGCCAATACGACGATTGCTACACCTGGTTTCGCCATGCTCCGGTTCCGTGTATGAAGGCGCGAATCACCGCCTCGGCGCGGCGGAGAGTGTCATTGCCGCGGCCGGGAACGGAAGTAAAAAGGTTTTTCCATCTGTTTCAGGGTCTTACCAATTGTAACCATGCCCCGTAAAGCCATTCTCTTCGATCTCGACGGCACCCTGGTGGATACCGCCCCCGATCTGGCGGCCGCCACCGATTACGCGCTCCAGCGGGCCGGCCGGCCGGCCGTCGGCCTCGACGCCATCCGGCAGATGGTCGGCGATGGCGCCCGCGTCATGGTCGAGCGCGGTTTCGAAACCACCGGCGGCCAGCCCTCGTCCGAGGTATTCGAGGCAGCGATGGCCGACTTCTTCGTCTGCTATGAAGCCAATCTGGCCGACAAGAGCCGCCCCTTCCCCGGCGTGACCACCTGCCTGGCGGAACTGGCCGAGCGCGGCTACACACTGGCCGTCTGCACCAACAAGCTGGAGCATTTCAGCCGTTCGCTGCTCGACCAGCTTGGCCTGACCGGCTTCTTCGCCGCCATCGTCGGCGGCGACAGCCTGCCCGTCCGCAAGCCCGATCCGGGCCATCTGCGCGGCACCATCGAGAAGCTCGGCCGCCCCGTGGACTGGGCCGTCATGGTGGGCGATTCTGCCAATGACATCAATGCGGCAAGGGCAGCCGGGCTGCCCAGCATCGCGGTCAGCTTCGGCTATACGCGGACGCCCGCCCATGCGCTCGGGGCAGACCGCCTGATCGATCACTTCTCCGAATTGCCGGCGGCACTGGCGGCGTTGGAAAGCTGACTGCCGGCGCTCACCCGGTAGGGCGGCAGGTGCACGCTCACCCGCGTGCCCTCGCCTGGCACGCTCTGGATACCCAGCCAGCCGTCGTGGAGCCGGACCAGCCGGTCGCTCAGCGGCAGGCCGAGGCCGGTGCCGGACTGGGTGCGCGTCAGGGCATTCTGGATCTGGCCGAAGGGCTGCAGCGCGATCTTGACCTGCGCCGGCGTCATGCCGATCCCGGTATCGGCGACGATATACGCGAAGCCGCCGCCTTCGGTCATCTCGGTCGAAAGCGTCACAGTGCCTTCCGGGGTGAACTTCACGGCATTGCTGAGGAGATTGATCAGCACCTGCAGCAGCGCGCGCCGGTCGGCATGCAGCCGGACGCCTTCCTGCGGCAGCCGGATATCCAGCGTGGTTTCCATGCGCTCGATCTTCTCGCGCACCAGGCGAGCCGCGACGGTCATGATCTCGTCGGCATCGAAATCCTCGTCGGCCAGTTCGAACTTGCCGGGAACGTCCTTATATTCGCTCGCCATCACCCAGATCACGCCTGGCATGGCGATTTCGAACAGGGCGGTGAAGGCGATCAGCAGCGGCACGAACACCGACAA
>CAYSCA010000167.1:0-7460 GCA_964429465.1 uncultured Rhodospirillaceae bacterium
CGCCCAGTCGATCCCCTCGCCGGCCTCGATGGCGGCGCGGCGGTTGGCGGTATTGCGCGCCAGCGTTTTGTGGATGTTGAAGCCGTCCGGGACCTTGGTGATCGCCAGGCCGATCTTCTTCAGCGTATCGACCTCGACGGCCGTGGTGCCGCGCCGGTCATCGCCCGAGGCGACCTCCAGGCCGCTCCACTGGCCTTCCAGCCAGTCCGCCTTGTTGGGCTTGAACGACTTCGAGGCTTCCAGCTCCTCCTCGAGGCGGTTCTGGAACTCGGTCACCATCGCCTCGGCATCGGCCTCGGTGATCGTGCCCTCGTCGACCAGACGCTTGGCATAGATCTGCCGCGTCGTCGGATGCGTGGCGATCGTGCGGTACATGATCGGCTGCGTGAACGACGGATCGTCGGTTTCGTTATGGCCGTGGCGGCGGTAGCAGAACAGGTCGATGACCACGTCCTTCTTGAACTTCTGCCGGAACTCGACCGCGATCTTGGCGACATGGGTCACCGCTTCCGGATCGTCGCCGTTGACGTGGAAGATCGGCGACTGCACCACCTTGGCGCCGTCGGACGGATAGGGCGAGGAGCGCGAATAGGACGGGTTCGTCGTGAAACCGATCTGGTTGTTGACGATGATGTGGATGGTGCCGCCGGTGCGGTAGCCGCGCAGCTCGCTGAGCGCGAAGCATTCCGCCACCACGCCCTGGCCGGCAAAGGCTGCATCGCCGTGCAGCAGCACGGTCATCACCTGCTCGCGCTCGGTGTCGCCCATCTGGGTCTGCTTGGCGCGCGCCTTGCCGAGGCAGACCGGATTGACGATCTCAAGATGCGACGGGTTGGCCGCCATCGAGAGATGCACTTTGTTGCCGTCGAACTCGCGGTCGGACGAGACGCCGAGATGGTATTTCACGTCGCCCGAACCCTGGAAGTCGTCCGGGTGATAGGCCATGCCCTTGAATTCGGAGAAGATGGCGCGATAGGGCTTGGCCATCACGTTGGCCAGCAGGTTGAGGCGGCCGCGATGCGGCATGCCGAGCTCGATATCCTTCAGGCCGAGCTGCCCGCCGCGCTTGATGATGGCTTCCATCGCCGGGATCAGCGCCTCGCCGCCTTCCAGGCCGAAGCGCTTGGTGCCGGTGAACTTCATGTGGCAGAAGCGCTCGAAGATCTCGCCCTCGACCAGCTTGTTGAGGATCGCCTTCTTGCCTTCCTGGGTGAACTGGACCTCCTTGTCGCGGCCCTCTATGCGCTCCTGGATCCAGGCCTTCTGCTCCGGATGGTAGATGTGCATGAACTCGACGCCGATGGTCGAGCAGTAGGTGCGGCGCAGGATCTGCAGGATCTCGCGCAGCGTCGCGGTCTCCAGGCCCAGCATGTTGTCGATGAAGATCGGCCGGTCCATATCGGCCTCGGTGAAGCCGTAGGATTCCGGCTCCAGCTCGGGATGCTCACCCGGCGCCTGGATGCCGAGCGGATCGAGACTGGCCTTGAGATGGCCGCGGATGCGGTAATTGCGGATCAGCATCGCGGCCCGGATCGTGTCCAGCGCCGCCGAACGGGCCTCGGCCGGCGAGGCGCCGCCCTTGGCCGCCCGGTCGGCCGCCTTGGCCGCCTTGCCCTGCGGGCCCAGCAGGCCCTCGTCCTCCATCGGCACCAGCGCGGTGGCGGGTGCCCAGGAGGGCCGGCTCAGCGCCTGGCCGGGCTGGCTGAAATCCTCGCCGAGCGCCTGGAAGAACTGGCGCCAGGACTCGTCGACGCTGTTCGGGTTGGCAACGTACTTGGCGTACAGCTCCTCCACGAAGGTGCTGTTGCCACCGTAGAGGAACTGCGTGCGTTCAAGCTGCGCCGTCATCGCTGTCGTGGCGCCGCTTGTTGGCCGGCGCCGCCCTTCTGCTCTGTTACTTTCCGTTCAACAGATCGACCAGGGTGGTGCCGAGCGCCGCCGGACTTTCGGAGACGCGGATGCCGGCCGATCGCATGGCATCCAGCTTGGTATTGGCATCGCCCTTGCCGCCCGAGATGATCGCGCCGGCATGACCCATGCGGCGGCCCGGCGGGGCGGTGCGGCCGGCGATGAAGCCGACCGTCGGCTTCTTCACCTTGCTCTTCTTCAGGAACTCGGCGGCGTCTTCCTCGGCCGAACCGCCGATCTCGCCGATCATGATGATGCACTCGGTTTCCTTGTCGCCGAGGAACAGGTCGAGCGCGTCGATGAAGTTGGTGCCGTTGACCGGATCGCCGCCGATGCCGATGCAGGTGGTCTGGCCGAGGCCGGCCGCCGTCGTCTGCGCCACCGCCTCATAGGTCAGCGTGCCGGAGCGCGACACGATGCCGACCTTGCCGCGGCGATGGATATGGCCCGGCATGATGCCGATCTTGCATTCGCCCGGCGTGATGACGCCCGGGCAGTTCGGCCCGATCAGGCGGGTCTTCGAGCCGCTCAGCGCGCGCTTGACCTTGACCATGTCGAGCACCGGGATGCCCTCGGTGATGCAGACCACCAGCGGGATCTCGGCATCGATCGCTTCGAGGATCGAGTCGGCCGCGAACGGCGGCGGGACGTAGATCACGGACGCATTGGCGCCGGTCTTGGAGACGGCTTCGGCGACGGTGTTGAACACCGGCAGGCCGATATGCTGCGTGCCGCCCTTGCCCGGGGTGACGCCGCCGACCATCTTGGTGCCGTAGGCGATCGCCTGTTCGCTGTGGAAGGTGCCCTGGCTGCCGGTGATGCCCTGGCAGATGACCTTGGTATCCTTGTTGACGAGAACGGCCATTTACTTGGTTCCCTTCACGGCCTTCACCACCTTCTCGGCGGCATCGGCCAGATTGTCGGCAGAGATGATCGGCAGGCCGGACTCGGCCATGATCTTCTTGCCCAGATCGACATTGGTGCCTTCGAGGCGCACGACCAGCGGCACGCCCAGCTTCACCTCGCGGGCCGCCGCGACCACGCCTTCGGCGATGATGTCGCAGCGCATGATGCCGCCGAAGATGTTGACCAGGATGCCCTTCACGTTCTTGTCGCCAAGAATGATCTTGAAGGCCGCGGTGACGCGCTCCTTGGTGGCGCCGCCGCCGACATCGAGGAAGTTGGCCGGCTCGGAGCCGTACAGCTTGATGATGTCCATCGTCGCCATCGCGAGGCCGGCGCCGTTGACCATGCAGCCGATCTCGCCGTCCAGCTTGACATAGTTCAGCGACCACTTGGCGGCTTCCAGCTCGGAGGCATCCTCCTCGTCCGGATCGCGCATGTCCTCGACATCCTTGTGCCGGAACAGCGCGTTGTCGTCGAAGTTCATCTTGGCATCGAGCGCGATCATCTCGCCGGCGCCGGTGACGACCAGCGGGTTGATTTCCACGATGCTCGCATCCAGCCCGGTGAAGGCCTCGTACATCGCCAGCATGAACTTGGTCGCCGAGGCGACCTGCTTGCCTTCCAGGCCGAGACCGAAGGCGATGGTGCGGGCATGATGCGGCTGCATGCCGGAAGCCGGGTCGATGGCGACCTTCAGGATCTTCTCGGGATGCTTCGCGGCGACCTCTTCGATCTCCATGCCGCCCTCCGTCGAGGCCATCACGGTGATGCGCGAGGTGGCGCGGTCGACCAGGAAGCTCAGGTAGAGCTCGCGCTTGATGTCGCAGCCTTCCTCGATATAGAGGCGCTTGACCAGCTTGCCCTCGGGGCCGGTCTGGTGCGTCACCAGGGTCATGCCGAGGATCTTGGAGGACTGGTCCTTCACGTCGTCCAGCGACTTGACCACCTTGACGCCGCCGCCCTTGCCGCGGCCGCCGGCATGGATCTGGGCCTTCACAACCCAGACGGGACCGCCGAGCTGGCGGGCCACGGTGACAGCTTCGTCGGGCGAAAAGGCGACGCCGCCGCGGGGCACGGCGACGCCGTATTTCGCGAGCAGGCTTTTCGCCTGATATTCATGGATATTCATGCTGACCTTACGGGTTTCGGACCACGGGCGGGAGCCCCGGTTTTGCGGATTGCCGTTCGGGGCCGAGGTTATAGCAGCCTTCTTCCGTGCCGCAACCTTTGCTCCGGGTCAAAGGCGGGGTTTTTCGACGAAAGTTCACGGACTTGCGCGGGTGACACACAGGGAATCACAAGCGTGGTTTGTGGTTTGAAGGAAATCCCGGTTCAGCGCCGCCGCATCAGCTCGCGCATCTGGGCCGGGCGGTCGCCGTAGGAGAACAGCCGGCCGGAAAGCTGCGGATTGAAATCGAGCTGGTTGAGCGAGATCGAGGTGGTCTTGCCCTGGGCATCGGTGACCGTCCAGCCGGCGAATTCCAGCGGCTTGTCGCCGAAGACCAGGGTCAGCGAGCCCTCCTTGGGCCGCGACGGCTCGAACAGCGTGATGCGCAGGATGGCCGCCCCGCGCTCGACCTTGGCAATCCCGACGCCTTCGCCGAAATCGACCTTCTCGCGCAGCAGCATGTCGAGCGGCGTGGACCCCAGCGGGATACGCTCGACCGATTTCAGCTCACGGTCTTCCATGACGATATAGGCGCCGTCGGAGACGATCAGCATCGGCACCGGCGGATCGAATTCGAAGCGGAAGCGGCCCGGGCGGCTCAGGTAGATCGTGCCTTCCGCGGCATTGCCCTCCGGCCCGATCTGCAGGAAGCGGCCCTTCAGGGTACGCACGTCGTTGAAGTAATCCGCCACCCGTTTCAGATCCTCGTGGTCCTGCTCGGTCAGTTTGGCGGCCTGCGGCGCGGCGGCATAGGCGGTCGGCAGGGTGACGCTGGCCGCCGCGGCCATCACGGCCATGGCAAGCAGGAAGCGGCGGCGGTTGAGCGCCCGGTCGGGAAGGATCGAAGCCATGGATGAGCCGTATCCGCCGGGCGTGGCGAAATCAAGGCCGGGGCTTTACGCTATCGTGGCAATCCACAGCACAGAGCGGGGCCGCCATGATCCTGACCAGCACCGAATCCGTCGAAGGCAAGCGCATCACCGCCTATCTCGGCATCGTCAGCGGGGAGGCGGTGATGGGCACCAACATCTTCCGCGACTTCTTCGCCGGCATCACCGATATCCTCGGCGGCCGCTCGGGCTCCTACGAGAAGGAACTGCGCAAGGCCAAGGCGCTGGCGCTGGAGAGCATGACCGACGAGGCCAAGCAGCTCGGCGCCGATGCCGTCGTCGGGCTGGACCTGGACTATCAGCAGATCGGCGGCACCGACCGACAGATGCTGATGGTCGCCGCCAGCGGCACGGCCGTGAAGCTGGGGTAGCTCGGGGAGGCCCGGCCGGCCGGGCGACCCCTCTCCGGGTGCCGCAGCCGGTCATGACCGCCATGGCCCGTTCGCGACGGCTGCAAATAATCCGCTTGAAAGCGTACGATCGTTCGTTATTCTCACCTCACGCTTTCCTGCTCGAGGTCTCCCCATGACGATCAACCAACCCGCCCCGGCCCCTGCCTCTCCCATTAAAAGCACGAATATTCGTGTTATTCTTAATGTGTTCGCCAATCGCCTGCTGCTCCGCGCCGCCTTCCGGGTCGCGCCGGGCTGGGCAGCGGGCTATGCCGCCCGGCTCTTCCTGGTCCCGCTGCGCCGCCCCGCGCCGGGCCGTTCTGGATATGTTTCACGTGAAACACCTCTCGCCGTCGAGGCGCCCTCCGGCCCGGTGGCGGCCTGGCTTTATGGCCGGCATGAAAATCCGGCCGGCGAAACCGTACTGCTGGTCCATGGCTGGGAGGACGATCACCTGAGCTGGGCGCCGCTGGCCGACAAGCTGGTGCGCCGCGGCTACCGCGTGCTGACGCTCGACCTTCCCGGCCATGGCCGCTCGAAGGCGAAGCTCACCAATATTCCGCTGCAGGCGGCCGCGGTGGCCGCCCTGGCCCGCGAGGCCGAAACGCTGGGTCTAACGCCCTTCCGCGCGGTGATCGCCCATTCGCTGGGCGGCACGGCCGCCCTGATCGCCGCCACCGAAATGGGTCTGCGGGCGGATCGCTTCGCCATCCTCGCCGCGCCGAACCATCCGCGGCTGTTTGCCGGCGCGCTGATGAAGGTCTACGGCCTGAACCGCCAGCGCACGGCAAAAGCCTTTGCCGAGATCGAGCGCCTGGTCGGCCGCAGCATGGACTCGCTCCATCTGCCGCCCAAGCTGCGCCAGCTGGCAGCACCCGGCCTGATCCTGCACAGCCGCGACGACCGCACCGTGCCGCTGCAGCATAGCCGGGAGAATGCCGCCGCCTGGCCGCGGGCGGAGTTCCGCATTCTCGACGGCATCGGCCATCGCCGCCTGATGACCGATCCCGGCGTGCACGAGATGCTGCTGCATTTCGTCGAAACCGATGCGCCGGCCGATGCCTTCGGCCCGAAGCCCGAAGCGGCAGAGTGAGGTTTCACGGGAAACACATGCTCCTGTCATGCCCGGGCTTGTCCCGGGCATGACACTCAGGCTACTTCAACGCCGCCGCGTGATGGGCGATATGCTCGCCGATGAAGCTGGCGATGAAATAATAGCTGTGATCATAGCCCGGCTGCAGGCGCAAGGTCAGCGGAATGCCGGCCTTGCCGCAGGCATTGGCGAAAAGCTGCGGCCGCAGCTGCGTCTCGAGAAATTCATCCGCGCTGCCCTGGTCGATCAGGATCGGCCGGCGCCATGACGAACCCGCCGCGAGCGCGGTGGCGTCATAGCTGTTCCACGTGGAACGCTCGGCGCCGAGATAGCCGCTGAAGGCCTTCTCGCCCCAGGGCACCTGGCCGGGCGCGACGATCGGCGCGAAGGCAGAGACGGATTTATAGTGCTGCGGATTGCGCAGCGCGCAGACCAGCGCGCCATGGCCGCCCATGGAATGGCCGAAGATGCCGCTGCGCGCGGCATCGGCGGGGAAATGCTCGGCCACCAGCTTCGGCAGTTCCGCGGTGACGTAGGAATACATCCGGTAATTCTGCGACCACGGCGCTTCGGTCGCATCGACATAGAAGCCGGCGCCGGCGCCGAAATCGTAGGCCTCATGCTCGCCCGGCAGATCGGTGCCGCGCGGACTGGTATCCGGCGCGACGAGGATGAGGCCGTGTTCGGCGGCATAGCGCTGCGCGCCGGCCTTGGCGACCATGTTCTCCCAGGTGCAGGTAAGGCCCGACAGGTAATAGAGAACCGGCAGGACCTTGCCCGCATCGGCCTGCGGCGGCAGGTAGACCGCGACTTCCATCCCGCAATCCAGCACATCCGAGCGGTGTCGCCAGACTTCCTGCCGCCCGCCGAAGCAGGCCCATTGCCTGATGCGTTCCATCAGAAAGTCACGACCGATCGGATCGACTTGCCTTCATGCATCAGGTCGAAGGCATCGTTGATCTTCTCCAGCGGCATCACATGGGTGATCAGGTCGTCGATGTTGATCTTGCCGTCCATGTACCAGTCGACGATCTGCGGCACGTCGGAGCGCCCGCGCGCGCCGCCGAAGGCCGAGCCCTTCCAGACGCGGCCGGTGACGAGCT
>CAYSCA010000168.1:0-7342 GCA_964429465.1 uncultured Rhodospirillaceae bacterium
AGGCCGAGCAGAACCCAGAGTTTCTTGGTGCTGGTCATCGTCATCCCCTCCTGTCCCTGGCTGCTCACGAACCGCGGCGATCCACCGTCGTTCCATGCCCCGGGAAGCTGCGCCCAACCCGAGCAGGCGATCCCCGCCCGGCCGGATGGCATAATGCCCGGATCGGCCGCGGGCGTTCCTTGCGCCCGGACAAAGAATAACGTGGATTTGCGGAAGGGAAAAACTGAAGCCGCGCCGGCGCGGCAGCCCGGCACGGTTGAAACACGCCACCCCCTTACGCTATCCTTGCCGCGCGGCGGGTGTAGCTCAATGGTAGAGCAGAAGCTTCCCAAGCTTACGACGGGGGTTCGATTCCCCTCACCCGCTCCAAACCAATCCCTACACTTGTCAGTTGTGAAGCGTCAGTACCGGGGGCGCCTCTTTTCGCGGAAAGCGCGGAGTCCTTCAAAGAGATCGGGACTCAATAGATGGGTCCGAAATGCCTCCAATTCGGCGCGCAGGCCTGAATGGACGTCGCTGTCATGCGCCGCCCGCGTCAGCGCTTTCATATGCCGTAATACCGCAGGACTCTGCTGGCTGTACTGCAAGGCGATTTCCTGAACTCTGTCGCCAAGCCGCTCCGCCGGCACCACTTCGTTGACCAGCCCCCACTCCATGCATTGCCGAGCCGGAAACAGGTCGGCGCTGAACAGCATGTGCATGGCCTGCGGGCGATGCATCCGCGCCGGCAGCTGCACGGTAGATCCGGCGGCAGGAACGACGGCATATCTGGCATGGCCGTCGCCGATCCGTGCAGTCTCGGCCGCGATGACGACGTCACAGGACAGGATCATCTCCAGCCCGCCGGCCACCGCCACACCGTTCACGGCGGCCAATACCGGAATGGGCAGCGCCATCAGCTTAGTCAGGACCTTCTGGTTATAGGCCAGTGTATCCAGCAGCGACGGCGGATCGAATTCCAGCTCGCGGTCGAACTCCAGCAGGTCGCCGCCGGCGCAGAAAGCCTTGCCGGCACCGGTCAGGATGACGACCCGGATCGTCTCATCGGCATGCAGCTTGTCCAGGACACGATCCATTGCCTCCATGACCTCAGGCGACAGCGCATTCATGGCCGCCGGCCGGTTCAGCGTGATGGTGGCCACATAACCTGATCGGCTCAGCAGCACGGGCTCCGTTGCCGCTCCTGCGTCCGCCGGCACAGCTGCAATGTCGTAACGCTGCGGCAAGGGCTCCAATGCGGCCCTCAATGCCTGGATTGCGCCGTCATCCGATGCCGCAATCTCGACCCGGACCACCGTATTCAGCTTGTCGTCCTTCCCGACCTGGATTCTCGTCTCGACCGGTTTCGCGAAAGCACTGGCAATCTCTGCCCGCACTTTTTCCTCAATAGCGCGGTCGCGCAGATCGTTCTTGACGATCTTGCCGACGGCGGTGGTCGGCAGAGTATCGATCTGGAATATCCGCTTCGGTCGCGCCGGCGGCTCGGCGATCGCAGTACCGAGATGCCGATCCAGGGCCTCGATATCGATGCTTGCACCCGGCGACGGCACAACGAACAGCACCGGCACTTCGCCGGCATAGGCATCCGGCATGCCGACCGCAGCGGTGATCTGGACACCGGGAAAGACATTGGCGACATCCTCGATGTCGGACGGGTTTATATTGTGCCCGCTGCGGACAATGAGATCCTTTTCCCGGCCGGTCAGCACCAGGCGCTGGTCTTCGGTCAGATAGCCGACGTCACCAGTGATCAGCCAGCCGTCGGCACTGCGGATGCCTTGGTTATGCGCCGGGTCGACATAACCAGGGAAAACCTGCGGCCCGGAAACCTGGACCAGGCCGCTCTCCATCGGCGCGCAGGGCAGACCCCGGCGTGCGGGATCAAGACTGGTGATGCGGGTTTGCGCAAAAGGTGCGCGGAAACCGACGCTGCCCTGCACCGGCTCGGCGCGGCCGGGATTGAAGGCGATGGCAGCCGCGGTCTCGGTCATCCCGTAGGTCTCGTAAAGCCGGATGCCGGTGCGGGATTGGAAGCGCTCGCTGACTGCCTTCGGGCAGACGGCGCCGCCGGTGAGCGCCATGCGCACTGAAGAGATGTCGGAACCGCCGATCGGCACTTCGGTGATCGCCGCAATCGAGGTCGGTACGCCGCCGACGATGGTGACGCCGAAGGCCTCGACGATCTTCCAGTAGGTGGCGATCACGCCTTTGTCGCGCAAGCCATAGGGCGACGGCACGACCATATGTCCGCCCGCCGCCAGCACCGACAGCCCCGCCGTGATGGTGCCCCCGACATGGAAGAGCGGGAAACCGTTGATCACCACGTCGCGTTCGTCGAGGCCATGGACCTGGGCGAAACCCCAGGCGGCATGAATCTGGTTGCCATGCGTGAGTTGCACCAGCTTGGGCCGGCCGGTGGTGCCACCGGTATGGAACAAGGCGCAGACCGTATCCCGGCCGGCATCACTGACGAAATCAAGGCCGTCGTCGCGGCAGCCTTGCTGTTCGGTCTGGAAGTCGATCAGACCCGGAGCCAGTTTGCCGGTGGCACCGAGGACCACGATGTTGCGCAGCGCGGGCGCCAGGGTGATGACTTCAGCCGCCTTGCGCCAGACTTCGTCATCCAGCTCTTCTGCGGGAATCACCAGGGTCGTGGCCGCCTCGGCGGCCAGCAGATCGGCGATTACCCTTGCATTCAGCAGATAATTGATGGTGCTGGCCACGCCGCCGGTCTGCGCACCATAGAGCGCTTCGACCATGCCGGGCACGATAGGAGTAAGAAAGGCGACCGTGCCGCCGCCGAGCCGATGAAAGAAATTGGCCGCGCGGAGGATGGCGCGGTACAGTTCGGCATGCGTGAGCGCAACCGACTGGCCGGCATAGCCGCCCGCCGCAATGGTGGTCAGCGCCGGCCGCGAGGGATGCAGTTCCGCCGTGGCGCGGAACAGGTCGATCAATGTGCACGCCTGAAGCAGCGCATCATACGGCATCGCCTCGATGGCCTCGATATCTGCAATCGATGTGATGGTCCGGATCGCGCGTGTCGTTCTCATGCCCCAGCCCCGGACTGATCAGTGAACCGCGGCATACATGATGGTTTCCTCGTCGGCCTGCCCGCCGGTGAATTCCTCGACGACGCGGCCCTGACGCGACACCAGGATGCGGTCCGACAGATGCAGGATTTCCGGCAGGTAGGAGGAAATCACCACCACGGCCATACCTTCGTCGGCCAGGCGGTTGATCAGCTGGTGGATCTCGGCGATGGCGCCGACGTCCACCCCTCGGGTGGGCTCGTCGAAGATGATCAGCTTCGGCTTCTGCACCAGCGCCTTTGCGACCACGACCTTCTGCTGGTTGCCGCCCGACAGTTCGACGACACGGGCATCCGCATTGATCACCTTCACGTTCAGCGCCTTGGTCCAGGTGTCGGCCAGCTGCCGCATCTCCGACATGCTGACGAGCTTCGCGCGGCTCTGCCCGCCAGCCATGGCGGCGACATAGATATTCTCAGCCACCGACATCGTCTCGAAGAAGCCTTCCTGCTTGCGATCCTCGGTGACGTAGATGATGCCGTCCCGGATGGCGGGCCGCGGCACCCGGTAGCGCACCGGCCGGTCTTCCAGGCGGACCTGCCCGCCGTGGAAAAAATCGCGCTTCATGATGCCGGCGATCACCTTGGCGGTTTCGGTGCGGCCCGAGCCGATCAGGCCGAAGATGCCGGTGATCTGACCGGCAAAAACCGAGAACGTATTGTTGCGCACCATGGTGCCCATCGACAGATTCTGCACGCTGAGCACTTTGCGGCCCGCCGGCCTTGTGTTGTGCCGGCCGGCCTTGCCGTAGAGCTCGTCCGACAGGGAGCGGCCCACCATGGCGCGCACAATGCGGTCGCGGTCGAAACTGTCTGTCCGGTCGGTGACGACATGCTCGCCGTCGCGCAGGATGGTGATGCGGTCGGAGATCTGCAGCGCTTCCTCCAGCGCGTGCGATATGAAGATGATCGACACGCCCCGCGTCCGCAGCCGCTGCACCAGCGCGAAGAAATGATGCTTCTCCTCTGGCGTGAGCGTGCCGGTCGGCTCGTCGAAGATGATCACCCGCGCCTTGTGGTGTACGGCGCGGGCAATCTCCACCATCTGCTTCTGCCCGGCACCGAGACCGGAAACCAGCGCGGTCGGATCGACCGGGAAGTTGAGCGACTGCAGGAACTGCTGCGCTGCGATATAGATGCCACGCAGCCGGTTGAACCATCTTGCATCGCCGAGATAGAGATTCTGTGCCACGGTGAGCGACGGCACCAGGCTGGTTTCCTGATACACCATGGCGATGCCCTGGCGCAGCGCGTCCGACGGACCGCGCAGCTCCACCGGCTGGCCGTCCAGCAGGATATCGCCTGCCGTCGGCGCCACCACGCCAGCCAACATCTTGGTCAGGGTCGACTTGCCGGCGCCGTTTTCACCGAGCAGGGCATGTACCTCGCCCTGCTCCAGCGTGAAGGAGACGTCCTTCACGGCGGGGACGCCGCGATATTCCTTGGTGCCGTTCCTGAGTTCGAGAATCGCCGTCATGCTCCGACCTTTATGAGCCGATATCGAGTCTGACGACCACGCCGTCGCCTCTGGATGCCGCATACAGAGCATCGCCATGCACAACCGCACTGGTGATGCCATGCGTGCTGCCGTCGGCACGGCTCTGGAAACTGTCAGTTGGCAGGCAATGCGCATCCAGCAGCACGACCATGCCGAAGGACAATGTCGGCGCCCAGGGCTTTAGGATGCCGAGATGCTTCACCCCCCCGCCCTGCAGCGGCTCGTAGTAGGATCGTCCGCTGCGCCAGGTGGGGGCGACCCAGTAGGCCGGTTCGATCTCGGCCATCATCCGGCGCCGGTACCGATCCTCACGCAGGACGAACTCGACCAGCTGGTTGCGTGGCGCGAACATGGTCATGACGTAACCCCTGCCGGGTCCGCCGCCGATATGGCCGGGATAACCGGGCAGGTCGCTCTGCAGCACCCGGCGCAGCGCGCCGGTGCTTCTGTCGAGCAGGATCAGCCGGTGTTTCCAGCTTTCCGAAACGATCAGCCCCTCTGCCGAGACTGCCACGCCGGCAGGAAAGGCCAGCCGGCCGGCAATGCGGTGATATGCGCCGCTGCGCAGGTCGAGCCGCCAGACCGAACCCGAGGCGTTGCGTTCCATCAGGTCGCGCTGCCAGGCCGAGGGCGGGTTCTGCGCCGAGCCGTGGCAGATATAGAGGCTGCCGTCATGTTCGATCAGCGCGGTCGGGCAGCCGGCACCCTCGCGCGCCGGCAGTGCGACACCATCGAATTCGCCGCCGATGATGGTGATGCGCCCATCATCCAGACCGATGACGATGCCGCCGGCCACCGCGGCGATGCAGCTGACCTCCGCGTCTGCGCTGTACAGGACCTTGTTCGCGCCGCTGCCGGACAACAGACGCAGCTCGCTGCCTGAACTGACCACCAGCCCCTCGCGGTCCACCGCAAGCCCGCATGGTGCGTGGACCGGGATACGCTCCCGCGCGCCGTCGAGCCGGCGGTTCGGCCGCAATGCGCCGTCCAGAGCCGGAACGGTGATCGCGCTGTCGCCGCGTCCGAGAAAGGAATCGAGCGCCCGGGTGAAAAAGAAGCTCATTTGCCGCTCCAGTAGGATTGCGGCCCGGTCCAGTCCGGATCGGCATCGGGCAGCGGCAACCGGCCGATCCGGTTGTTGAGAATACCACCGATATAGAGATGCCCCCGGTGCTCACGCATCGAGGTGATCATCGGATGGTTGCTGCCGCCGAAATCCCAGAGCACATCGAGGATGCGGCCGCTTTCGTCAAAACGGACGACGCAGCCGGTGTTGATGTTAGGAAACAGCCACTCGTCGGGCGCCACACGCCGCGCCATGCGGCGGCGGAAGCCCGGCATCCTGAGCGCGAGATCGAGGCTGGGCGTGCGGATGCCGACCAGCGCCAGCCAGTAGGTGCCATCGGAAGCCCGGTTGATGTTATCGGGATAGCCGGGCAGATCCGGGATTACGGTCTCGACCCTGCCCGTCTTGGCACCGCCAAAATAGTACCGGCTGACGGTGCAGCTCCAGGTTTCGGCGAACAGGAAGGATTCGCCGTCATGGGTCATGCAGACGCCGTTCGGAAAGTTCAGGTTCCGCAGCACCGTGCGCGTCGTATCCGTCTTCGGATCGTAACATATGATGCGGCCATTGCCGCGCGATTCCAGGCCATCGACCGGCCATTCATGCATCTCGTAGCGGATGGTGGCCTCGCTGAAGAAAATCCGGCCATCAGGCGCGATATCCAGATCGTCGGCCAGACGCAGCCGCGCATCGTCGATGACCGAGAAGGGCGTGCGGTTGGTTTCGTCGGTCAGTTTGCTGACCTGCCGGTGGGCATCGATGCGATACAGGCCCATGCCGCCGATGCAGCAGATCAGCGCGCCGTCGCGGGCGAAGGCCATGCCGAGCGGCCGGCCGCCGACATGGGCAAAGATTTCATGCCGGCTGTAATCGGGCGCGAAGAAGCGGACGATGTCCCCCGTGCGGGTGCCGGCATAGATGTGATCATTCTCGTCGAGAATCACATCTTCCGGACCGTCGACCTGGTCCAGGCCGATCAGCGATACATCGTGCAGGCGGTCGTTCAGCGCGTAAGGCGAGGCCGAACCACGTTCCGTGCCGGGCGGTTCCGGCAGGCTGCGGAAGGCGGGCGAGACATAGACTTTCGCCAGCACCTTGTGCCGGTTCTTCAGCCAGCGCACGTCGATGGCAACCGCAGCCAGCAGGATCAGGCCGAGGACCAGCGAGTTGGCGCCGCTGCCGGCACCCACCCGCACCAGCCCGTTGATGATGATCATTACGGTGATCGCGCCGAGCACCGCTTTGGCCGCCGAGCCGCGGCCGCCGCCAAGACTGTTGCCGCCCAGCACCGCCGCCGTCAGCACCGTGATCTCCAGACCGACGCCAACGTCGGAACCGGCGCCGCCGAGACGGGCGGCAAACAGGAAGCCGGCCAGTGAGCCCAGCATGCCAGAGACGACATAGGTGAGGCAGATGGTGCGGCGGACATGGATGCCGACATTGTGGGCCGAACGCCGCGAACCGCCCACGGCCATCAGATGCCAGCCCGGGCGGGTGCGGCTGAGCACCAGATGCACGAGGATGGCGATAACGATGAACAGCGCGAAGCTGAACGGAACCTGTGCGAGCCTGCCGTCGCCGATGAAATCCCAGAGGTCGGAATCGACGAAGCCGGCCGAGATCTGCACGGCATATTTCAGCAGCAGCATGTCGACGATCGAGCGGACGATGATCAGGGTGACTAGCG
>CAYSCA010000169.1:0-7342 GCA_964429465.1 uncultured Rhodospirillaceae bacterium
TTGCGCGGCGTCTCGTAATGCATGGCGACCAGCCGCGCGCGCTCCTGCCCGACATGGCGGATGCCGAGGGCATGGAGGAACCGGTCGAAACCGATTGTGCGGCGCTGATCGATGGCGCGCAGCAGGTTGTTCACCGAGGTCTCGCCGTAGCCTTCCTTTTTGCGCAGTGCGTCGGCATGACGGGGCAGGCGGAAAATGTCGGCCGGTTCCTTCAGCCAGCCCCATTCGTAGAAGGCGGCGATCTGCTTCTCGCCGATGCCCTCGATATCGAAGGCGCTGCGTGAGACGAAATGGCGCAGGCTTTCCATCGCCTGGGCGGGGCAGCTGACGCTGCCGGTGCAGCGCCGCCGCGCTTCTGCCGCGCCGCCTTCGGTTTCGCGTTCGGCCGGCGCGCCGCAGACGGGGCATTTCGTCGGGAAGACGTAAGGCTTCGCGTTCTTCGGCCGCTTCTCCAGCACCACGGAGACAACCTGTGGGATGACGTCGCCGGCGCGCTGGATCACCACGGTATCGCCGATCCGCACATCCTTGCGCTGGATCTCGTCCTCGTTGTGGAGCGTGGCATTCGAGACCAGCACGCCGCCGACATTGATCGGCTTGAGCTTGGCCACCGGCGTCAGCGTGCCGGTGCGGCCGACCTGGATGTCGATATTCTCCAGCAGGGTCTGCGCCTGCTCGGCAGGGAATTTATGGGCAATCGCCCAGCGCGGGCTGCGGCTCACAAAGCCGAGCCGATCCTGCCAGTCGAGGCGATCCACCTTGTAGACGACGCCATCGATATCGAAGGCCAGCGCCGCGCGCCGCTCCGCCATCGCCCTGTAATAGACAAGCAGGTCGTCGACGCTGTGACAGCGTTCGACATGCGGGTTGAGCGTGAAGCCCCAGCGGTCGAGCTTCTCGCGCACCTCCGACAGCGTCTTGCCGAGCGGCGCCGAGGTCTCGCCCCAGCTATAGCCGAAGAAGCGCAGCGGACGTTTTGCGGTCACCGCCGGATCGAGCTGCCGCAGCGAGCCGGCGGCGGCATTGCGCGGATTGACCGGGACGCGGATCGCCGCCGCCGAAAGGCCTTTGGCCTCGCGTTCCTTCGCCAGCTTCTCCTGGCCGTCGCGGAAGGCAAGGAAATCCTCGCGCGTCATATAGACTTCGCCGCGCACTTCCAGCACGTCGGGCCAGCCCTTGCCGTTCAGCCTGTGCGGCACGCCTTCGCGCAGCGTGCGGATATTGGCGGTGACGTCCTCGCCCTCCTGGCCGTCGCCGCGGGTGGCGGCGCGCACCAGCTCGCCGTTTTCGTAGCGCAGGGCCGCCGAGAGGCCGTCGATCTTCGGTTCGGCGATCAGGACGAGGTCTTCAGACGCTTTCAGATTGAGGAAGCGCCGGATGCGGTCGAGGAAATCGGCGACATCCTCTTCGGCGAAGGCATTGTCCAGCGACAGCATCGGCTTGGAATGCCGCACCTTGGCGAAGCCCGGCGCGGGCGCGGCGCCGACGCGGGCCGAGGCGCCGCCCAGGCTGGCGAGATCGGGGAACTGCGCCTCGATCTCCAGCAGGCGCTTTTTCAGCGCATCATATTCGGCATCCGAGATGCTCGGGGCATCCTGCTGATGGTAGCGCTTGTCATGGGCGGCAATCTCTTCTTCCAGCCGCGCATGTTCGAGTTTCGCCTGACGAGGGCTGAGTTCCGCCACCGGCTTGGCGCGCTGCCGGCTCATCTCAGGCTTCCTGGCCGGCCAGCAGGCTGTCGGCCGCGGCGCGGGCCGCGTCGGTGACGGTGGCGCCGGCCAGCATGCGGGCGATCTCCTCGCGGCGTTCCTTCTCGGCCAGCGAAGCGACCTCGGTGAGCGTCGTGCGGTTCTTCGCCGGGCCCGCCTCGCGCTTGGCGATGCGCCAATGCTGGCCGCCCTTGGCCGCCACCTGCGGCGAATGGGTCACCACCAGTACCTGCACCTTCTCGGCCAGCCGCGCCAGGCGCTCGCCCACGGCCGCGGCGGTCGCGCCGCCGACGCCGCGATCCACCTCGTCGAAGATCAGCGTGCCGGCCGTGCCGCGGCCGGCCAGCACGACCCGGAGCGCCAGCATGAAACGGCTGAGCTCGCCGCCCGATGCGATCTTGGCCAGCGAGCCGGGCGCAGTGCCCGGATTGGTAGAGGCGAGGAACTGCACGCGGTCGGCGCCTTCGGCGCTCCATTGCTCCGGTGGCAGCGCCTCGACCGACGTCATGAATTTCGCCGCGCCGAGCTTGAGCGGAGCAAGCTCGGCCATCACGGCCTTGTCGAGCTTCGCGGCCGCCTTGCGGCGGGCAGCGGAGATCGCCTCGGCCTTTGCCTGGTAGGCCGCCTTCGCCGCCGCAGCCGCCTTCTCCAGCTTGCCCAGGCTGGCCGCCTGGTTATCGATCAGCGCCAGCCGCTCGGCATAGTCCTGCGCCAGTGCGGCAAGATTGTCGACCGGGACATTATGCTTGCGGGACGCGGCGCGCAGCGCAAAGAGCCGCTCCTCGACCTTCTCCAGCTTCTGCGGATCGAGATCGAGATCGCGCGCCGTGCTTTCCAGCGCCGAAGCCAGTTCGCCGGCCTGCAGCAGCACCTGGTCGGCCAGTTGCACCACCGCATCGAGCTTGCCGGCAGCGCGGTCGGCCACGCGCTCCAGCGCACGCAGACAGGCGCGGAGCCGCGCATCGACGCCGCCGCCCTGCTCCAGCGCGGCCTGGGCGTCCTGCATGGCGGCGGCCAGCTTCTCGCCCGCCTGCAGCAGGCTGCGCTGCTCGGCCAGCGCCTGCTCCTCGCCCGGCTGCGGCTTCAGCGCCTCCAGTTCAGCGGTCACGTGGCGCAGGAAATCCTCTTCGCGCCTTGCCTGCTCGGCATTCTGCGCGGCTTCCGCCAGCGCGCGTTCGGCATCGCGCATCGCCTGATGCAGGGCGCGCAGGCCGGCAACATCCTTCTCCAGCCCGGCATATTCGTCCAGCAGGGCGCGATGCACGGTGGCATCGGTCAGGCCCTGCTCGTCATTCTGGCCATGGATCTCGACCAGCATGTCGCCGATGCGGCGCAGCAGCGCGACGCCTACCGCCTGGTCGTTGGCAAAGGCGCGGCTTTTGCCATCCTGTCCGACCACGCGGCGCAGCACCAGCTCATCGGCGGCATCGAGGCCCTGTTCGGCGAGGATCGCATGCACCGGATGTTTCGCCGGCAGATCGAAGGTGGCCGTCACCGAGCCCTGTGCGGCACCGGCACGCACCAGCCCGGCATCGGCGCGGCGGCCGAGCGCCAGCCCGAGCGCATCGAGCAGGATCGACTTGCCGGCGCCGGTCTCGCCGGTCAGCACGCCGAGCCCGGCCCGGCAATCGAGATCGAGCCGTTCGATCAGGACGATGTCGCGGACGCCCAGTGAGGTCAGCATCGGGAAGTCAGCATGATCGGCCCGCCCGGCGCGGCATGGCGCTCAGAAGATCGAATTCCAGGCCCGGCCGAACCAGGACTTGTTTTCAGCGGCCTTGCTGGCCGTCGGCACTTCCTCGCCGGTCACCATCGTATAGGTGTCGACGTACCATTCGCTGCCCGGATAATTGTAGCCGAGCACGGCGGCGACATTCTGCGCCTCCTCAACCACGCCGAGCGCCATATAGGCTTCCGCGAGGCGATGCAGCGCTTCCGGTACATGCATCGTGGTCTGGTATTTCTCGACCACCGTCTTGAAGCGGTTGATCGCCGCGATGTACTGGCCCTGGCGCAGGTAGTAGCGGCCGATCGTCATCTCCTTGCCGGCAAGATGATTGCGGGTGAGGTCGATCTTCAGCCGCGCATCGCGGGCATATTCGGTGGTGGGATAGCGGCGCACCACCTCTTCCAGCGCGTTCAGCGCCTGCTGGGTGATCTTCTGGTCGCGGCCGACATCGGTGATCTGCTCGTAATAGCTGATCGCGACCAGGTAATAGGCATAGGGCGCATCCTTGTTGCCGGGATGCAGCTGCAGGAACCGTTCGGCCGCCGAGATCGCCTCGGTATATTTGTTCTTCTGGTAGTAGGAATAGGCAGCCATCAGCTGCGCCTTGGTGGCCCAGACCGAATAGGGGTGCTGGCGCTCGACCTCGTCGAAACCGGCGGCGGCGGCTTCCCACTCGTTCGCCGCCACGGCGTTCATGGCGTTGTTGTAAAGTTCCTCGACCGGGCGCTCGACATAGGGCGGCTCCTTGTTGCCGCAACCGGCAATGGCCAGGGCGAGGGCCATGACGGCGAGGGCGCGGCGGGCGCGTCCGCGAATCCGCGGCGAATCCAGTCGATGCATCGGCATGCAAATTGTCTCGCATGGGGCCTGCCCAAAATCAAGTTGGGCGGGCGATTCGGCCCTTTAACTGCCCATTGCATCTAGGCCTTTTTCGCCCACCGCCCCGGAACCCGCCCGAACCGGGTAATTTTCCCGGTTTTTCCCGGGCAAACCGGACCCTATACTTCTGAACGATTTTCTACCCAAACGAATTCGCCTATTAGAGGTATTGGATACCCGAGATTGGACGGGGCCGGCATTTGGTTAATCCCGCTTTGCGAGTGCCGCCCGCCCAAACCGGCCTTCCCGGTCCGACCGCCCTTGCTGGCCGGGCCAGGAATCTCCGGACGGGCAAAAGGATATGAACGCTTCGCCAAAAGGGGCCGCAAATGGGCAAAATCGCTACCCGGGTCGATGAATATGTCGGTGAGCGGATCCGCGCGCGCCGGACCGAACTCGGCCTGACCCAGGAAGAACTCGCCAACTCCCTGAAGATTTCCTATCAGCAGGTGCAGAAATACGAGACCGGCGCCAACCGCGTCAGCGCCGGCCGCCTGTTCGAGGTGGCGCAGCGCCTGCAGGTCGACATGGCCTATTTCTTCGAGGGGCTGGAAGCCAAGCTGGAAAGCAAGCCGCTGGAGCATGGCGGCAAGAACCGCTCGACCATCGAGCTGGTGCGCAATTTCAGCGATATCGAGGACACCACCATCCGCTCCGCGGTGGCCGGCCTGATCAAGAGCATCGCCAGCCGCTACAAGGAAGACGAAGCCGATATGGTGACCTCGGGCGACTGATCCCCCGAGACCTCGCCAAGGACAAAAAAAGCCCCGCTTTCCAGCGGGGCTTTTTCATTTCCGGAGGCTGCCTTAGAGGGCGGCCTCGGCCACGGCCGGATGCAGGCGGGGCCCGAGCTCGGCAGCTGCGGCCGCCGGGCGGACGGCATCGCGCTTGACATGGGCGGTCCAGGCATAGGCGCTCTGATCGGCGAACAGCGCCTTCAGCAGCTTGTTGTTCAGCGCATGGCCCGAACGGACGCCATGGTAATGGCCGATGATCGGCCCGCCGGCGAGATAGAGGTCGCCCAGCGCATCCAGGATCTTGTGGCGCACGAATTCGTCGTCGTAGCGCAGGCCGTCGTCGTTGAGGATGCGGTCATGGCCCAGCACGACGGCATTCTCCAGCGAGCCGCCGCGGGCCAGGCCCATGGCGCGCAGCTGCTCGACTTCCTGCACGAAGCCGAAGGTACGCGCACGGGCGATATCGGCCTTGAAGCGGCCGGGCTCGAGCTGGAACTCGGCCGTCTGGCGCCCGATCATCTTGTTGGCGAACTCGATCTCGAAATCGATCGAAAAGCCTTCGCCCGGCAGCAGCGAGGCGGCAGCGGCGCCGTCGCGCACATGCACCGGCTTCAGCACCTTGAGATATTTGCGCGGCGCCACCTGGTCGATCAGGTCGGCGCATTCGATCAGGAACACGAACGGCGCCGAGGAACCGTCCATCACCGGCACTTCCGGCCCGTCGATATCGACCAGCACATTGTCGACGCCCATGCCCGAGAGCGCGGCGAGCAGATGCTCGACCGTGCCGATCGAGACGCCCTCGCCGGCCGCGACGGTGGTGCACATGCGCAGATCGGTCACCTGGTCGTATTTGGCGCGGACCAGCGGCTGGCCCGGCAGATCGGTGCGGCGGAATACGACGCCGGTATCCGGGGCGGCCGGGCTCAGGATCATGTGAACCTTGGCGCCGCTATGCAGACCGATGCCCGAGCACTTGATGCGGTTCTTGAGCGTCTTCTGAGCGATCTTGCCGGCCATGAATACTCAAACTCCTGATGCGGGTCGCGAATCGCTGCCCCGCGGAAAACAAAAAACCGGGAATGGTTTTACCAACCACCCCCGGCAACAACAAATCACTCTGTGTTACGAGATGTAACGCGAAACCTTCTATTTAACCCTTTGGGATAACTTCACAATTCGAGGTTAATTGGCCTGCCGGCGAAGGAAGGCCGGGATGTCCAGAAGGTCGTCCTGCGGACGGCTCAGGACCGGGCCGCTGCTGCCCGCCGAAAGCCCCAGATCGGCCTGCCGGGGGGCCGGCTGCGGCTCGGCCGGCGCCGCCTGGGCCGGCCGCGAGAATTGCGGCTCGGCATGGCGGAAGGCCTGCTGCGGCTCGGCATCGCCCAGCCGGCTGCGCGCCGCGCCGGTAATGCGATCGAACACGCTGGCCTTCTTCTTCGGTTCAGCCGGCCGGTTGACCATGTCGGCTTCCGCGAAGGGATCGGGCTGGCGCAGGGTTTCCGCGGCCGGTCGGGCCGGCAGCGGCTGGGCCGGAGCGGGCATGAAATGCGCCTCCTGCGCCGCGGTTTCGGCGGCGACCGCGGCGGCGAAGGGCCGGACCAGCGGTTGCGGATCGAGCGCCGGCGCAGCGGCGACGACGGCAGCCGGATCGGCTTCCGCGGCAACCGGTTCGGCGAAGCCAGGAGCCTCGACCGGCGCCTCGGCAGCGGCCGGCTGCATCGCCAGCGCGGTGGCGCCGGCCGTCATCGGCTGCGGTGCCGCCTGGGCGACGACTGCCGGCTGCATGGCGGCGGCTGGCTGGGCCGGACGCGGCGCCGCCGTGCCGAAGCTGATCGGCTTGGCCTGCGGCGGGGTCACCAGACGCAGGCCCGGCGCGGCCTGCGGCTTCGGCTCGGCCTGGACGCCGGCATCGATGCCGGTGGCGACCACCGAAACCCGCATGCGGCCTTCCATGTTGGGATCGAGCGTCGAGCCGACGATGATGTTGGCTTCCGGATCGACCTCCTCGCGGATGCGGTTGGCGGCTTCGTCGACCTCGAACAGGGTCAGGTCCGGGCCGCCGGTGATGTTGATCAGCACGCCGCGGGCGCCCTTCATCGAGATCTCGTCCAGCAGCGGGTTGGCGATGGCCCGCTCGGCCGCCTCGATGGCGCGATGATCGCCATCGGCCTCGCCGGTGCCCATCATCGCCTTGCCCATCTCGCTCATCACCGAGCGGACGTCGGCGAAGTCGAGGTTGATGAGGCCGGGCATCACCATCAGGTCGGTGATCCCGCGCACGCCCT
>CAYSCA010000170.1:0-7323 GCA_964429465.1 uncultured Rhodospirillaceae bacterium
GGATGCTGCCATCGGCCAGGTTCCAGGCCATCACGCCGCGGCAGGCGCCGTCCTCGTCCATGATCAGGTCGAGGGCGAAGTATTCGATGAAGAACTCGGTGTCGTATTTCAGCGACTGCTGGTACAGCGTGTGCAGCATCGCATGGCCGGTGCGGTCGGCGGCGGCGCAGGTGCGCTGGGCCGGCTCGGCGCCGTAATTCTTGGTCATGCCGCCGAAGGCGCGCTGGTAGATCTTGCCTTCCTCGGTGCGGCTGAACGGCACGCCGAAATGCTCGAGCTCGATGACGGCCGGCACGGCCTCGCGGCACATGTATTCGATCGCGTCCTGGTCGCCGAGCCAGTCGGAGCCCTTGACGGTGTCGTACATATGCCAGCGCCAGTTATCCTCGCCCATATTGCCGAGCGCGGCCGAGATGCCGCCCTGCGCCGCAACGGTGTGGCTGCGGGTCGGGAAGACCTTCGAGATGCAGGCGGTCTTCAGGCCGGCTGCGGCGAGACCCATGGTGGCGCGCAGGCCGGCGCCGCCGGCGCCGACGACCACCACATCGTAGACGTGTTCATGCACGTTGTAGGCAGCCATCGTCTTACGCTCCGAAAAACAGTTTCAGCACGGCCATGGCGGCGATGCCGCCGACCACGAAGATCGCAAACGTGATGGCGAGCAGGGTCGCCAGCTTGGAGCCCTCGGCGTGGACGTAGTCTTCCACGATCACCTGCGCGCCGAGCTTGAGGTGCCAGAAGGCGGCCAGCACGGTGAGCAGCGCCAGCACGGCGACGAAGGGATTGGCGAAGGCGGCCTTGACCGTCGCATGATCGGCGCCGGCCAGCCGGATGATGGTGCCCATCAGCAGCAGGCTGAGCGGGATCAGCGCCACGGCGGTGACGCGCTGGATCCAGAAATGGCCGGTGCCCTCGCGGGCGGCGCCCAGGCCGCGCACGCGCTTGAGCGGAGTGTTCATCGTCTTGTGCGGCTTGCTCATCGCGGGCTCCTCAATTCCAGGCGTAGGCGAGAATCCACGCCAGCAGGGTCAGCAGGAGCGAGGCGGCGAGCGCGGTCCAGCCGGTGCGGTTGGCCAGTTTGACCTCGTAGCCGTAGCCCATGTCCCAGAAGAGATGCCGGATGCCGTTGCACAGATGCAGGAACAGCGCCCAGGTGAAGCCGAACAGCACCAGCCGGCCGAACCAGGAGCCGAGCACCGCCTGCGCGGTGGCGTAGTAATCCGGGCCGGCGGCGGCGGCGGCCAGCCACCAGGCCAGCAGCAGGGTGCCGAGGCCAAGGCCGATGCCGGTGATCCGGTGCAGGATCGACAGCACCATGGTGATCGGCCAGCGATAGATTTGCAGATGCGGGGAGAGCGGTCGTTCGACGTTCGCCATTTTGCGCCTTCAGGTGGGGACGGCGCGCCGGCGGATCAGCGGGATACTTTTCCTTGAACGGCGCCCCGAAAGCGGGCCGATACTAGTCCGGACCACCGCTTAGTCAACGATTGGGCTGCCTAGTTTTTAGCGACTTAAACCTGCTGGCGGCAAGGGATTTTGCCGCCAGCAGGCTTCGTCTTTGGTCCCAGGCGGCAGGCCTGCCGCGGGTCGCCTATCTCAGGTCATAGGCGCGTTCGCCATGGGTGGTGATGTCGAGGCCGTCGAATTCGGCCTCCTGGCTGACGCGCAGGCCGATCATCGCCTTCAGCACCATTAGGATAAGCCAGCTCACCAGCCCGGCCCAGGCCGCCACGGCAACCAGTCCGAGTACCTGGACGCCGAATTGCGACACGGCGTCGACGCCCTCGGCAAAGCCGGCGCCGCCGAAGCCCGGCTGGCCGACAATGGCCGCCAGCAGGATGCCGAGCGCGCCGCCGATCCCGTGGACGGCGAAGACATCGAGCGAATCGTCCAGTTTGAGCCGCTGCTTCAGCAGCTGCGTCATAGTGAAGCAGATCAGCCCGCCGCAGATGCCGATGAACAGTCCGCCCACCGGGCCGGAGACGCCGGCGGCCGGCGTGATGGTGGCCAGCCCTGCAATCAGACCGGTGACGATGCCGACCAGCGACGGGCGGCCATGGCGCAGCCATTCGATCGCCATCCAGGTCAGCGCGCCGGCCGCGGCCGACATATGGGTGGCGATCATCGCCATGCCGGCGCTGCCATTGGCGACCAGGGCCGAGCCGGCATTGAAGCCGTACCAGCCGACCCACAGCATGCCGGCGCCGGTCGCGGTCATGCCCGGGCTGTGCGGCAGGATCGGCTCATGCGGGAAGTCGCGGCGCCTGCCCAGCATCATGGCGGCCATCACCGCGGCGACGCCGGCAGTGACGTGCACCACCAGGCCGCCGGCGAAATCGATCACGCCGAGGCCAGCCAGCCAGCCGCCGCCCCAGATCCAGTGGCAGACCGGAACGTATACGAGCAGCAGCCAGAGGCCGGAGAACCACACCACGGCGGAGAATTTCATCCGCTCGGGATAGGCGCCGACGATCAGCGCCGGCGTGATGATGGCGAAGGTGAGCTGGAACATGAAGAAGACGGCTTCCGGCAGGCCGTCCTTCAGCGTCTCGGCCGTCACGCCGGCCAGGAAGGCGCGGTCCAGCCCGCCGATCCAGGCGTTCAGGCCGCCGCCATCGGTAAAGGCGAGGCTGTAGCCGGCAATCAGCCAGAGCAGCGAGGCGATGGCGGCAATCACGACGCAATGCATCAATACGGACAGCGCGTTCCGCGCCCGCACCAGCCCGGCATAGAACAGCGCCAGGCCCGGCAGGGTCATGAACAGCACGAGCGCTGTGGCGGTCAGCAGCCAGGCGGTGCTGGCGCCGTCCAGCGGCTTTTCATCGGCGGCAAAGGCCGGAAAGGCGGCAAGGCATGCCACGAGGCATGCGGCAAAGCTGGGCGCCGCGAGGCGCCGCGTCATGGAAGCGATCATCGGGAACCCACCCTGTATCGTTATGTGGTGCCTCGCGCGGCCGGCGGGCGAAACGCCGGCAAAACGGGCAGGCTGCCCAAGCACGAGGCATGCCACCGAAGAACCCGGCAACGGCACGGAAAATGCGGGGAAATCGGCGGGTCGGCAGGGTGTGCCGGACGATTGCCTGTAAATTCGGCAGATTTGTGCCGAAGGGATAGGCTTTTGCCTAGAATCTGGGCATCAGCCGCGCCGCGGCATGAGCACCCAGTAATCCAGGTCCAGTACCACGCTGTCAGGGTATTTGCCGGCCGCATCCCGGTCGGGGAAGCCGCTGGCGGGCTGGTCTTTCAGCGCCAGGGTCCGCAGCCGCAGCGCGCCGGCATCCCGGCGGCCGGGCAGTTCGGCTGTCTCCAGCACCTCCGACCAGGCGTAGATCGTGTGCCCGGCGAGCGTCGGATTGACATGCCGGCCGCCATTGATCGCGGCGATGAAAGCCGCGTTGGCCAGGCCGTTGTAACTAAGCGCGCGCGCCAGGCTGATGACATGGCCGCCATAGATCAGGCGCCGGCCGAGCCTGTCCTGTCCTTGCCGGAACTGGTCGAAATGCACCTTCGCGGTGTTCTGGTAGAGGCGGGTGGCCAGCATATGCTCGGCCTCCTCGATGGTCATGCCGTCGACATGATCGATCTTCTCGCCGGCCGCGTAGTCATCCCAGGCATGCGGCGAGCCGGCGAGCTGCCAGTCGTAGCGGCTGAAATCGAGGCCGGCGGGAACCGCCAGGTCTGCCGGCGCGACCCGGTCGGCGAGTTGCGGCACCTGTTCTTCGGCGATGGCGGCCTGCTCGTTGCGCTTGCGCACCATCACCCAGCGTACGTAATCCAGCACCGCCTCGCTGCCGCGATAGCCGGTGCTCTGCACATAGACCACGCCGGTCCTGCGGTTGGAATTCTCCTTCAGGCCGATGACGCGCGATACCGTATGCAGTGTGTCGCCGGGATAGACCGGCGCGAGAAAGCGGCATTGCGCATAGCCGAGATTGGCCACCGCATTCAGCGACACATCCGGCACGGTCTTGCCGAAGACCACATGGAAGGCGAGCAGGTCGTCCAGCGGCGAGGCCCTGAGGCCAACGGCCTGCGCAAACGTATCTGCCGACTGCACCGGAAAGCGAGGGCCATACAGCGCCGTATAGAGCGCCACATCGCCCTGCGTCACGGTGCGCGGCGTGGCATGGCGCAGCTCCTGCCCGAGGCGGAAATCCTCAAAGTAGTTGCCGGGGTTCGTCTTGGTGCTCATCGCTCAAACCTCATGTCGCCCTCACCCCGGCCCTCTCCCGCAGGCGGGAGAGGGAGGGACCCGCGAAGCGGGAGGGTGAGGGTGTGTGACGTCACGCCGCCTGCAGCTTCTCGATCTGCGCGGCCAGCGCGGCCAGCCGTTTCGCCTGCTCGACATGCAGGTTCTCGACCAGCTTGCCATCCACCAGCACCACCGCCTTGCCCTCCTTCATCGCGGCATCGAAGGCGGCGATGATCTTGTGCGCATGCGCCACCTGGCCGGGCGTCGGGGCGAAGACGCGGTTGGCGGTGTCGATGGTCTTGGGATGGATCAGGGTCTTGCCGTCGAAGCCGAGTTCCAGCCCCTGGCGGCAGCTCGCCTCGAAGCCCGCCTCGTCGTCGAGATCAAGATAGACGCCGTCGAGGATCGCGAGCCCATAGGCGCGTGCCGCCAGCATGCAGAGCCCGAGCGCGGTGATCACCGGCAGGCGCATCGGCGTATGCTGCGCGTTCAGATCCTTCACGAGGTCGGAGGTGCCCATCACCAGCGCGCCGATGGCGGGCGACGCGGCTGCGATCTGCTGGGCCTGCAGGATGCCTTTCGGCGTCTCCATCATGCACCAGATCGCCGTCTCCGGCGCGTTGTTGGCCTTCAGCAGGGCTTCCACCTGCTGCACCTGCACGGCGCTTTCCACCTTCGGCAGCAGGATCGCGTCCGGCCGCGCCTGCGCCGCGGCGATCACGTCATCCTTGCCCCAGGGCGTATCGAGGCCGTTGGTGCGGATGATCAGTTCGCGGCCGCCATAGCCGCCATTGATGACGGCCTGGCAGACCTGGTCGCGGGCGAGCGGCTTCTGTTCCGGCGCCACGGCATCTTCGAGATCGAGGATCAGCGCATCCGCCGGCAGCGTCTTCGCCTTTTCCAGCGCCCGGGCATTCGAGCCGGGCATGTAGAGGGTGCTGCGGCGGGGGCGGGCCGTGGAAGCCATCATTTTCCTCGAAATGTTGCGATGCAATAAATCCGATGGGCGCCACTATAAGCGGGCGCCCCGGCGTGGCAAGCTTTCGCCGGTTTTGAACTTCGGGGGTGGAAGCCCATGCGCGTGCTGGCGATTCAGAGCCAGGTGATCTACGGCCATGTCGGCAACAATGCAGGCGCCTTCGCCCTGCAGCGCCAGGGCATCGAGACCTGGGCGGTGCCCACGGCCCTGCTGGCCTTCAATCCCTCCTATGGGCCGCCGGCGATGCGGCCGACCCTGCCGGCCGAGATGGATGCCTGGATGATGGCGCTGCAGACGCGGCCGGAATGGCGGCAGATCGATGCCGTGCTGCTCGGCTGGCTGGGCAATCCGTCTACGGCCGAAGCGGCGGCGCGCGCCGCCCTGGCGGTGAAGGCCGCCAATCCCAACGCGATCTTCCTCTGCGATCCGGTGATGGGCGACAGCGATTGCGGGCTTTATGTCGATGCCGGCCTGCCGCCGCTGATCCGCGACCAGCTCCTGCCCCATGCCGACATGATCACCCCGAACGGCTTCGAGCTGGAATTCCTTACCGGCAGAAAAGTCGACGACCTGCCTTCGGCGCTGGCCGCCTGCGACAGTCTGCGCGCCCGCGGGCCGAAGACGGTGATCGCCACGACCTTGAAGCGCCGCGATGGCGGGCGCGGGATGCTGGAGGCCCTGCTGGTCAATGCCGATGGCGCCTGGCTCTGCGGCGTGCCCGATCTGGGCGAGAACCTGCCCAAGGGCGCCGGCGATGTGTTCGCCTCGCTGTTCCTCGCGCGGCTGCTGAAAGGCCGGCTGCCGAAGAAGGCGCTGCTGTTCGCGATGGCCGGCACCTATGGATTGCTGCGCGACGCGCTGGAGCGCAGATCGCCGGAAATGCGGATGGCGGCGATGCAGGAGGAACTGCACAATCCCAGCCACCTGCCCGATATCGAGCGCGTGCGCTAGGCGCCGCCGTCAGAGCTTCGAGCCGAGCAGGCGCCCGTCGGGGTCGTAGAACAGCGTGATGCAGAACAGCATGTCGACCGCCTGGCCGTCGCGCGCCAGCGGCAGCAGCAGGCGTTCCAGCTCGCGGTATTGCTGGGCGTGGCGGAAGAACGGCGCGCCCTTGCGGTAGCTGGGACGGGCCCGCTCGGCGAGCTCGAGATAGGGGCCGCACAGCCGCGGATCGTCGAAGAAGCCGGGGACAACCGTTTCGAGATGCTTGCCGGTCAGCGTCTGGCCCATGCCGCGGTCGACCGCGGTGCCGACCAGCCGGTAGCGGAACGCCACGGGATCGCGCAGCACGTCGACCAGCCAGACATGCGGCAGCAGATGCGGAATATTCAGCGGGTCGAGATGCTGGCGGCCGGGCAGGCGGTCGCCGGGATGTATGCGACGCCAATATTCATGCGCCGCCCGGATCAGGTCGTGGGCAGTCTCGGGCAGGGAAAAAGGCGCGAGGGCGTGCATCGGCCGCGATTTACGCCCGGACGGCGGAAGCCGCGCAATAGCCGGTCGCACGAAAACGGGCGCCGGTTGCCCGGCGCCCGCAGCAGGTTCATCGACGGTAGGCGCGGTTCACGCCGCCTGCTTCTTCAGGTGGCGGGCGGCCAGCGCTTCGGCGATCTGCACCGCGTTCAGCGCCGCGCCCTTGCGCAGGTTGTCGGAGACGACCCACAGCGACAGGCCGTTCTCGATGGTGAAATCCTCGCGGATGCGCGACACGAAGGTGGCGTAGTCGCCGGCGCATTCCAGCGGCGTGATATAGCCGCCATCCTCGCGGCGATCCAGCACCTGCACGCCGGGCGCGCTGCCGAGAATCTCGCGTGCCTCGTCGGCCGACAGCGGCTGCTCGAATTCGATATTCACGGCCTCGGAATGGCCGATGAAGACCGGAACGCGCACGCAGGTGGCGGTCAGCTTGATCTTCGGGTCGAGAATCTTCTTGGTCTCGGCCGTCATCTTCCATTCTTCCTTGGTATAGCCGTCGTCAAGGAAGACATCGATATGCGGGATGACGTTGAAGGCGATCTGCTTGGTGAACTTCTCGCGCACCACCGGATCGTTGACCAGGATCTGCTTGGTCTGGCGCTCCAGCTCGGTGACGCCCTCGTTGCCGGCGCCCGACACCGACTGATAGGTCGAAACCACGACGCGCCGGATGGTG
>CAYSCA010000171.1:0-7292 GCA_964429465.1 uncultured Rhodospirillaceae bacterium
CAGGCTTTCGATATCGCCCACCGTGCCGCCGACTTCCACCAGCATGAAATCGACGCCGTCATTGTCGGTGGCGATGACGTCCTTGATCTCGTCGGTGATGTGCGGGATCACCTGCACGGTGCCGCCGAGATAGTCGCCGCGGCGCTCCTTGGCGATCACCGTCTGGTAGATGCGCCCCGTCGTGATGTTGTCGCTCTTGCGGCCGGGCACGCCGGTGAAGCGCTCGTAATGGCCGAGATCGAGGTCGGTTTCGGCGCCGTCATCGGTGACGAAGACCTCGCCATGCTGATACGGGCTCATGGTGCCCGGATCGACGTTGATATAGGGATCGAGCTTGCGCAGGCGGACGGTATAGCCGCGGGCCTGCAGCAGCGCACCCAGAGCCGCCGATGCCAGACCTTTTCCGAGGGAGGAGACCACGCCGCCGGTGATGAAGATGTACCGCGTCATGGGCCTCCTGTTTAAGCTATCCATCGCACACAAAAAAGGGTTCCGGCGCGCCGCGGCGCGCGATTTCATAAACGCCGAATTGGTCTTTTAGTTCAGGCGATTACTGCGAGAGCGGGACGCTCGGCTTGGCCGGCTCGGCCGGCGCGGCGGGCTGCGTCTGCGGCGCGGGGACGTCGAGAATCGAGCGCGGCCGAGTCGTCGAGGCGCTGCCCGACAGGAAGGCCAGCGTGATGCTGGTGAGGAAGAACAGCGCGGCGAGGATCGCGGTGGTGCGGGTCAGCAGGTTGGCCTGGCCGCGCGCGGTCATGAAGCCGCCGCCCCCGCCCATGCCCAGCGCGCCGCCTTCCGAGCGCTGCACCAGGACCACGCCGGTCAGCGCCAGCGCGAGCAGGATATGCACCACCAGAAGCAACGTCATCATCGGACCGGTCTCCGCTATTCAAGCCGGGCGGTGTTTACACCCTGGCGGCCCGGAGGAAAAGCCCTGCGGGTAAGTTACGGGGCAGCTTCCGGAATTTGGCCGAATTCCGGCCGGCGTTCAGGCGCGGCAGGCCGGCCCCGCCCGGCCCATTCCGCCCGGTTCTGGTCCCGGATCTAAACAAGGGCATTGAACGGCGCCGGCAGCAGCCGTCGCGCAAGAAACGCGAGCCGAGATGCCGGCTAGCGCAGCAGCGCGGCAAGCTGCGCGGCAAGCTGGTCCTGCAGATAAGGTTTTGCAAGCCGCGGCAGGTTCAGGGCCGTATCCGGCGGCAATTCGGCGTAGCCCGTCGCCAGCAGTACGGGCAGCCCGGGCCGCATCGTCATGGCTTCCCTGGCCAGTTCGAGCCCCATCATCTCCGGCATGGCATAGTCGGTCAGCAGCAGGTCCACCGCTGCCCCGCTGGACAGCACCTCAAGCGCCTGCCTGCCGGAATGGGTCTCGATCACGGTATGCCCGAGATCCTCCAGCATGTCCGTGGTGCTTGCCGAGATCAGCGGATCGTCGTCGACCACGAGGATCACCGCGGGCGCGGCCGCGTCCTTCCGCCGCGCCGCGGCCGACTGCGCCTGCACCTGCTCCGCCGTCACGGGCAGCCACATCGTGGCGATGGTGCCCTCGCCCGGCGTGCTCTGCAATTGCAGCGTGCCGCCGAGCTGGATCGCCAGGCCATGAACCATCGACAATCCCAGGCCGGTGCCCTTCCCGAGCTGCTTGGTGGAGAAGAACGGCTCGATCGCCCGCTCCAGGGTGGCCTGATCCATTCCGGTGCCCGTATCCATCACCCGCAGGCGCAGATAGCGGCCGGGCGCCAGCGTCCTGTCGGCCTGTTCCGGTTCGTCGAGCGCGACGGTCACGCTCCCGCCCTCCGGCATGGCATCGCGCGCATTCACGACCAGATTGAGCACCGCCAGTTCGAGCTGGTTGGCATCCACCTTGGCCGGCGGAAGATCCCGGTCGAGCTCCAGGGCGATGGTGATCTGCGGCCCGGCCAGCCGGGCCAGCAGGTCCTTCATCCCCTCGATCAGCTGCGCGATATTGCTCGCCGATGCATGCAGGTCCTGTTTCCGGGCGAAGGCCAGCAGGCGCTGGGTCAGCGAAGCGCCGCGTCGGGCGCCCTGCAACGCGCCGTTGATGAGGCGATGCAGCCTCGGATCGTCCGGCACCCGCTTGAGCAGCAATTCCAGATTGCCGAGGATGACCGCCAGCAGATTGTTGAAGTCATGCGCCACGCCGCCGGTCAGATGACCGATCGTCTCGATCTTCTGAATCTGGCGCAATTGTTCCTGCGCGCGCTGCTTCTCCTCGATTTCCGCCCTCAGCGCGTCGGTGCGCTCGCGTACCCTTTGCTCCAGCGTCTCGTTCAGCTCGGCCAGGGCGGCGCGCTCGGCTTCCACCCGCTGTTCGGCATCCAGCAGGTTCTGGAGATTGGCGCGCGCCTGGTATTGCCGGTGCCGGCTGCGCGCCGCCATGCGGACCACACTGATCAGCGTTGTGGGGTGGAACGGACGCTCGAGGAACGTCACGTTGCCGAGCAGACCCGAGACCCGCGCCGCGGCCGGATTGCGCTCCACCCCGCCGCCGCGCAACGTGAGCAGGATGATCGGCAGATCCGACCAGGGCGGCTGATTGGCGATCCAGCTCGACAGCCTGCGCAGATCGGCATTCCGGACCGCTTCTTCCGCGATCAGCGCCAGCCCGGCGCCCAGTTCGAGCTGATGCACAAGCTCGGTAAGGTCGGCGCAGATATACGACGGACAATCGGCCTCCGCCAGCAGGGCGGCTGCAATGTTGCCGTCGCGCCCTTGCGGCGCGAGAATCAGGGCGCGCTGGGAGGAAGGCCCCGGCAACGGCATTTCACGCTCCGCCTTTCAGGAGAGCGGTATCACTCCCGGCAAATGACGGCAGCCCGGTGAGCACACCATTGAAGCCGGTGAGCGGCTCGCCAACCGTCAATCCGCCTTTTCCGACGCGGAATTCCCGGATCGTCGATTCATGCATCCCGGTTCTCTTCTTGATGATCGAAAGCGCGCGGCGGACTTCTCCCCGTGCCTCGAAATACCGCAGCAGGATCACGGTGTCTGCGAGATAGGTGACATCGACCGGCGCCTCCATGTCGCCGACCAGTCCGTGCTGGGCGACGGTGAGAAAGGTCGAGGCGCCCTGGCGGTTGAGATACTGCAGCAGCTCGTGCAGATGCAGGATCAGCATCTGCTCTTCCGGCATCGCCGCCTGGTAACCGTTCAGGCTGTCGATCACCACGGTCTTGACATCATGCTCAATGACGCAGCGCGTGACTTCGTGGCTGAATTCCCCCGGCGCCAATTCAGCAGCGTCGATCTTCGTCAATGTCAGCTTGCCGGATTCCTGAAGCGACTGAAGGTCGATTCCCATGCCCGCCATGCGCTGCAGCAGCAGTCCCTCTTCCTCATCGAAGATGAACATGGCGGCGCGTTCGCCGCGCTCGATCGCCGCGAGCACGAACTGAATGGCGATCAGCGACTTGCCGGTTCCTGCAGGCCCCAGGATCAGGGCGCTTGAGCCCCTCTCGATACCGCCGCCGAGCAGACCGTCGAGCTGCGCCACTCCGCTGGAAAGCTGGCCGCGGACATAATCGGCACGATGCTCGGAAGCGACCAGCCTGGGAAACACGCGGACGCCGCCGGTCGCTATGACGAAATCATGATAGCCGCCGCGGAATTTCTGTCCGCGGTATTTCAGGACGCGCAGGCGGCGGCGCTCCGCCCCGTAAAGCGGCGCCAGCTGCTCCAGCCGAACGGCGCCATGCACGATGCTGTGCGGCGTCTTGTCCTGGCTTTCGGATGTCAGATCGTCCAGCAGCAGGACCGTCGCCCGCTGCCGCGAGAAATAATGCTTCAACGCAAGAATCTGGCGACGATACCGCAACGAGCTTTGTGCCAGCAGGCGGATTTCCGACAGGCTGTCGAGCACGACGCGAACCGGCTTCAGCCGCTCGAACAGGTCGAAGATCTTTTTCGTCGCCTCGCCCAGTTCGAGATCGGATGAATACAGCAGGCTCTGCTGCTGGTCCGCATCCATCAAGGTCTCGGCCGGGACCAGCTCGAACACGTTGATGCCCTTCAGGCTCCAGCCGTGCGATTCCGCGCTGGTGCGCAATTCGTCTTCGGTTTCCGACAGCGTGATGTAGAGCGACGTCTCGCCGGCCTTCACGCCCTCGAGCAGGAACTGCAGGGCAATGGTGGTCTTGCCCGATCCGGGCTCGCCTTCCAGCAGGAACAGATGGCCGGTCGAGAAGCCGCCCGCCAGAATATCGTCGAGGCCTGCGACGCCGGTTTGCGCTTTGGTTTTCTTGCCGGAAGCCATGGCGTCTCCAAGGAAATCTGGGCACGGACAAACAGGAGTCAGAATTTTGTACCTCAAATTTTGCGAATTGCAGGCGATTCCTTCCCCGATCGGAGACAAATCAGGACGGAACAGCGGCAGGTTGTGTTTCGCCAGGGCGCGTGACCGTCATTGTTGCGCCTGAACCGCCAATCCCGGTCCCGGCCGGATTGATGACCAGCCCCATGGCGATCGCGAGTGCCAGGCCGATGCCGAGACCCATGGTGACATTGCCCAGCAGCGTCCCGATGATTGCACCGAGTGCCATACCGATGCCGATCCCGCAGGCCGTCGAGAGTTTCACCATCGGCAGATAAGAGCCTGGCCGGCAGGTGCAACCCGGATTGACATTCCAGCTTGTTCATATTATGTTCTTCAATCCCGCTGTTGTCCATCGTCCATATGTCGCTTGCCGGATCGCCCCGCTCGGCGCCGGACACCCGCATCGCGGGTGTATCGCCGGGATTCAACAGGATCGAACGGGACTCAGCTGGTGCTCAATCGGATTCCATTGGCATCCAATTGGCTCTCACTTGGCATCGAACGGGATCGAATTGGCGGCCAATGGGCTGCAATTGGCTCGCAGCTGGACAGTTTCGGCCCAATATTTCCAGTGACTTGGCTTGAGACAGCCGCCTCTTCACCCGGTTTTGGCCAGCCGCAGGAAAACCTCGCCAACCAGCAGGTGTGTGATCTCGCTGCCTTCCCGGCCGGGCCTGCCGTCGTCCAGCGGCAGGATCAGCCGGTCGTATTGCAGGATTTTCGGCCCGTCCCAGCGGGTGACGCTGACATGGAACGGGCCGCGCTGGGCGATCGCCAGGCCGAAATGCTGACGGATCACGGCGCGCGTCTCCGCCATCACGCCGTCGGGGCCGGGCTGCAGCCCCGGCCCGCCGCCCACGGCCGCGGTGCGGCGATAGCCCTCGCCGGTGGCAAGATAGGGATAGCTGCCATCCGCCCGCACCTCGACGATGGCGAGGTCGGTGACGCCCGGCAGGGTTTCCACATGCGGCAATTCCGCAAAGGGCACGATGGCGCGCGTGCCCCGCGCCTCGTCGTACCAGGCCTTCAGCGCGATCAGGCTGGGCGCCACGATCTCGTCGGCGGCCCAGTGATGGCCGGGCTCGCCCGGCGGCACATTCTTCGGCGGTCTTTTCACGATACGGCTCTCGCTGGGGCGGCTCTCACCGGGATGACTCTGACTGGAAATACTCTCACTGGGGCTGCTGCGCTCACTCGGCTTCGGTCACCACGGTATCCTGCGGCACCGGCCGCGGCCGGCCATTCTCGTCGATGGCGACGTAGGTGTAGACGCCCTCGGTGACCTTGATCTCGGTCGGATCGAGCCGGCGCGCCACGATGGTCTCCAGCTTCACCGCCATCGAGGTGCGGCCGACGCGGATGACGCTGCCATAGATCGACACGATGTCGCCCACCTTGATCGGCTGGTGGAAGGTCATGGCATCCACCGCCACGGTGACGACGCGCCCCTGGGCGCGGCGGGCGGCCACCACGCCGCCGGCGATGTCCATCTGGCTGAGCACCCAGCCGCCGAAGATGTCGCCGTTGCCGTTCATGTCGGCCGGCATCGGCGCCGAGCGAATCACCGGTTCGCCGCGCTTCTGCGCCTTGCCTGGTTTCGTCATTCCTGTCCCCAGTCGGTTGTTCGCCACTATCGCCCCCACTATACTGCGGCGCAAATACGAGTCACCCCACAATCCGAATCAGTGAGTATAATGAACGACTTGTTCCAGCAGGGAGCGAAGCGCGGCGGCGACTACACCGCCAAGGACATCGAGGTTCTCGAAGGCCTGGAGCCGGTGCGGCGCCGGCCCGGCATGTATATCGGCGGCGTCGACGAACGTGCCCTGCACCACCTCTTCGCCGAGGTGCTGGACAATTCGATGGACGAGGCCGTGGCCGGCCATGCCGACCGCATCGAGGTCGAGCTGCAGGCCGACGGCGTGCTGAAGGTCGTCGATAACGGCCGCGGCATCCCGGTCGATGCGCATCCCAAGTTCAAGACCAAGTCGGCGCTGGAGGTGATCTTCACCACGCTGCATTCAGGCGGCAAGTTCTCGTCCAAGGTCTATTCCACCGCCGGCGGCCTGCACGGCGTCGGCATCTCGGTGGTGAATGCGCTGTCCGACCGGCTGACCGTCGAGGTCGCCCGCGACCGCGAATTGTGGCGCCAGGAATATTCGCGCGGCAATCCGCAGACCAAGCTGCTGAAGGTCGGGCCGACGCCCAACCGCCGCGGCACCAGCATCGCCTTCCATCCCGACGAGCAGATTTTCGGCAAGGGCGCGCATTTCCGCCCCGCCCGGCTGTTCAAGATGGCCCGCTCGAAGGCCTATCTCTATCCGGGCGTGAAGATCCACTGGACTTGCGCGCCGGAGCTGATCCTCGCCGGCGACGACACGCCGACCTCGGCCACGCTGCATTTCCCCGGCGGCCTGCAGGATTATCTGGCGGCCCAGCTGGAAGGCCAGCAGACCGTAACCCCGACGCCCTTTGCCGGCCGCGCGGCGCTGGCCGGCGAGCGCGGCCAGGTGGAATGGGCGATCCACTGGCCGCAGGAGATCGACGAAGGCTGGCTGAACTCCTACAGCAACACCGTGCCGACGCCGGAAGGCGGCACCCATGAGGCCGGCTTCCGCTCGGCCCTGCTGCGCGGCTTCAAGGATTACGCCGAGCTGACGAATAACCGGAAGGCCTCGTCGATCACCGCCGACGATATCGTCGGCGCCGCGGCGGCAATGCTGTCGGCCTTCATCAAGGAGCCGCAATTCCAGGGCCAGACCAAGGACAAGCTGGTCACGGTGGAAGCGCAGAAGCTGGTCGAGCAGGCGGTGAAGGATCATTTCGACCATTGGCTGGCCGGCGCGCCGCAGCATGCCAATGCGCTGCTCAACCGCGTCGTCGAGCGGATGGAAGACCGCCTGCGCCGCCGCGCCGAGAAGGAAGTCGGCCGCAAATCGGCGACCCGCAAGCTGCGCCT
>CAYSCA010000172.1:0-7277 GCA_964429465.1 uncultured Rhodospirillaceae bacterium
TCGAGCCGGAAATGCCGGCCACGTAGAGGATCTTCTCGCGCTGGGCGAACTTGTTGAGCGCGACCGCCACGGCCGACGAGGTCGAGCCGGTCATCATGATGATCTTGTTGTCATTGATGAAGGTCTGCTGGGCCTGCACGGCGTTGTTCGGCTTGGCGCCCGAATCGGCCGAGAGCAGGTTGACCTTCTTGCCGAGCAGGCCCTTGCTGACCTTCGGCGCGAGCTTCTTCATCAGCTCATGGCCGCTGTTGATATGCTCGACGGCGAGCTCCCAGCCCTTGAGCTCGTCGGCGCCCTGCGCCGCATAGCTGCCGGTCAGCGGCACGGCGGCGGCGACATTGACGGTGTCGCCTTCCGAACCCGCCGGCCAGGTGCCGATCGGCGGCATGTCCGCAGCCCAGGCGAGGGACGGGATGGAGGGCAGCAATGCGGCACCTGCGGCGCTCGCACCCAACTGCATTACACGGCGGCGCGACAGGCCATACTTCAGATCAAGAGACATGGTTTCTCTCCCTAATTTCCAGTTTCAAGCCGACGTCTGGCCGGCCGCCTTGGGATTAAGGGAGGAACAATTCATCCGGCGCACTGCACCCGAAGGCCCGACACGCCGAAACGGGATTACCCCGGCTCAGCTCCCCCACCGAATCCGGCCTGCAGTAAACGGCAGCAGGCTGAGAAGAATCTGATGCGAAACTGATCTGAAACTGATTTTCTGGGATTATCGCCGGGTCGCGGCGATGGCCTGGTCGAGCGCGCCGGTCAGCCTGGCCAGGGCGCTTGCCGCCGCCTGCCGGTCACCCGCCCCCTGCCGCAGGCCGATCATCCGCTCTTCCAGATCGAGCGCCGCGGCACTCACCGCAAGATGGCCGAAGGTCCCGGCGGCGCCGGCAAGCCGGTGCGCGACCCGCTCGAGGGCGGCAAGGCGGTCGGACCGGGCGCCGGCCGGCGCCGGTGCCGCGAGGGCGCCGCCAAGTTCGCGCAGCGTCGCGCGATCCGCGGCCAGCCGCAGCGCAAAGCTGCCGTCCGGATCGAGAAGCGCGAGGTCGGCGGCGCTCGGCGCCTCAGCCATCGACGACCGCGCGATGGCGCTCGACCAGGCGATAGCCGATGCCGCGGCGCGTTTCGACCTCGGCTTCGGCGCCCGCGGCGCGCAGGCTCTGGCGCAGCTTGTAGACCAGCGCCTCGATGGCATTGCCGGAGACTTCGTCGTTGTAGCCGTAGAGCGCCTCTTCGATCATCCGCTTCGGCGTCATGTGATTCTTGCGCCGGGCGAGCAGCTCGAGCAGCTGGAACTGCTTGCGCGTCAGCGGCACGCTGGCGCCGTCGACGACCGCCTCCAGCGCATCGCGGTCGACGACGATATTGGCAACGGCGAGCCGGCGATCCTTCAGCGACGAGGGCCGGCGCAGCAACGCCGTGACCCGCGCGCGCAATTCCGGCACGGCGAAGGGCTTCACCAGATAATCGTCGGCGCCGCAGGACAGGCCGCTGACCTTGTCCTCGACCTTGCCGCGCGCCGTCATCATCAGGATCGGCGTGGCGATGGCGCGCTTGCGCATTTCCCGCACCAGATCCATTCCGTCGCGGTCGGGCAGGCCGAGATCGACGACCATCAGCGCATAATCGGTATCGCGCGTCGCGAGCAGCGCATCCTCGGCAAAGCCGATCACGTCGACCGTGAGGCCGAGCGCGCGCAGCTCGCGTCCGACCAGGCCGGCAACGTCGCGGTCATCCTCGACGACGAGGATGCGGGTATGCGCGAACGCCAGGCCGTCGCCGGAAATGGCGCTTTCGACCGGGGTCGCGACCGCGGCGCTGTTTGTCATCCGTCAGCCCCTTTGCTGATGGCGCCCTTTATACCTGTAATTGTGTGAGGCTTGTGGACCAAAAACAAGGCGTTTACAAATTTCGCCGGCTCCCGGGCGGCGGTCCAATGCGGGAAAAACTCCCGCAAAAGGAGGAAATATGGCGGCTTCGGTGCTGATCGCCGATGACGATGCGAACATCTCGCAGGCGCTGAGTTTCCTGATGCAGCGCGAGGGCCATGCGGTGCGCATCGCGACCGACGGCGAGCAGGTGCTCGCGGCGGTCGAACAGGAGCGCCCCGATGTCGTGCTGCTGGATCTGATGATGCCGAAGGGCAACGGCTACGAGATCTGCCGCGCGCTGCGCGCCAACCGCCAGTATGACGGCATCCGCATCGTCATGCTGTCGGCCAAGGGCGGCGCGGCCGATCAGCGCTTCGGCATGGATCTCGGCGCCGACGCCTATATCACCAAGCCCTTCGCCATCGCCGACGTGGTCGCCTGCGTGCGGGCCGTGCTGGCCGACGGCTATGAGCGGCCCCCGACCGGTCCCTAGAATACCCACGCTGTCCGGGAAGTGGTGCCGGCGGAGGGATTTGAACCCCCGACCTCGACTTTACGAAAGTCTTGCTCTACCGCTGAGCTACGCCGGCAAGGGCCGTTTTGGGCCGCCGCCCGCCATTCCATCCGGTTCGCTTGACCGGGGCGAGGGGCGCGCGGAAAATACGGTCCGCATGGCGGCTTGGCAAGTCTGCGCCGCCCAAAAAACCCGGAGGAAATCCCAGCATGGCGGCTGAATACACGCTCTACGGCAGCTTTCTGTCGGCCCCGACCTACAAGGTCGGGCTGATGCTCGGCCTGAGCGGCCTGCCCTTCGATTACCGCCATGTCGACCTCTCCAAGGGCGAGCACAAGACGGCGGAATTCCTGCAGCTCAACCGCTACGGCCAGGTGCCGGTGCTGGTCCATCGCGGGCTCAATCTCTGCCAGGCCGACACCATCCTGGAATATCTCGCCGAGCAGACCGGCAAATTCGGCGGCGGCAACGCGGAAGAGCGCCAGCGCATCCGCGAATGGCTGGTCTGGGAGACCGACCGGCTGTCGCCCGGCGTCGGCCGCACCCGGTTCTTCGAGCGCTTCGCCAAGCCCGATGCCGCGGTGATGGACTACATGCGCAAGAATGCCGAAGCGGGCCTGGGCGTACTGGACAGCCTGCTGGAAGGCCGGCGCTTCCTGGTCGACGAGCGCCCGACGATTGCCGATATCGGCCTTGCCGGTGCCCTCATCCATATGGAGGAAGGCAAGTTCGATCCGACTGCCTGGCCGAATGTGAAGGCCTGGCGCGAACGGATCGCCGCCCTGCCCGGCTTCCAGCCGCCCTATGAACTGCTGCCCAAGCAGGATCGGGCGGCGTAACCGGAATGGGTTTCAGCCTATTCCGCCGCCAGCGCGAGCGGCGCGCGGCGGCGATTGTCGCGCTGCGGATGCGGGAACTAATTTTTCGATAACAGCGGGCGCGGCGGCAAAGCGAGCGGCGCGGTTTCGCCCAGCCGCGTCGGATCGAGCGCATCGAAGGCGCCGCAATGGGTGCAGAGCGGCGCCCAGGCGGAATGGCCCGTGCCGCAGCTGCCGCATTGCCACAGGCCGTGATGCTCGGCCGCCCGGCTGCGCCAGCGATCGGCTTCGGCTTCGTCGCCGTCGCTGAGCTCTGCCAGCTTGGCCATCAGCCGCGCGCCCCAGGCGCCCGGATTGCCGGCGGCAAGCAGCGACCGCGCGGTGACGAAATCATGCGCCTGCAGGGCTGCGGCGGCGACCAGCAGCCGGCTTTCCGGCGCATCCGGCTTGTCGGCGGTGAAATCGCGGGCGCGCTGCACCAATGTGTCCATCGCGCTGTCGCGCTGCAGGTCCAGCCAGGCTTCGGCATAGGCCTCGCAGGGCTGCCGCGTCCAGGCGCCCCGCAAAGCCTGCGCCGCCTGCTCGCGCAGGCCATGCGCGCCGGCGCCGGCCTTCGCCGAAGCCGCCAGCAGCACCGGCGACACCGGATGTTCGGGCAGGCGCCTTGCCGCCTGTTCGGCCAGCCGGTAGGCCGGCTTCGGCTCGTTGCGCAGCAGCGCCGCATGGCAGGCGGCGAGATCGAGCCGCGCCGCGAGCTGGTTCGCCGCGTCCTTCGGCACCGCCTTCTTGCGCCGTGCCTGGCCCAGCCTGGCCTGCGCGCCGGCCCAGTCGCCACGCTCGACCAGCAGCTGCAATTCGGCCTCGGCCGCGAAGGGCGAGCCCGGCCGCAGCGCGGAAGCGCGCTGCGCGTAGGTCAGCGCCGCAGCCATGTCGCCGCGCTGGCGCGCATCCGACAGCAGGCCGCGATAGCCGAGGAAGGCGGTGCCGGGATCTTCGGCCAGCGCCGCGAAGGCGTCGCGCGCCGCATCGCGGTTGCCCTCCAGCTGCGCCGCATGCGCGGTCAGCAGCCGGGTCAGCGCCGGATCCTCGAGCTGCGCGCGGGCGCGGCCGGCGAGCTTCGCGGCGCGTTCCGGCTCGCCGGCCGAGACCGCCACCATGCCGGCGGCGAAATTGGCGTAGCCTTTCGCCTGGCGCCTGAGCCGCCGGCGCTGCGGCAGCGCGGCCGCCCAGGCGGCCATCCAGGCAAGCGCGAAGATGGCGAGCGCCAGCAGCACCAGCCCGAGCGCCAGCAGCGGCGCCGGCGCCTCGATCAGATAGCCGAACCAGGTGATGCGGATGCGGCCGGGCTGATCGGCCAGCCAGGCCGCCAGGCCGGCCAGCAGCATCAGCAGGGCCAGGATCACTCCGGTGCGGAACAGGCGCAGCATCGGCGCTAATCCCCCGTCATCACTGCAGGGCCGCGAGATGCGCGCGCAGCGCGGCGCCATAGGCATCCAGCGCGGCATCGAGCGCCAGCCGCGCCTTCAGCTGGTCGCGCCATTCGGCAAGCTCCGGCGTGAGCGCAAGCCCGTCGAGCGCCGCCAGCACCGCCGGGGCATCGCCGGCCTGCATCGCCGCTTCGGCTGCCGCCAGCCGGCTTTCCGGCCGGTTCTCTTCCGCGCCGCCGAGCTTGCGGATGCTGACCAGGCCGGCGACCTTGTCGATCGCGCGCTGCCACCAGCTTTGCGTGGCGGGATCGGGTTCGCTGCCGCTCTCGGGCTTTGCCGAAAGCTGCTGCTCCAGCAGCGGCATGAAACGGCCGCTGAGCCGCGCCATCGCCGGCGGCGTCTTCTCGGCGAAATCCCGCCAGCCGGCTGCCGCCTGACCCAGTGCGCCGCCCTGGCGCTCGGCATAGGGCAGGATGGCGGCGGCCTGGTCGGCGAAGCGCCGGCCGCTGCGCGCGCGGTCGCGCAACTCGCTCCAGGCCAGCAGCTGCGTCAGCGGCTCGCGCAGGGCGGCGGCGTTCCGGTCATTCGCCGTGGCCAGCCGGCCCTGCAGATCGGCAAGCTGCTGCTGCTGCGCGCCGACCTGCTGCTGCAGGCTGCTGCGCTGCGCCGTCTGCGCTTCCGCCGTCTGGATCAGCAGCGCGATCTTCTGCTCCAGATCGGCGCGCGCGGCCTCGGATGCCTTCAGCCGGGTTTCGAGCTCGCCGAGCTTCTGCCGGTCGAGATCGGAGTCCGACGGCAATTGCTGCAGCCGCTCGAGGCCGGCGGTGAGCGCCGCCAGGCGCTGCTCGAGCGCATCGATGCGCCCGGCCTGCTGTTCGACCCTGGCCGTGTCGGCAACCGGCGCCGGCGCGGCGGGTGCAGGTGTGGGCGCGGGCGGCGAGACCGGCAGGGTCACCGCCGTCGGCGAGGATGGCTGCGGCGCGCTGCGGCCGGCGAAGATCTGGTCGAGGCGGTCGGTGCTCCACAGGTGATAGAGCGCGGCGACCGCGATGCTGCCGATCAGCGCGAGGCCGAAGAACACCGCCAGTTTCAGCAGGCGGCGCGGCCGGGCCTTGGCCAGCGGCTCGACCTCGGCATCGATGATCTTCTCTCCGCTGTCGCTCTTCCGGTCGCTCGGCGTCTCGCTCATGGTCCGTCCAAAATTGCTGTTCGCCCGAAATGGTCCCGCTAGAGTAACGCCAGCAGGTCGGCTTCGCTCGGCCTGGCGGCGATCCTGACCTCGCGCCAGGGCAGGGCCGCCAGCGCCGCTGCCACATTGGCGCTGAGGCACAAAGCGGCGCAAGCGGCGGCACCGGCCATTATGCCCGAAGCCGTGCTCAGGCCAACAAAAGTCGCCGCCGTGCGGGGAGAGAAAAACAGCGCCGCCTCATAGCCGCCGGCCCGGAAGCGTTCGGCCACCGGTTCCGGCAGGTTGCCGGCCGGCTCCGCGGCATAGAAGGTAACACGCCGCACGTCGTAGCCGTTCCGCTGCAGCATCGTCTGCAGGTCGCCGGCCAGCGTGGCACCGGCGGCATGCAGCAGCGCGCCCTTGCGCGGCGGATGCTCGTCCTGCACCAGCTCGGCCAGGCTGTGCACGTCGCCGCCGGCCGCGGTGATCTCGGCGAAGCCAGCCGCCGCCGCCGCCGCCGCGCTCGCCTCGCCGACGGCGAAGACCGCCAGGTCGCGGCGCGCGCTGTTGGCGCAGAAGGCGCGCACGCCGTTGGCCGAGGTGAACAGCAGCGCGGTGACGCCATCCAGCGCCTCGGCCAGATGCCGGGCCGCCACCGCATGGATGCGGATGTCGAGCAGCGGCGCGATATCGGCGGCGATGCCGCGCGCGGCGAGCTGCTGCTGCAGTCTTGCCGCTTCCGCCTCGGGCCGGGTGATCAGGGCATGCCGCGTCATGGCGTGTCGAAGAAGCCCGGGCCGATGCGGCTCTTCAGCTCCGCGCCGGCATCCCGGCCCATGGCGACGCCGTCATCGCGGCTGCCGCTCCGTTCGATTTCCATCAGGTCGCTGCCATCGGGGCGCGCGATGGCGCCGCGCAGCCGCAGCCTGCCGCCGTCGAGTTCGGCGAGCGCCGCGATCGGCGTGCGGCAGGAGCCGTCCAGCACCGCCAGCAGGGCACGCTCGGCTTCCACCCGCAGCCGCGTCTCGGGATCGTCGAGCGCGGCGAGATAGCCGAGCACGCGCGCGTCGCCGTCGCGGCATTCGATGCCGATGGCACCCTGCGCCACCGCCGGCAGCATCTCCTCCGGCTCCAGCACGCACATGCCTTCGGGTATCAGCTTCAGCCGGTGCAGGCCGGCCAGCGCGAGGAAGGTGGCGGCAACCACGCCGTCTTCCAGCTTGCGCAGCCGCGTCTGCACATTGCCGCGGAAGGTCACGACGTCCAGATCGGGACGCCGCGCCAGCAGGAAGGCCTTGCGCCGCAGCGACGCCGTGCCGACCACGGCATTGCGCGGCAGCTCGGCCAGCTTCGTCTTCCGCGTCGCCAGCAGCACGTCGCGCACATCCTCGCGCGGCAGATAGGCCGCCATCGTCAGGCCGGCGGGCAGCTGCGTCGGCATGTCCTTCATCGAATGGACGGCGAGGTCGATGCTGCCGTCCA
>CAYSCA010000173.1:0-7245 GCA_964429465.1 uncultured Rhodospirillaceae bacterium
CGGCTGGAGGTCCTGGCCGGCCGGCGCCTGACCGCCGACGGCGTGCTGGTGCTGACGGCGCAGCAGCATCGCAGCCAGGAGCGCAACCGCGAGGATGCCGTCGCGCGGCTCACCGACCTGATCCGCCAGGCGGCCGTGGTGCCGAAGGCGCGGCGGGCGACCAGGCCGACGCTGGGGTCGAAGCAGCGGCGGGTGGAGGCGAAGGTGCGGCGCGGCGCGATCAAGGGGTTGCGGCAGAAGCGGCCTTTGCACGACTAGCAATCGGGGCTGGATTAACATCCGGTAACAATTCGTCATGAAGAAATCCCGGCGCGTGCCGCGAGACCGCCACATTCCGCAGCCACAAGGCGGGCAGTTCCTTCCGATGTCCCAGACTGTTTCCGCGATGACTGCCTCTTTCCGCATTTCCCTCCTGCTGGCCGCCATGCTGGCGACGGCGCCCGGCCTCGTGCAGGCCCAGACGCTGGAGCGCAACGGCCGCGATCCCGACCAGGATCCCGCCGGCATCCTCAGCCTGGTGATGGAGAACGACCTCTTCTACGACACCGACCAGCATTACACGAGCGGCGTGCGCGCCACCTACCTGACGCCGAAAGGCGGCGAGCCGGCCTGGATCCGCAACGCCGCGATGCGGCTGCCGATGTTCGACGGCGAGACCGACCTGCGCATCGAATACGGCCTGGGCCAGAGCATGTTTACGCCGGGCGATATCCGGCTCACCGATCCGCCCGATGACGAGCGGCCCTATGCCGGCTGGCTCTATGGCTCGATCGGCGTGGTGGCCCGCACCGGTCCGGTGCTCGACCAGTTCCAGATCAGCCTCGGCATGGTCGGCCCCGCCTCGCTGGCCGAGCAGTCGCAGAAGGCCATCCATGAGGTGATCAACTCGCCCGAGCCGATGGGCTGGGATCATCAGCTCAAGAACGAGCCGACCCTGCAGCTCAACTACCAGCGCAGCTGGCAGTCGCCCAAGTTGGAATTCCCCGCCGGCTTCGGCCTCGATGCCACGCCGCATGCCGGCGCCGCGCTCGGCAATGTCTACACCTATGCCAATACGGGCGCGATGTTCCGCTTCGGCCAGAACCTGCCGGTCGATTACGGCCCGCCGCGGGTGCAGCCCAGCCTGCCGGGCTCGGGCTATTTCGAGCGCGCGCCGGAAGGGTTCGGCTGGTATCTGTTCGGCGGTGTCGATGGCCGCGCGGTGGCGCGCAACATCTTCCTCGACGGCAACACCTTCGCCGACAGCCGCAGCGTCGAGAGCGAGACCCTGGTGGGCGATGTGCAGTTCGGCCTGGCGGTGATCGTCGAGGGTGTGCGCTTCGCCTATACCCACGTGATCCGCAGCCGCGAATACGAAGGCCAGGACGACAACGACCAGTTCGGCGCGCTCAGCGTCTCGTTCCGGCTGTAGCTATTCGGCCGCCTGCGGCAGGGCGGCGCGGCTGGCGGCGAAGGCGGTGAGCGTCTTCGCCAGCGACTGGCCCTCGGGATCGGCCAGCGCCGCGGTGCGGGCCTGCACGATCGCCTCCACCGCCGGCGGCGGCGCGATGCGGCCCTCCAGCGCCGGCAGGATCACCGCCTCGCGGATGGCGAGGTAATTGCCCAGGCCGCGCTTGTAGGTATCGCCATAGCCCTTGATTAGCCGCGCGCATTCGGTGATCTCGCGCGCGAGCTGCAGATCGAGCGCGGCGGCTTTGCGGATCAGGTCGAGCCAGTCCGCGATGCGCTGCTGCTCTTCCTGATAGCGGAAGCTGTGCTTGCGCCAGCGGCGCAGGCCGGCCAGCAGGCGGAAGCGTAGATACCCGCCGAGCCGGTTCGATTTCACCTGCATGCCGAAATGCACCTTGTCCATCCAGCCGCGCCGGATGCTGACGGCGATCACCGCGCGGGCCAGGGCCGGCGGCAGCAGGGAGGCGATCTCCTCGATGCCCGGCTTGACGAAATCGGCCACCGCATAGGGCTGGCCTGCCTGCACGCGGGTCTCGCGCTCGATGGCGGCAAAACGCTCGGGCTTGATCTTGAGCTGCGCGACGCGGATGACATCCTCGAAGCTCATGCGCAGCGCCAGGTGCCGCGCCACTTCGGCGGTCAGCGTGTCGTCGCCCAGGGCGGCGATCGGCTCCAGCCGCTGCAGGTAAAGCCGCGCATAGGCCTCATCCTGGTAATCGGTCAGGCGCTTCACGCCCTCATCGGCGAAGCGCTGCATCGGCGTCGCCGGCACCGGAGCGACATCCGCCTGGCCGGCGCCGTGACTGAGGCCGAAGCGGAAGCCGGCAAGATTGCTTTCCACCGCCTTGCCGTCGCCGCGGATGCCGGCCTCGAAGGTGGCCGCCGGGATCGGCAGGGCGCCGGAGCCCGCCAGCGCGCCGAGCAGAACGGCATTCAGGATGCTGCCGGATTCTTTCGCGGCCTCGTCCATGTCGAACAGGACGCGGTCGCGCGAGAAATCGCGCGCGGCGCGGAACAGCTTGCCGGTGTCGTAGCGGCCGTCGCCCATGGCGCTGCGCTCGGCGATGGCGAAGACGCGGTGCGTGGAGGCGATCAGCAACGTGCGGTCCGGCGTGACATAGCCGTTGGCGATGGCGCGGCCGGCCTCGACGAATTCGCTGGCAATCATCACGTCGACCTGGCCGGGCGCGGGATTGAGCGACATCACCGGTCGGCGCGTCGTCTTCTCCGGCCAGATCTCGATGTAATAGGTCGTCGCGCCGGTGCGCTGCGCCACGCCGGGGATCGAGGTCGCCTGCACGGGAAAGCCTTCGCGCTGGGCCGCGCTGGTGATCCAGCCGGTCAGCACGCCGCCGCCTTCGCCGCCCATCGCGGCGATCAGGATGCAGATCGGGCGCGTCGCAGCCATGCTCATTCTCCCGCCGCGGGCTGCGGAGCGGGCGCCGGCTTGCCGCCGAGCCAGCCGATCAGCGCGCGGTGGACGCGGTCGGTGAGCCGGTCCCAGAGTGTCGGGTTATGCACGATCTCGGTCTTGTAGAAGGAGGGGCAGAGCACGGCGGCATGGGCCACCTCGCCGCAATGGCCGCAACCGACGCAGCCGGAATTCACGCTCGCCACCGGATCGGTGCGCAGTGGATCGGGATTCGGCTTGATGGTCAGCGACGGGCAGCCCGAGAGCCGGATGCAGGAATGGTCGCCGGTGCAGACGGCATCATCGATTCCGAAACGGGTGCGCACGACGCGCCGGCCCGATTTCAGTGCTTTGGCTTCCTCGGTGCGCAGGCGGCGCTGGCGCGCGAGCTGGCATTCGCCATCGGCGATGATCACCTTCAGGCCCTGCTGGGCCGTGGTCATCGCCTCGCGCAGGCTTTTCACCATCTCGGGCAGGCTGTAGCTGCGGATGCGTCGCACCCAGCGGGCGCCGAGCGCCTTCACCGTCGTCTCGATATCCGAGCCGCCGGGATTATGGTCAACGCGGTTGCCGGCCGAGGAGGGCAGGTACTGCACGCCGGTGGCCGAGGTATAGCCGTTCTGCATGACGACCAGCACGCCGTCGCCGCGGTTGAAGATCGAGGAGGCGACGCCGCTCAGCACGCCGTTATGCCAGAAACCGCCATCGCCCATGATCGCCAGCGGCCGCTTGCTGGAGAGCGGCCCGACGCCCGCGGCCGATGCCAGCGACATGCCGTAGCCGAGGATCGAATTGCCGAGGCTGAACGGCGCGAAGGTGGCCAGCGCATGGCAGCCGATATCGGCCGCGACATGCAGCTTACCGATATCGCGCTCCACCAGCTTGATCGCGGTAAAGACCGGCCGCTCGGGGCAGCCGGTGCAGAAGGTCGGTGGTCGCATCGGCAGGTTCGGGCCGATCAGCGCCTGGGCATCCCGACGGCTCTCCAGCACCTGGCCGAAAGCGGCTTCGGCGGCGCCCAGATCGATCTGCGGCTGCTCGGCCTTGATGAAGGCGATCAGGCCGCGGGTCAGCGCCTCGATGGTGTATTCGCCCGCCGCCGGCAGCATGCCCTTGCCGTGCAGCCGCGTGTTGATGTCGGCCTTGCGCAGGATGGCGTGCAAGGCCTGCTCGATATAGTCGGGTGAGCCCTCCTCGACCATCAGCACGGCGCGTTTGCCGGCGCAGAACTGCGTCAGCTGCTCGGGCACCAGGGGATAGGTGACGTTGAGCACCAGCGTCGGCACGCGGCTCTGGCCGAAGGCATCGCTCAGGCCCAGATTCATCAGCGCGCGGTTCAGCGCGTTGTACAGGCCACCCTGCACGACGATGCCGATCTCGGACAGGTCGCCCGGCATCACCTCGTTCAACCCGCGCTCGAGGATGAACTTGCGTGCGGCCGGCATGCGCTGCTCCAGCTTCAGCCGCTCCTGCATGAAGGTGGCGGGCGGATGGGCGAGGCGGTCGTAATTGAAGGTGGCGGGATCGGGCAGGCGGGCATTGCGCGACACCTTCGCCGCCCGGTTGTCCTTCGCCGGGAATTCTCCCGTCACATGACAGGCGCGGATGCGCAGTTCCAGCATGACCGGGGTGTTGGAGGCCTCCGAGAGCTCGAAGCCCTGTTCGACGCAGCGCACAATGGTCGGCAGGTCGGGCCGCGGATCGAGCAGCCACATCGAGGATTTCATCGCATAGGCGTGGCTGCGCTCCTGGATCACGCTGGCGCCTTCGCCGTAATCCTCGCCGATGACGATCAGCGCGCCGCCGACCACGCCGGCCGAGGCAAGGTTGCTCAGCGCATCGGAGGCGACATTGGTGCCGACGATGGACTTCCAGGTCACTGCGCCGCGGGCGGGATAGTTGATCGAGGCGCCGAGCAGGGCGGCGGCCGAAGCCTCGTTGGTGCAGGTCTCCAGATGGATGCCGAGATCGTCCAAGATGTCCTGGCTCTGCACCAGCACGTCGATCAGATGCGAGACCGGGGCGCCCTGATAGCCGCCGACATAGGAAACGCCGGATTGCAGCAGCGCCTTGGTGACGGCCAGGATGCCTTCGCCGCGGAAGGTTTCGCCGGTTTTCAGCCGCAGGCTTTCGATCTCTTTCGCGAAAGAGCGTTCCATCACTTCCTCAATCTATTGTCTGAGTCTTGCACCGGCCCCCGCAGGCGTCAACGATTAGTTTGAGTTCAAACGATTTCGTCTGGACACTCCGGAATGCCGCTGTTAGGCTGCGATCCGCAGGGCGGCCCGCCAGCAACAGAGGCCAGCCCAAGACGCGGAGGAAACACCATCATGGCTATCAAACGTCACCTTCTTGCCTGCGCTGCCATTCTCGGTCTTGGCGCCGCGCTTGGCATGACCGCCGCGCCTGCCGCCGCGCAGGACAAGGCCGTCACCCTGCGGCTCGGCCACTGGCTGCCACCGGCGCATCCGCTTCATCCGGCCTGGCAGGAATGGGGCAAGTCGCTGGAGAAGGCGACCAACGGCACCGTGAAGGTGCAGATTTTCCCCGCCCAGCAGCTCGGCGCCGCCAAGGACCATTACGACATGGCGCGCGACGGCGTTGCCGATCTCACTTACGTCAATCCCGGCTATACGCCGGGCCGCTTCCCGGTCATCGCCGGCGCGGAACTGCCCTTCCTGTTCTCGAATGCCAAGAGCGGCTCGGCGGCGATCGACACCTGGTACAAGAAATACGCGGCGAAGGAGATGCCGGACGTGAAGGTCTGCATGGCCTTCGTGCATGAGCCCGGCACCTTCCACTCGCGGAAGAAGATCGCCAATCCTGACGATGTCAAGGGCATGAAAATCCGTCCCGGCAATGCGTCTGTCGCCCGCCTGGTGACTCTGGCCGGCGGCACCAACGTGCAGGTCTCGGCGCCGGAAGCCCGCGACGCGCTCGAGCGCGGCGTGGCCGATGTCATCACCTTCCCGTGGGGCAGCCTGTTCCTCTTCGGCATCGACAAGGTGGTGAAGTACCACATGGAAGTGCCGCTCTATATCTCCAACTTCGTGCTGGCGATGAACAAGGACAGCTACAACAAGCTGTCGGCCAGCCAGAAGAAGGCGATGGATGCCCATTGCACGGCGGAATGGTCGGAGAAGATCAATACGCCCTGGTCGGATTTCGAGCATGCCGGCATTGCCAAGATGCTGGCGCTGCCCGGTCATGAAGGCGTGAAGCCGAGCGCCGCCGATATGGCCGCCTGGCACAAGCTGGGCGACCAGATGACGCAGGCCTGGTACGAGGACGTCAAGAAGGTCGGCGTCGACGGCAAGGCCGCGCTGGCCGACCTGAAGGCCGAGCTGAAGAAGCGCAACGCGGCCGCGTTCTGACGCGGTCATGAGGGGGAGGGCGGCCGCCGCCTGCATGGCGGTCGCCCTGCCTCGCTTCCTGCGCTAGTCTTTTTCCATGAATCGTTTCACCGACAGGGTCGAGATGATCGCCGGGCTGCTGCTCGGCGCGGTGGCGCTGCTGACCTTCTGCGCCGTGATGGTGCGCTGGCTGTTCAGCTACGGCATCCCCGATGCCTTCGATTTCTCCCGCCTGCTGCTCGGCACCGCGATGTTCTGGGGTATTGCGCTGGCCGGCTATCGCAACCGCCATATCCAGGTCGACGGCCTCTGGGAAGTCAGTCCGCCCTGGGCCCGGCGCGCCATCGATATCTTCGCGACGACGGTGACGCTGGTATTTTTCGGCCTGTTTGCCTGGATGCTGCGGACCAAGGTGGTCAGCGTTTTCGAGAGCCATGAGCAGACCTTCGATCTCCGGCTGGCGGTCTGGCCGTTCCACGCGCTGGCCGCGCTGGGCATCGTTCTGGCCGCCCTGCTGCTGCTGCTGCGGCTCATCCGGCTGATCGCCGGGCAGAAGGGGGCGTAATTGAGTCAGGATCTCGTCGCCGTCGGCGGTTTCGTCGCGCTGTTTGTTCTCATGGTGCTGCGCGTTCCGGTCGGCGTCGCCATGGGGATCGTCGGCGTCGGCGGCTTCGGCCTCCTCGCCGCGGTCAACCCGGCCCTCAACCTGCTGGCCCAATCGCCGATCCGCGTCGCGACCGATTACGATCTTGCCGTGATCCCGATGTTCATCCTGATGGGCGCGTTCACGACCGCCGCCGGGATGAGCCGCGAGCTGTTCCGCGCCGGCGAGGCCTGGCTGGGGCACCGGCGCGGCGGCCTCGCCATGGCGACGGTCTGCGCCTGCGCCGGCTTCGCGGCGATCAACGGCTCGTCGGTGGCGACCGCGGCCACGATGACCAATGTGGCGCTGCCCGAGATGCGGCGCTTCGGCTATCATCCAGGCTTCTCCACCGGCGTGATCGCGGCCGGCGGCACGCTGGGCATCATGAT
>CAYSCA010000174.1:0-7243 GCA_964429465.1 uncultured Rhodospirillaceae bacterium
CAGCACCTCCTCGCCCAGCGGCGTCAGCGCCGCGCCGCCGCCGGCCCTGCCGCCGGTCGCGGCATCCACCAGCGGCGCGGCGAAGCAGCGGTTCATCGTATCGACCAGCAGCCAGGCCCGCTTGTAGCTCATGTTCAGCCGCCGCCCGGCGGCGGCGATCGAGCCGGTATCGCGGATGCCTTCCAGCAGATCGGCCTTGCCCGGCCCGAGCGCGATCTCGCCGCCGAGCATCAGCCGCAATCGCGCCGGCGATTTTCCATCCGGCCTTGTCGCTCTGGTCATCGTCCGGTCACAGCATCCCGAAAACGGTGTGAATCCCCGGATCATAACAAGTCCGGCGCCGTCCCGCGACCACGCTTTGGTCACGCGCAAATTCCACATCGCCGGGGCTAAATGGCCGCCATGATCATTCTCGACACCGCTCTCGAAAAACGCCGCAGCGAACAGGGCCCGATCCGCATCGCCATGATCGGCGCCGGCTTCATGGGCCGCGGCATCGCGCTGCAGATCGCCACCGCAATCCCCGGCATCCGGCTCTGCGCCATCGCCGCCCGCAAGCCCGAGGCCGCGCGCCGGGCCTATGAGGAAGCCGGCCAGCAGCCGCGCGCCGTCGCCTCCCTGCCGGAGCTGCGCGCCGCCATCGACAGCAACACGCCGGCGATCACCGACGACTGGCGGCTCCTCTGCGAGGCGCCGGAGATCGAATGCATCATCGAGGTCACCGGCTCGATCGACTATGCGGCGGAAGCGATCGCCTATGCGATCGAGCAGGGCAAGCATGTCGTCGCCATGAACCCGGAGATCGACGGCACGCTGGGGCCGCTGTTTGGCCGGCGCGCCGCCGAGAAGGGCGTGGTCTTCACCGATGCCGATGGCGACCAGCCCGGCGTCACCATGAACCTCTTCCGCTTCGTGCGCGGCCTCGGCGTCACCCCGGTGGTCTGCGGCAATATCAAGGGACTGCACGATCCCTACCGCAACCCGACGACGCAGAAGGCCTTCGCCGAACGCTGGGGCCAGAAGCCGCATATGGTCACGTCTTTCGCCGACGGCACCAAGGTGTCCTTCGAGCAGGCCATCATCGCCAACGGCACCGGCATGCGGGTGGCCAGGCGCGGCATGATCGGCCCGACGGTGGATGCCGGCACGCCGGTCGATGTCGCGGCGCAGCAGCTCGAGGCCGAACGCTTCATCGGCACGCCGGGCATCGTCGACTACGTCACCGGCGCGGCGCCCGGCCCCGGCGTCTTCGTGCTCGGCACGGTGGAGCATCCGCAGCAGCGGCATTACCTCGAGCTCTACAAGCTCGGCAAGGGCCCGCTCTACTGCTTCTACACGCCCTATCATCTCTGCCATTTCGAGGCGCCGAACACGGCGGCCCGCGCCGTGCTGTTCAATGATGCCGCGCTCCGCCCGCTCGGCGCGCCCTGCGTCGATGTCATCGCCGCGGCCAAGACCGACCTCAAGGCGGGCGCCACGCTCGACGATCTCGGCCATTACATGACCTACGGCCTGGCCGAGAACAGCGACGTGGTGCATCGCGAGCGGCTGCTGCCGATCGGTCTGGCGGCCGGCTGCGTGCTCAAGCGCGACATCAGGAAGGACGAAGTCGTGTCTTACGACGACGTGATCCTGCCCGAGGACCGCCTGATCGACCGCCTGCGTGCCGAGCAGGACCGTCTGTTCTTCGGCCGCGCGGCGGCGGAGCCCGCGCCGGCGATGCGCGAGGTCGCCGAGTAACCCGAACAGCCTCTGACGGAGAGCAAGATGAAAGTGGTGATCCTGGCAGGCGGCTTCGGCACGCGCATCGCGGAAGAAAGCGCGATCCGGCCCAAGCCGCTGGTCGAGATCGGCGGCCGGCCGATCCTCTGGCATATCATGAAGATCTACAGCCGCTACGGGCTGAACGACTTCATCATCTGCTGCGGTTACAAGGGCAACCTGATCAAGCAGTATTTCAAGAATTACGCCTTCGATCTCTGCGACCTGTCGCTCGACCTCTACAGCGGCCGCACCGAGATCCTGCGCAACGGCATCGAGCCATGGAAGGTGACCATGATCGATACCGGCGAGAACACCATGACCGGCGGCCGCATCAAGCGCATCGCCCGCTATCTCGATCCGGACGAGCCCTTCTGCCTCACCTATGGCGACGGCGTCACCGATCTCAACATCGCCGATGTGATCGATTTCCACAAAAGCCACGGCAAGCTGGCCACGGTGACCGCCGTGCACCAGCCCGGCCGCTTCGGCGCGCTCGGCATCGCCTCCAGCGATACCGGCCCGATGGTCCAGGCCTTCCGCGAGAAGCGCAACGAGGACGGTTCCTACATCAACGGCGGTTACTTCGTGCTGCAGCCCGAGGTGATCGACTATATCGACGGCGACGACACGGTCTGGGAGCAGGAGCCGCTCAAGAAGCTGGCGGCCGAGAACCAGCTGATCGCCTACCGGCATGACGGCTTCTGGCAGAACATGGACACGTTGCGCGACCGCAACCTGCTGGAAGCCATGTGGAGCAAACAGGAGGCCCCATGGAAGGCGTGGTAACCGACACCCTCGACCGCGAGCAGGAATCCGGCGGCGGCGCCCGGCAGAGCCGGCTCGGCCGCATTCTGATGACCGGCGGCGACGGCTATATCGGCAATGTGATGGCGCCGTATCTGGCGAAACTCGGCGGCGATGTCACCGGCTTCGACACCGGCTTCTACCGCGCCGGCTGGCTGTTCCATGACGGCAAGGACCGCGCGCGCATGATCACGCGCGATATCCGCAGCATCACGCCGGACGACCTGGAAGGCTATGACGCCGTGGTGCATCTGGCGGAGCTGTCCAACGATCCGCTCTGCGAGAACGACCCGGACCTGACCTTCGAGATCAACCACAAGGCATCGGTGAAGCTGGCGAAGGCCGCCAAGGCGGCCGGCGTGAAGCGTTTCGTCTATGCGTCGTCCTGCAGCGTCTACGGCGCCGGCGGCGCCGAGGCGCGCACCGAGACCGACGCGACCGATCCGCTGACGGCTTACGCCAAATGCAAGCTGCTGGTGGAGCGCGATGTCTCGGCTTTGGCCGACGACAGCTTCTCGCCGACTTTCCTAAGACTGGCGACCGCCTTCGGCGCCTCGCCCCGCATGCGGTTCGATATCGTCCTGAACAACCTCGCCGGCCTGGCCTGGACGACGGGGAAGATCACCATGACCTCCGACGGCATGCCCTGGCGCCCGCTGGTGCATGTCGAGGATATCAGCCAGGCCTTCGCCGCCGTGCTGATGGCGCCGCGCGACGCGGTGTTCAGCCAGATCTTCAATGTCGGCGACAACGACCAGAATTACCGTATCCGCGAGATCGCCGAGACGGCGGCCAAGGTCTTCCCCGGCTGCGAGATCGAGTTCGGCGACAATGGCGGCGACAACCGCAGCTATCGCGTCTCCTTCGACAAGATCCGCCAGCATCTGCCCGGCTTCAAATGCCACTGGTCGGCGGAGCGCGGCTTCCGCCAGCTGCGCAGCATCTTCGAGCGCACGAAGATGACCGAAGCGGTGTTCCAGGCGCCGCCCTATACCCGGCTGCGCACCCTGAAAAACCTGATGGAGACGAGCCAGGTGTCCCCGAAGCTGGAGTGGCAGGCCTATGATTTTCAGTGAGACGACGCTGAAGGGCGCCTTCACCATCGAGCTGGAGAAGCGCGAAGACGATCGCGGCTTCTTCGCGCGCGGCTGGTGCCGCAAGGAATTCGCCGATCACGGCATCCATGTCGAGGCCCTGCAGGGCAATGTCTCGTGGAACCCGGCGAAGGGCACGCTCCGCGGCATGCACTGGCAGGTGGCGCCGCATGAGGAAGGCAAGCTGATCCGCTGCCCGCGCGGCCGCATCTTCGACGTGATCGTGGATTTGCGGCCCGGCTCGCCCACGCAATACCAGTGGTTCGGCGCCGAGCTGACCTCGGAGAATTACCGCATGATGTGGTGCCCGCCTGGCTTCGCGCATGGCTTCCAGACGCTGGAGGACAATTGCGAGGTGAACTACCTCGTCTCGGCCGCCTATTCGCCCGAGGCCTCGCGCGGCCTGCGCTACGACGACCCCGCCATCGGCATCGCCTGGCCGCTGCCGGTGACGACGATCTCCGAGCAGGACCGCAACTGGCCGGATGTGAAGAAAACACCGGCCGCCGAAGCCGCGGATTGACCGGCGGCACGCATCGCGCGTTCAGGCGGCGGCGCTTTCCAGCAAGGCCTTGAGGCGATGCAGGCCGGCTTCGGCGCGCGGCTGCATCACGCGGCGCGCCAGCGGCAGCAGCAGACGCCGCACCAGCCGGCTGCGGCTCCGGCTCAGCATCTGCCACTCCAGCCGCGTGCCGTCACCGTCGGGGACAAAGCGCATCTCCATGCGCGGCAGCAGCGGCTTCAGCGCACCTTCGGTGGCGAAGAAGCGGTCTGCTTCAGCCGCCACCACGGTGATGACGATGCGGCGCAGCCCGCGCAAAGGCAGCGAAACGGTTTCCAGATAGCGTTTGCCCGGCTGCACTGGCGCCAGGTTGTCGGCCGCGGCGATGGCGCGCACGCCCGGAAACCAGGCGCCGAACCGCTCCAGCCCGGTGGCAAAGGCATAAACCGCGGATGGCGGCCGGGCGATCACGATGCTGCTGCGGGCGATGGGCGGCATGGAATTCTCCTGGTTTACACATATGTGATATTGTGTAAACTTTACATCTAGACATCGAAGTGTCAAGCTACGGCATGACCGCCTCCACCGCGCCCACCGCAGCGCCGCCGCGCGACACGCAGGCGCAGATCCTCGATGCCGCCTTCCGCTGCTTCGCGCAGCAGGGCTTTGCCGGCACCGCGATGGCCGATATCGCCGCGGCGAGCCGCCTGTCGCGCACGGCGCTCTACAACCATTTCGCCGACAAGGAAGCGGTGTTCCGCGCCCTGTCGCAGCGCATCAACGACGGCGTTCTGGCCGCGGTGAAGGCGGCGGCGCAGGCGGCCCTGCAGCAGCAGGGCAGCCTGGAGCAGCGCCTGGCCGCGGTGATGGAGGCGCGGGTCGGCTGGGCCTTCGACCTGCTGCACGCCTCGGCCCATGGCCGCGAACTGATCGATGAGAAGAACCGCCTGTGCGGCGCCGGTTCGGCCGATATGAATGCGCGCTTCCTCGCCCTGCTGGAACGGATCATCCGCGAGGGCAGCGGGCTGGCGGCGGCGCCGGCGCGCGAGGCCGCCGGCCTGCTGGTCGATTCCGTCGCCGGCCTCCTGGAGGGCGAGAGCAGCGAAGCCCGCGCCCGGCAACGCCTCCGCCGTTTCGTCGCGATCTTCGCGGCCGGACTCGATGCCGGCCGGGCCAGACGAAGAACTGAAGCGGCGCGGCGGCGCTAGACCAGCCCGATCTGCTCGATCAGGTCGTCGGCCGATGTTTTCTGCTCCGCCGACAGCACGGCATAGAGCCGGTCGATGGCATCCTTCTTCGCCTGCAGCATGGCGAGCCGGCCTTGCAGAAGGCGGGCCTGGCTGTCCATGCGTTCGGGCAGGGTCGCGCCCGCGCCCGCTCCGCCGGGAAGCGTCATCGCGGCCGCCTTGCGCATCGCCGCGGCGAAGCTCTCCCAGGCCTTCTCCTGCGCCGGCGTGATCTTCAGCTCGGCCTTCAGGAAGGCGAGCTTGCCCTCGATATGCTCGTTTTTCCCGCCCTGCAGGCCGGCTTCCTTCTGCATCGCGTCCAGCATGCGCTGCATGCTGCCACCCATGCTCTGCGCCATGCCCCCCATCATCCTGCCCATCTGCTCCATCACCTGACCCATCGCCGCGCCCAGCTCGCGGGCGGAGGGTTCCTGCCCGGCGGACTCTTGTGCCGGCGGCGCGGTCTGGGCCTGCGCCGCGGCCGGGCCCAGCAGCAGGACAAGCAGCAGAATGGCGGCGGGATGCGGAATCGCTGTCATGATCATGCCTCCGGCGCATGGCGGCGGCGAATGGCCGGCCATGACGCATCTGCCATCCATAACTCCGATGCCGGTATTCCGTGCCCCGGCCGGGAAAGTTGCCGGCTCACCGCGATGTGAGCCGCGCCGGCGACAGGGCGGCAGGAAATCCGGAACCCTTCGCCGTCCCGCTGGTTCGTGGCGGACGGCAACACGATCCTGAAGGGAGACAGCCATGCTGAAGATCGACCGCCTTCTGCTCGCCGGAACCGCGCTGACCCTTGCGGTCGGCCTGAGCGCGCCGCTCTCGGCGCAGCAGAGCAATACCACACCGCCCGCCGGCGGCGGCTCGGCGCCGGTGATGAACCAGAGCCAGACCGGCGTGCCCTCCTCCTCCGGCTCGCATGGCAGCGCCCAGGATGCCACGCCGGGCAGCAGCACCGCCCAGGGAAGCGCGGGAAGCACCGGCGCGATGGGCTCGGGCATGGCCGCGATGAACGCGGACCAGCTCAAGGGCAAGGACCTCTACGGCGCCGACAACGAGAAGGTCGGCGAGATCGACGGCGTGCTGATGGGGCCTGACAACAAGGCCAATTCGGTGCTGGTCGATATCGGCGGCTTCCTCGGCATCGGCGCCAAGACCGTGGCGATTCCGGTGGCGCAGCTGCGCGCCGAGGGCGACCGCGTGGTGGCGCAGAACCTGACCAAGGAGCAGGCGAAGAGCATGCCCGAGCACAAGGACGGCGACAGCAAGGCCGGCATGGGCCAGAAGAAGATGTGACGCCCGGATCTGACTCTTCCGGCGGAAGCCCGGGCGCACCGGGCTTCCGCATCTCTGCTGTCCGGAAGGCTGATCAGTCGGTCCTGATGCGAGGCGTCACCGCGCATCTTTGTTTCAACCGCAATGCGGGTGCAGCGGGGGTTGGCCTAAACCTGGACCGCCTCGCGGCCGCAAGCTCCTTGCGATGCTGACTGTCGCACCACCTCCGTCGCCCCGCCGCATTCCACGCAGGTGATCCCGCCCACCGCCCTGGCGAAGGCGCCATGCCAGCCGTGGCGGGCGATGAGTGCGGCCGGCCGGAGCCGCGCTTCCGCGGCGCAGGCGGCGCAGCGGACATGCAGCGCCTCGCCGGAATCGGCCCAGTCTTTCAGGCGCAGATAGGGAAGGTCGGGCTGGCGGCGGCGGAGCATGAATCACCTTGACTGTTTCGCGCCAATGTACCATATTTGTTCGCATCGGGCAAGGCCCCGCGCTGCTGGCTGTCATGACAGGCAAAGTCTTTGCGGGCGCATATGATTGTATGCATTCGCATGGAAACCGGGCCTTTTCCCGAT
>CAYSCA010000175.1:0-7240 GCA_964429465.1 uncultured Rhodospirillaceae bacterium
CCACCGTGCCGGCGCCGACATAGCCGATCGCCTGCGCCGCAGCCACAGCAGCGGCGCCCATTTTCGCGCGCAGATCGGCATCGATGGCGGGCGATGGCGCTTCCTCGATCACCTTCTGATGCCGGCGCTGCACGGAGCAGTCGCGCTCACCCAGATGGATCACATTGCCGTGGCTGTCGGCAAAGACCTGGATCTCGACATGGCGGCCGTTCACCACCGCCTTTTCCAGAATGAGCTCGCCGGAACCGAAGGCATTTTCCGCTTCCGAGCGCGCGCCGGAAATCGCCGCGGCAAGCTCGGCCTTCTCGCGCACCAGCCGCATGCCGCGGCCGCCGCCGCCGGCCGCCGCCTTCACCATCACCGGCAGGCCGATCTTTTCCGCCTCGCGGATCAGCGCGGCGTCGCTCTGATCGTTGCCCTGATAGCCCGGCACGCAGGGGACATTGGCTTCGATCATGCGGCGCTTGGCAGCGGCCTTGTTGCCCATCGCGGCAATGGCAGCCGCCGGCGGGCCGATGAAGACCAGCCCCGCATCGGCGCAGGCCTGCGCGAAATCCGCATTCTCCGACAGGAAGCCATAGCCCGGATGGATCGCCTGCGCGCCCGTGTCCTGCGCCGCTTTCAGGATCGCGTCTATGCTGAGATAGCTCTGCTTCGCTTCCGCCGGACCGATGCAGACGGCCCGGTCGGCCTGCAATGTATGCGGCGCGCCGGCATCGGCCTCGGAATAGACCGCCACCATGCGGTAGCCCAGCGCGCGACCCGAGCGGATCACCCGGCAGGCGATCTCGCCGCGATTGGCGACCAGGATGGTGTCGAAAGGCTGCGTCATGCGCGGCACCCGGTCATGCCCACACCCACCCGACCACCCTCTCCCTGAGGGAAAGGGTGGGGCCCGCCGCGTTGCGTCGGGAGAGTGGGGGGATTGCCCGGCAACAGACGCACCGGGGTGATCACTTCCGTTTGCCCGGCAGGATGCCCATGTATTTCGAGATGATACCCAGCATCACCTCGTCGGCGCCGCCGCCGATCGAGGCCAGCCGGCTGTCGCGATAGGCGCGGCTGATCGGGGTTTCGTTCATGAAGCCCATGCCGCCGTAATATTGCAGGCAGGCATCGGTGATCTCGCGCGCCAGCCGCCCGGCCTTCAGCTTGGCCATGGACGCCAGCAGCGTGACATCCTCGCCCTTCAGCATCAGATCCGCGGCGCGATAGCTGATCGAGCGCAGCAGCTCGACTTCCGTCTTCAGCTCCGCCAGGCGGAAATGCACCACCTGGTTGTCGAGGATCGACTGGCCGAAAGCCTTGCGCTGGCGGGTATACTCGATCGTCTCGTCGATATGGCGGTCGAAGGCGAGCAGCGAAGAGAAGGCGCACCACAGGCGCTCTTCCTGGAATTGCTGCATCTGGTAGACGAAGCCGTGGCCTTCCTGGCCGATCAGATAGCGCTGCGGAATGCGCACATCGTCGAGATAGACCTGGGCGGTGTCGGAGGAGCGCATGCCCATCTTGTCGAGCTTGCGGGCGATCTGCACGCCCTTGGTCTTCATCGGCAGGCAGAGCAGCGACTTGTTCTGGTGGATCGGTCCCTCGCCAGTATTGGCCAGCAGGCACATCCAGTCGGCCTGGGTGCCGTTGGTGGTCCACATCTTGCCGCCATTGATGACGTAGTCGCCGCCGTCTTTCCTGGCCGTGGTCTTGATCGCGGCAACATCGGAACCAGCGCCGACTTCCGAGACGCCGAGGCAGACCACCTGGTCGCCGGCAATGGCGGGCGCCAGGAACTCCTTGCGCAGCTCGTCCGAGCCGAAGCGGGCCAGCGCCGGCGTGCCCATATCGGTCTGCACGCCCAGCGCCATCGGCACGCCGCCGCAATGGATATGGCCCAGCGCCTCGATCATCACCATCTGGTAGGAATAATCGAGGCCCAGCCCGCCATACTCGACCGGCTTGTTTATGCCGAGGAAGCCGAGATCGCCCATCTTCTTGAAGAGCTCATGGGCCGGGAAGATGCCCGCCTCTTCCCATTCATCGACATGGGGATTGATCTCGGTGTCGATGAACTTGATCAGGTTGCGACGCAGGCCTTCATGTTCCTGGGTGAATTCCATGGCGGTTCTCCTCACATGCGGGCAATGCCGAAGGCATTCGTCTTGGTCACCCGCGCATCGGCGTCGCGGCAGATTTCGAGGCACAGCGCCAGCACGCGGCGCGAGTCGCGCGGATCGATCAGGCCGTCATCCCAGAGCCGGGCGGTGGCAAACAGCGCCGTGCTTTCCGCTTCCATCTTGGCCACCACCTTGGCCTTCATCTTGTCCAGCGCGGCCCGGTCGGGCTCGGCGCCGGCGCGGCGGAATTTCTCCTCCGCCACGATGGCCAGCACGCCGGCCGCCTGTTCCGGGCCCATCACGGCGATGCGGTTATTCGGCCAGGCGAAGATGAAGCGGGGATCATAGGCGCGGCCGCACATGCCGTAATTGCCTGCGCCAAAGCTGGCGCCGATATGCAGGGTCAGCTTCGGCACCCGCGCATTGGTGACGGCCTGGATCATCTTCGAGCCATGCTTCACGATGCCGCCGCGCTCGGCCTCTTTGCCCACCATGTAGCCGGTCGTGTTCTGCAGGAAGACGAGCGGCATGTCGGCCTGGTCGCAGAGCTGGATGAACTGCGCGGCCTTCGCGGCGCCTTCGGTATCGATCGGGCCGTTATTGCCGATGATGCCGACCGCCTCGCCCTCGATTGTCGCCTGGCCGCAGATCGTGGCGCCGCCATAGGTCGGCTTGAAATCGGTGACGTCGCTGGCATCGACCAGGCGCGCGATCACCTCGCGCACGTCGTAGGGCTTGCGGTAATCCACCGGCACGATGCCGCAGAGCTCGTCGATATCGTAGGCCGGCGGCTGCCAGCTTTTCTTCTGCAGTTGCGGCCCGCGCTCACGCCAGGGCAGGCGCTCGCAGATCTCGCGCGCGATGCGCAGCGCATCGGCGTCGTCTTCGGCCAGGTATTCTGCGACACCTGAGACATGGGTATGCATCTCCGCGCCGCCAAGCTCCTCATCCGTGGCGATCTCGCCGGTGGCGGATTTCAGCAAAGGCGGCCCGGCGAGAAAGATCTTGGCGCGGTTCTTCACCACGACGACATAATCGCTCATGCCGGGGATATAGGCGCCGCCGGCGGTGCTGGAGCCATGCACCACGGTGATCTGCGGAATGCCGGCTGCCGATAGCCGCGCCTGGTTGGCGAAGCCGCGCCCGCCATCGACGAAAATCTCGGCCTGGTAATTCAGGTTGGCGCCGCCGGATTCGACTAGGTTCACCACCGGCAGCTTGTTGCGCCAGGCGATCTCCTGCGCCCGCAGGCTCTTGCGCAGCCCCATCGGCGCAATCGTGCCGCCTTTGATGCCGGAATCAGACGCCGTGATCAGGCAGCGGGTACCAGCAACGGAGCCGATCCCGGCGATGAAGCCGCCGCCCATGATATTCTCGGCGCCGTCATCGTCATGCATCTGGTAGCCGCAGAGCGTGGAGATCTCGAGGAACGGCGCGCCGCGGTCGAGCAGATGGGCGATGCGGTCGCGCGGGCTGAGCTGGCCGCGCTTCTCGAAGACCGGACGGCGCGCATTGGAAGTGTCGCGCACGCGCTGCTCGAGGCTGCGGAAATTCTCGATCAGCGCCAGCATGTCGGCGCGGTTCTGCCGGTATTGTTCCGATGACGTGTCGACCTGCGAGGCGATCCGCGCCATCTAGTCCTCCAGCACCTTCGGCGCCGCCGCGCGATGAAAGCCGTCGAACGGCGCCGGCGCGTTATTATGCCTGGGCAGCGGGTAATGCCGCCGCGCGTTCGGGACGGCGCCGTCGACACGCAGGCATGTGCCGCTGATGAAGCTGGCCGCCGGCGAGAGCAGGAAGACGATGGCGGCCGAAATCTCGGCCTCGTTGCCGAGCCGCTGCATCGGCACATGATTGCGCATGTCGCGGATCAGCGGCTTCATCCAGTCGGGATAGGTGTCCATGCCCGAGGAGGCGATCCAGCCCGGCGCCACGGCATTGACGCGCACGCCCGAGACGCCCCATTCGCAGGCCGCCGTCTCGGTGAAGTTGACCATGCCGGCGCGCGCCGCGCCCGAATGGCCCATATTGGGCATGCCGTTCCAGAAGTCGGCGACGATATTGACGATGCTGCCGCCGTGGTCGGCCATCCACTGGGTGTAGCATTCCCGCGCCATCAGGAAGCCGCCGGTGAGGTTGTTGCGCACCACGGCGTCCCAGCCTTTCTGGGAGGTCTGCGCCAGCGGCGCCGGGAATTGCCCGCCGGCATTGTTGACCAGGCCATCGATGCGGCCGAAATGCTTCAGCGCCGCCGCGACGGTCTCACGCACGCGGTCTTCCTCGCGGATGTCGCAGGACAGGCACTCGACCTCCGCACCCGGATTGTCGCTCTGCAATTCCGCGGCGACCGCCTGAAGCTTGTCCATCTTGCGGCCGACCAGCACGAGGCTGGCGCCGAGGGCGGCCAGTTCATGCGCCGTGCAGCGGCCGATCCCCGAACCGCCGCCGGTGACCAGGACCACCTGGCCGGCAAACAGACGCTCGCGGAAAACCGACCGGTACGGCATGAATGCTTCGCTCCCTGCGCGGAGTGTATCGCGCTTTTTATGTGCGATCGACGCTACTTGACGCTTACGTCAACGTCAATATAGGGTGCCGCCAAACCCGCATGGGACTTGACGTTACGTCACTTTCAATGCGCCGATGACGATGCGAAATCCGGAGCCAGGGAGGCCCAATCATGTCGCTCGACCAGATCACCTCGCAGATGAAGCAGCGCGTGCAGCCCGGCGCGCTGGATGCCACGGTGAAATTCGATTTCGGCGATGACGGCAAGATCTTCATTGACGGCAATGCCGGCACGGTGACCAACGACGACAGCGACGCCGACTGCACCATCTCCATGTCGATGGACAATTTCCAGTCGCTGGTCGCCGGCGATCTCGACCCGACCACCGCCTTCATGATGGGCAAGCTGAAGGTGAAGGGAAATATGGGCGTGGCGATGAAGCTGCAGTCGATCCTCGGCTGATTTTAAAATTTTTCTGCCAGCCGGCCGGCAATGCTGCCGGCCGGCTTTTTCGTGCCTTGCGCCGACGCGGCCCCCGCCTGTAACCATGAAACATGGAGCACGGCACCGCGATCCCCCATTTCCGCGAGCTGGTGGTGTTTCTCGCCACGGCCGGCATCGTCGTGCCGGTCTTCCAGCGCCTGCGGCTCAGCCCGGTGCTGGGCTTCCTGTGCGTCGGCATGCTGATCGGCCCCTATGGCGTGACACTGTTCGCCGAGGACCTGCCCTGGCTGGCGGCGATCACCATCTCGGATCTGGCCGGCGTCCGCGTGCTGGCCGAGTTCGGCGTGGTGTTCCTGCTGTTCATGATCGGCCTCGAGATGTCGATCGGCCGCCTCTGGCAGATGCGCCGGCTGGTCTTCGGCCTCGGCCTCGCCCAGGTCCTGCTCGCGGCCGCCGCCATCGCCGGAATTGCCGCCCTGCTCGGCAGCAGCGCGCCGGCGGCCATCGTCATCGGCGCCTGCCTGAGCCTGAGCTCGACCGCCATCGTCATGCAGCTGCTGATCGAGCGCCGGCGCGCCGCCACGCCGGTCGGCCGCACCAGCTTCGCCGTGCTGCTGATGCAGGATTTCGCAGTGGTGCCGATCCTGTTCATGATCGGCGCGCTGGCGCGCTTCGAGCTCGGCAGCGACAACCTGCTGTGGCAGCTCGGCCGCACCCTGCTGATCGCGGCCGCGACGATCGCCGCCATCGTGCTGCTCGGCCGCCGTCTGCTCGGGCCGCTCTTCCGCTCGGTCGGCGCCGCCAGAAGCCCCGAATTGTTCATGGCGCTGACCCTGCTGGTGGTGATCGGCATGGCCGCGGCGACCGGCGCCGCCGGCCTGTCGATGGCGCTCGGCGCCTTCCTCGCCGGGCTGCTGCTGGCGGAAAGCGAATACCGGCATGCGGTCGAGGTCAGCATCGAGCCGTTCAAGGGCCTGCTGCTCGGGCTGTTCTTCATGTCGGTCGGGATGGGGATCGATATCCGCATCGGCGCGCTGGAAGCGGCGGGAATCCTGCTGGCGGTCGCCGGGCTGTTCGCCGTCAAGGCTTTGATCCTCGGCGCGCTCGTGCTGGCTTTCCGCCAGAGCCGCGCGACTGCGCTGGAGACCGCCCTGCTGCTCGGCCAGGGCGGCGAGTTCGCTTTCGTCGCGGTCGGCCAGGCGCAGGCGCTCGGCCTGCTCGATGCCGGCCCGTCGCAATTCCTGCTGCTGGTCGTGTCGCTGTCGATGCTGGCGACGCCCTTCATCGCCAGCCGGGCGCAGGACCTGGCGCGCCGCATGGAAGGCCGCCGCGCCGCCACCGACCATGGCGTCGAGACCGCCGAGCCCCATGAGGGCCATGTCCTGATCAGCGGCTTCGGCCGGGTCGGCAAGATCGTCGCCCGCCTGCTCGATGCGGAGGCGATCCCCTGGCTGGCGCTGGACTTCAACAGCGTCAATGTCGCCGAGCAGCGGCATCTCAACCGGCCGGTGCATTTCGGCGATGGCAGCCGGATCGAGCTGCTGGAGCGCCTGGATGCCGGCAAGGCGCTGGCCCTGGTCGTCACCCTCGACGATCCGGTCGCGACCGGGCACCTGGTCGCCGAGGCCCATCGCAGATGGCCGACCCTGCCGATCTATGCCCGGGCCCGCGACCGCTTCCATGCCGTGGACCTGCGCAAGCTCGGCGCCGCCGGCGTCGTGGCCGAGGCCATCGAGGCCTCGCTGCAGCTCGGCGGTCTGGCGCTGAATGCCGCCGGCCTGCCGGAAGACGCCGTTTTTGAGCGGCTGGAACGCCAGCGGGTCGAGCTCGGGGCGGCGCGGCGGCGGCCGCCGGAACAGGCCTGAAGCCATCCCGCCATGGCCGATACGGCCTGTGCGCGGGCTGTTACAATTTGCCACAACTCGTTGTTCTGCATGGGCTTATCCGTCTTGGCGCCGCCCCTCATTTCGGCTACTCTCGCCCGCCTGTAGTCACGGCCGCGAGGCCAGTTTTCCGGGGGATTCATGTCGCAACCGCAACCGCAGATGGCTGGCCCGCTGATGCAGGGCCGCCGGGGCCTGATCATGGGCGTCGCCAACGACCGCTCACTGGCCTGGGGTATTGCCAGGGCGGTTCATGCGCAGGGCGCCGAGCTCGCCTTCACCTATCAGGGCGAGGC
>CAYSCA010000176.1:0-7195 GCA_964429465.1 uncultured Rhodospirillaceae bacterium
AGAGGCCGAGGCTGGGCTCGTCCAGCAGCAGCAGCTTCGGCCGGCCCATCAGCGCGCGGCCGATCGCCAGCATCTGCTGCTCGCCGCCCGACATCGAACCCGCCGGCTGGTTCTCGCGTTCCTTCAGCCGCGGGAAATAGCCGTAGACCATCTCGATGTCCTGCGCGACGCCATCGGCATCCTTGCGGGTGTAGGCCCCCATCAGCAGGTTGTCGCGCACGCTCAGGAAAGGGAAGGTCTCGCGGCCTTCCGGCACATGGCCGATGCCGAGCCGCATCACCTTGTCGGGGTCCATCTTCTGGATGTCGCGGCCCTCGAACACCACGCTGCCCTTCTGCGGGTCCATGACGCCGGAGATGGTCTTCAGGATCGTGGTCTTGCCGGCGCCGTTGGCGCCCAGCACGGTGACGATCGAGCCCTTCGGCACTTCGAGGCTGACGCCGCGGATCGCCATGATCGGGCCGTAGAAGGTCTCGATGTTGCTCAGCCGCAGCAGCGGCTCGGCGGTCTGCGCTTCGGGGGCCGGCCTGGGTTCCGCGCTCATGCTTCAGCCTCCCAGATAGGCCTTGACCACTTCGGGGTGGCTCTGCACCTCCGAAGGCGTGCCCTGCGCCAGCACGCGGCCGTAATTCAGCGCCAGCACGCGATCCGACACCTCGTTCACCAGGCTCATGTCATGCTCGACCATCAGCACGGTGATGCCGAGATCGTTCTTGATGTCCTGGATCCAGAAGGCCATGTCCTCGGTCTCTTCCGTGTTCAGGCCCGAGGACGGCTCGTCGAGCAGCAGCAGCTTCGGCTCGGTGCAGAGCGCGCGCGCCAGCTCGACCACCTTGCGCGCCCCGTAGGGCAGGTTGACGATCATCGTGTCGCGGTAATGCTGCAGGTCGAGGAAGTCGATGACATGCTCGGCCTTCTCGCGATGCGCCAGCTCGCTCTTGCGCACATGCGGCGCGAAGACCATTTCCCACCAGGGCTTGGTGCCGCGATGGGCATGGCGGCCGAGCAGCAGGTTCTGCAGCACGGTGGCATGCTCGAACAGCTCGATATTCTGGAAGGTGCGCGCGATGCCTAAGCCCGCGATCTGGTGCGGCGGCACCCTGGTGATGTCGCGGCCCTCGAACAGCAGCTTGCCCTCGGTCGGGTTGTAGATGCGGCTGATCAGGTTGAACACGGTGGTCTTGCCGGCCCCGTTGGGCCCGATGATGGTGAAGACCTCGCCCTTGTCCACGGCGAAGCTGACGCCGTCGACGGCCTTGATGCCGCCGAAATTGATGGCGAGGTTGTCGGCCTGGAACAGCGTCACCGGAAGCGCTCCGACTTGGTATAGGTCTTCTGCCGCTTGAAAGTCGCCTTCTTGTAGAGCGGGAAGAGCGAGAAATAGAGCTTCACCTTGAGCCAGCGGCCGTAGATGCCGAGCGGCTCGAACAGGATGAAGAAGACCAGGATGACGCCGAACAGGCCGGGCTCGAGGCCCGGCTGGCGGGCGATGCTCTCCGGCAGGTAGTCGCGCAGGATGGCGATCATCTGCGGCAGCGCGCCGACGAACATCGCGCCGTAGATCGCGCCATGGATCGAGCCCAGGCCGCCGACCACCACCATCAGCAGCAGCTGGATCGACAGCAGGATGTTGAAGGCGTCCGGTGCCAGGTAGCCGATCTTGTGCGCGAAGAAGGTGCCGCCGAAGCCGGTGAAGCCGGCCGAGATGGCAAAGGCCAGCGTCTTGTAGCGGGCGAGGTTGACACCCATCGACTGCGCCGCGATCTCGGAATCGCGGATCGCGATGAAGGCGCGGCCGGTCGGCGAGCGCAGCAGGTTGAGCGCCACCAGCACCGCGACCACGACGGCGGCGAGGCAGAGATAATAGAACGGCACGTCGTCGGTGATCGCCACCCCGAAGGCTTCCGGCCGCGGCACCGGGAAGCCGGCAAAGCCGCCGGTGACGGCTTCCCAGCGGATCAGGATCTGCTCGATGATGAAGGCGAAGGCCAGCGTGGCGATGGCGAGATAGATGCCGGTCAGCCGCAGGGCCGGGAAGCCGATCACGGCGCCGATGGCGGCCGAGAGCGCGGTGGCGCAGGGCACCGAGACGACGAAGGGCACGCCAAGCTTGAGCAGCACGCCATGGGTATAGGCGCCGATGCCGAGGAAGGCGGCGTGGCCGAGCGAGACCTGGCCGGTGAAGCCGACCAGCAGCATCAGCCCGATGCCGACGATGGCGAGGATCAGCACATAGGAGATCTCGCCGAGCCAGAAATCCTCCAGCAGGAACGGCGCGGCGAGCAGGACGACGACCAGCAGCGCATACCAGAACCGCGCCACGTTGTCGGGGAACAGGTTGATGTCCTGGTTATAGTCGGTCTTGAACAGGAAGCGCATCGGCGTCTCGCCCTATACCCGTTTGCGGCCGATATTGCCGAGCAGGCCCTGCGGGCGCAGGAACAGCACGGCAAGGATCACCAGGTAGGCCGCGACATCCTTGAAGCCCTCGGGCAGGTAGATGCCGGAAAACTGCTCGATCACGCCGATGATCAGTCCGCCGACCACGGCGCCCGGAATCGAGCCGAAGCCGCCCAGCACCGCGGCGGCGAAGGCCTTCAGCCCGAGCAGGCCGATGGTGACGTCGATGAAGGCGACCGGCGCCAGCAGGATGCCGGCGACCGCCGCCACGCCGGCGGAAATCGCCCAGATCAGCGAAAAGATCATCTTCACCGGGATGCCCATGTAATAGGCGGCAAGCTGGTTCTGCGAGGCCGCCTGCATGGCCACGCCGATCCGGGTGAAGCGGAAGAAGGTATAGAGCGCGCCGCACAGGACGGCGGTGCCGACGACGACCGAGGCGTTGACGTCGGCGATGATCAGCCCGCCGACGCGGGTCACGCCGCCGGTGAACGGCGTCTCGAAGCTGCGCGTCTCGGTGCCCCAGATCATCGAGGCGGCGGCGCGGAAGATGAAGCCGAGCCCGATCGTGAGCATGACGACGGCGAATTGCGGCTGGCCGATCACCTGGCGCAGGATCAGCGTATCCAGCAGATAGCCGAACACCGCCATGAACAGCACGGCGCCGAGGAAGGCGAGCCAGTAGTTGAAGCCCATCGTCTCGATCAGGGTGAAAGCGACGAAGGCGCCCAGCATCAGCAGGTCGCCCTGGGCGAAATTCACCATTTCGGTGGCTTTGTAGATCAGCACGAAGCCGAGCGCGATAAGGCCGTAAATGCAGCCCGCCGAAAGCCCGTTCAGCAGCAACTGGACAATCTCAGACAGCTTGCCCTCCCTACCCCATCGAAAAGCGATTCTTGGTGTCGCCCTGAAGTGATGGCAGATTACGGAGGCGGCGCCGTCGCGGTCAATGGCTTCGCGCTCGCGTGAATGCCAGTCACCTGATTTAACCACTTGACGTAGCGTCAATTTTCACAGGTACCCTCGATGTCCATCCCTTTCGTCAGAGATCTCGAATTCGATTACGGCGCAGCCCGGCGCCTGAGCCCGCTGGTGCGTCGCGTGATCGCCCGCAATCCCTCGGCTTTCACCTTCCACGGCACCGGCACCTACATCCTCGGCAACCGCAATGTCGCGGTGATCGACCCCGGACCGGATGACGAGAACCACATCGCCGCTCTGCTCTCCGCGCTGGAGGGCGAAACCGTCAGCCATATCCTGATCACCCATACCCATCGCGACCATTCGCCCGGCGCCGCCCTCCTCAAACAGAAAACCGGCGCGCCGACCTATGCCTTCGGCCCGCATCCGCTGCCCAAAGGCGGCCTCGCGGTGGAAGAAGGCGGCGATCACGATTTCCGTCCCGACCACCGGCTCGAAGACGGCGCGCGCATCGCCGGCGACGGCTGGACCGTCACCGCGCTGCACACGCCGGGCCATATCTCCAACCACCTCTGCTTCGCGCTGGAGGAGGAGAAGGCGCTGTTCAGCGGCGACCATGTGATGGGCTGGTCGACCACGGTGATCTCGCCGCCCGACGGCAACATGACCGAGTATTACGAGTCCTTGCGCAAGCTGCTGCCGCGCGACGACGTTCGCTACTACCCCACCCATGGCGCGCCGATCGACCGCGCGACGACGGGCAGGAGCCCGCAGCAATTCGTCGAGGCCTTGCTGGCGCACCGCGCCGGCCGCGAGATGCAGATCGTCAGCTGCCTCTCGAAGGACGGCCCGATGACCATCCCCGAGATGGTGAAGCGGATGTACGCGGACGTGCCGGAATACCTGCATCCGGCGGCGGCCCGCTCGGTGCTGGCGCATCTGATCCACATGGCCCATGAGGGCCGGGTGCAGCCCGAGGGCGGCGAGGCGGACGAGGCGGCGGTGTATCGGCTGGGTACCGGAAAACCGCTCCCGAGACCGGAATGACGTCTGCATCGAAACTCTATGCCTGGGGCGCGCGGGTCCTGTTCATCGGCCCCACCTTCGGCCTGTCGCCCCATCGCAACGCGGTCGGCGTCGCCGCTTTCGGCATCGACGGACCATTCGAGGTGGCGGGAGATCCTGAGCATCCCGCATGCGTCTATCGTCGTTGCCGTAGCATCGTCATCCCGCCCAACCAGCTGCATCATCTGGTCGTGCCTGCTGGCGACCGCATGGCCTGCCTCTATGTCGATGCGCGCAGCACCGATCTGCAGCACCTGCTGCAGAGGACAGCCGAAACTGCAGCCGGCATCGGTAGCGGACTCGAGGGTGAGGCCGAGTTGATCGCCGCGCTCCGACGGCTGGCGAATGGCGACAGCGACTGGCCGCAGACCCGTTCCCTGCTGAAAACGATGCTGTCTGGCAGCACGCGACCCGCCGATCCGCGCGTACAACAGGCCATTGCCCTGCTCGCCACTGATCCAGCGGGCCGGCTGTCGCTGGAGGACGTCGCCGCCGCTACCGGCCTGTCGGCCTCACGCTTCAGTCATCTGTTCAAGAGCAATACCGGGGTGTCACTGCGCCGCTTCCGCATCTGGCTCGCAATGGGCGCCGCCACACAGGCGATGGCACGCGGCGAGAGCATGACCACCGCCGCCCTGGACGCCGGTTTCGCCAGCTCGGCCCATTTCAGCGCTGTCTTCCGCGACATGTTCGGCATGGAACCCTCGCGGCTGGCGGGAGGATTGCGTCCGGCGGCGGAAAAAATTTAAACCGGCAGCAAGTTCTTGAAAGCCAGTTTCCAGCTCGCCGGGCTACCAGCGGGCCATGAACACCCGCACCTCCCCCTGCCGAACCGTCAGGGCAACTGCCGGACAGTCGCAGCAGAGACATACCCGCCAGGTAATCGAGCGGTACGCCGCCGCATGGCAGTCCGGCGATCTGGTGGCGATGGCCGGATGTTACGCGCCCGGCTTCACGCTGCACTATTCCGGTAACCACGTTCTGGCCGGCGATCATGTCGGCGCTGAGCGGGCCTGCCAAGTGATGGCGGAATTCGGGCGGCGCACCCGCCGGCGGCTCGCCGCCATCCAGGCGATCATGGCCGGGCCGGGATATGCCAGCATCCTCGTCCGCGAATTCTTCCAGCACAACGGAAAGGCAGTCGAGCTCAACCGCGTACTCGTCTACGCAATCGATGCCGACCGGCTGCAGGAATGCTGGGTCTATGACCGTAATCAGCCCCTGGTCGATGCAATCATCAACGGCTCGCCGGCCTGACGCGCTCTGGGCGGTGCAGCAAACCTCCATCATTCAACAGGAGAATGTCCGATGTCTGTCCCGTTTACGCTGAAAAAACCTGATGGCGGCGTTGTCCCTCATCTCAACGTCGACGGCGCTTCCGCCGCTGCGGCTTTCTACGGCCACGCCTTCGCCGCCGAAGAACTATCCCGCATCCCGGCACCGGACGGCGAGAAGCTCATGTACTGCCTTTTGCATATCAACAACGGCATGTTGATCCTGAGCGACTGTTTCCCCGAGGCCGGCCATGCTTTGCAGCCGTCGCACAGCTACACCATGCATCTGCAGGTCGGTGATGCCGCGGCGTGGTGGCAACGCGCCATCGATGCCGGTGCCGAGATCGTCGTTCCGCTCGCCCCGACATTCTGGGGCGACATTTACGGCAAGCTGAAGGACCCCTTCGGCATCACCTGGTCGCTGGGCAGCGCTGCACCGGCCAATAGTTGAAGGCACTCCGGAGAGGCAGATATCTATGTTGAAATACGATCTCTTGGGCCGTTTTCCCCGCGCAGTCCCCCGGGCCGGATTTGTCCTGACCGGTATCGCAGCGCTGTTTCTGCTGTTCGACAGCATCATCAAGCTGTTGCGGCTGCCAGTAGTGCTGGAGTCGTTCGACAGGCTGGGCTTTTCTTCGGATGTCGCGTTGGGAATCGGAATCCTGGAACTGACCTGCACCATTCTCTACATCATCCCGCGCACAGCGATACTGGGCGCCGTGTTGCTCACCGGGGTGATGGGCGGGGCGATCTCGTCACATGTCCGACTGGACGATCCGCTGTTCAGCCACGTGCTGTTCGGCGGCTATCTCGGCCTTGTCATCTGGGGTGGCCTATTCCTGCAAGACCCCCGTCTGCGCGCCCTGCTTCCGCTGCGCCGGGCCTAGCTCCGGCGATTCGCCCGGACTGCTTGACAGTTTGTACACTTTATGTTCTTGTGTAAAGTGTTCGCAAGCCTTGCTGTTGGACATCGTCAATCGGATCGGATGCATACGGAATTATGCAGGCGCAGCCGGCTGCCATCGCGCCAACGGGATTCAACCGGCTCCCAACGGGACTCGACTGGGGCATCGAACGGGATCGAACTGGCGCGCTGCCGGGCTCGCCTGGCGCAGAATAACAAGCGGTTAGCCGCCACTTCTACCCGGAATAAGCGGGTTTGCGCCGGGCCACCGCCCCTTGCCGTTGGGATTTGCCGGCCTGCAACCGGCTCGCCTTGGCTCTCCATCGGCTCGGACTTGGCATTCTCTCGCTCCAGCCTGGGCTTTCAATGGGACGCACTTGGCATCCACTTGGCTGCAATTGGCTCGCAGCAGGACGCCGGAAGTGCTCCCTGCCCCGGAAGATTCAATCGTTTAAGCAGATGAAGTCTGCGGATCGGCCAGTAGAGCGAGGCCAGTAGAGCGGGATTGAGGGCGTGAAGCCGGCGGCCGCCCTCACCCGCCCGCCGCCATGCGGCGGCCCCTCCTCTCCCGCGCAGCGGAGAAGGCAAGCGCCAGACATCCTGGCGGCTCACGCCCCCGGCTTCTCTTTAC
>CAYSCA010000177.1:0-7186 GCA_964429465.1 uncultured Rhodospirillaceae bacterium
TCTTGGCCGCCGAATTGACGATCTGGTCGATCGCCTGCATGGCGAAATTGAACGTCATGAACTCGACGATCGGCTTCAGCCCGTAGAAGGCCGCGCCGATACCGATGCCGGCGAAGCCCTGTTCGGTGATCGGCGTGTCGATCACGCGGTCGGGCCCGAATTCGTCCAGCATGCCCTGGCTGATCTTGTAGGCGCCCTGATACTGCGCGACTTCCTCGCCCATCAGGAACACCTTGTCGTCGCGGCGCATCTCTTCCGACATGCCCTCGCGGATCGCCTCGCGCACCGTCATGGTGACGAATTCGGTGCCTTCGGGAATGTCGGGGTCCTTCAGCGCGGGCTGCGGCGTCGGCGCGGCGATGACCGCGGATTCGCCCGGCTTGGTCTTCTCGGCCGGCTTGTTGTCGCTGGCCGGCATTTCCTTCGCCTCGGTTTTCTTGGGCGGCGCCGCGCCGGCGGCCTCGCCCTCGCCGCGCAGCAGCGCGATCGGCGTGTTGACGGCGACGCCTTCGCTGCCTTCGGCGACCATGATCTTCTCGATCACGCCTTCATCGACCGCCTCGAATTCCATCGTCGCCTTGTCGGTCTCGATCTCGGCCATGATGTCGCCGGCCTTCACCGCGTCGCCTTCCTTGACCAGCCACTTGGCCAGCTTGCCTTCCGTCATGGTGGGCGAAAGCGCGGGCATCAGAATCTCGATAGCCATTCTCTGTTCTCCCCTGCCCGCTCAGGCTTCCACGTAAACGTCGGTCCACAATTCCGACGCATCGGGCTCGGGACTGCTCTGCGAGAAATCGGCGGCCTTCTGGACGATGTCCTTGACCTCCTTGTCGATGGCCTTCAGCGCATCTTCTTCCGTCATCTTGTTGTTCAGCAGCAGGCTGCGCACCTGGTCGATCGGGTCATGCTCCGATCGCATCTTGTTGACCTCTTCCTTGCTGCGGTACTTGGCCGGATCGGACATCGAATGGCCGCGATAGCGGTAGGTCATCATCTCCAGGATGATCGGCCCCTTGCCGGCGCGGCAATGCGCCACCGCCTCCTCGCCCGCCTCCTTCACGGCGACGACGCTCATGCCGTCGACCTGGCGGCCGGGAATGCCGAAGCTCTCGCCGCGCTTGTACAGCGCCGGCTGGGCCGAGGCGCGGGCCACCGAGGTGCCCATCGCATACTGGTTATTCTCGATCACATAGATGACCGGCAGCTTCCAGAGCTCGGCCATGTTGAAGCTTTCATAGACCTGGCCCTGGTTGGCCGAGCCGTCGCCGAAATAGCAGAAGGTGACGTTGTCGCTCTTCTTGTACTTCTGAGCGAAGGCAAGGCCCGTGCCGAGCGGCACCTGGGCGCCGACGATGCCATGGCCGCCGTAGAAATGCTTCTCGCGGCTGAACATGTGCATCGAGCCGCCCTTGCCCTTGGAATAGCCGCCGATGCGGCCGGTCAGCTCGGCCATGACGCCTTTCGGGTCCATGCCGGTCGCCAGCATATGGCCGTGGTCGCGATAGGAGGTGATGACGGCGTCGCCCAGCTTGGCGCAGGCCTGCAGGCCGACGACGACGGCTTCCTGGCCGATATAGAGATGACAGAAACCGCCGATCAGGCCCATGCCGTAGAGCTGGCCCGCCTTTTCCTCGAAGCGGCGGATCAGCAGCATGTCGCGGTAATAACCGAGGAGTTCCTTGGCCGGCGGCAGCGAAGCCGCTTTCCTGCTGCCCGTATCGGCGGATTTGCCCGCTTTCGCCATGATTTTCCTCCCGGCTGACCTGATGGCAAACGCTCAGCCATGAGCGTCATCAAGTGTCTTCGGGGCGAAAAGTGGCGGCTAACTTAGGTTAAAACAAGGGTTTTTGGAGGATTAACCTGATTTCGGTTAATCGGCGCAATTCCCTGTCTTCCCGGCCCGTTTCAGCGCCCGAGAATTACCAGATCGCGGTCCTTTACCATGCCCAGCACCCGGCGCGACTGCTCTTCCAGCATGTCGGCATCCAGTCCGCTGCTGCGCAGCAGGTCGACCCGGCGCTCCAGTACCTGGCGCTCGGCCGTGACATTGGCCAGCGCGGCCTGGGTCTCATGGATCTGCAGCGCCAGGCGGGTATAGGCATTGATGCCGTATTTGCCCTCGATGGCGTGGTAGCAGAAATAGGCGATCGCGGCGAAGCAGATCACCGGCACCACGGCAGCAAGCGAATGTCGGCGGATTTCGTGAAGCGCACTCATGATTTTCGAATCGAATCACATCCGAGTCGCGGGGTCAAACCCTTTCGCTGGGAAGCCCCGGATTTTTTATGCGATTCAATCCATTATCCCGATTCAGCCAGATTCCCCTGCGGCAATCTTCCCGCCATGGCGGGAGCGGACTATGTTGGGCTCATGATGAAGAGAACCCGCCAGCGCAAACCGCACGCCATCCGCCTCGTCCTGCTCGGCACCGTCGGCCTGATCGGCCTGACCGCCTGCGAGGAGAACGATCCGCTGGCCGGCCATGACGTGCTGCGCAGCCAGGCCGAATGCTCGAGCCGCCCGGACCCCGATGCCTGCCGGATCGCGCTGGCCGATGCCCGTGCCAGCCATCTCCAGACCGCCCCGCGGTTCGCAAGCCGCCAGGAATGCGAGGACCGCTTCGGCGCCGGCAATTGCGGCACGCCCGACCAGGTGCTGTCCGGCGAGGCGCTGGCCGGCAATGACGCCTTCTCGACGGCCCGTCCTGCAGGAGAAGCGGCGGCGCCCGGCGACCCGTCCCAGCCCGCGCCGCAGCAGCAGGCGCATTCCGGCGGCATCTTCATGCCGATGCTGATGGGCTACATGATGGGCCGCGCGCTGAGCGGCCCCGGCCTGGCGGCCCAGCCGCTGTATCGCGACCCGAACAACACGGCCTATACCGGCAGCCGGTCGCTCGGCCAGCTGAGCAGCAACCGCTTCCCCGATGCCCCGAAGGCGACGCCGACCAGCATCGCCCGCGGCGGCTTCGGACGCACGGGCCGCACCTACTCCGCCGCGTCCTGACCGGGCGTCGGCATGGAACGCCTTGTCGTCGAGCCGCGTCCGGACTGGCGCGAGCGCGCCGAGAAGATCGGCTTTGAATTCCATACCATCGACGGCGAACCCTACTGGTGCGAAGACGCCGCCTATGCCTTCACGGCGGCGCAGATCGACGAACTCGACGACGCTGCCCAGCGGCTCGAGGATATGTGCCTCGAGCTGGTCAGCGAGATCATCGAGAAAGGCGACTATGCGCCCTTCCGCATCTCCGATCTCGCCTGCCAGCTGATCGAGGATTCCTGGCGGCGCCAGGACAAGAACCTCTATGGCCGCTTCGACCTCGCCTGGAACGGCAGCGGCGCGCCGAAGCTGCTCGAATACAACGCCGACACGCCGACCGCGCTCTATGAAGCAAGCGTGGTGCAATGGGAATGGCTGGACAGCTACTGCGCCCATTGCGACCAGTTCAACGGCATCCACGAGACGCTGATCGAAGCCTGGAAGCATTACGGCCTCTGGGGCCATCAGCTGCATTTCGCCTGCGTACGCGACCATGCCGAGGATTTCGGCACCGCGGAGTATCTGCGCGACACCGCCATGCAGGCTGGTCTGGATACCGGGCGGCTTTTCATCGACGAGATCGGCTGGAACGGCAAACGCTTCGTCGACCTGAAGGCCCGGCCGATCACCGTCCTGTTCAAGCTCTATCCCTGGGAATGGCTGCTGCAGGAGGATTTCGCCGGCCATATCCGCAGTTCCGGCATCCGCATGATCGAGCCGGCCTGGAAGATGCTGCTCTCCACCAAGGCGCTGCTGCCGCTGCTCTGGCAGCGCTGGCCGGGGCACGAGAACCTGCTGCCCGCCTCCTTCGATGCCGATGCCTTCAGCGGCCCCAAGGTGACCAAGCCCTTCTGGGGCCGTGAAGGCGCCGGCATTACCAAACTCTCCGGCGACGGCGCCGTGCTGGAACAGGTGCCGATGCAGGGCGATCCCGGCACGCCCGAGGCGATCGTCTACCAGCAGGCCATCGAGATGCCGAATTTCGACGGCTTCTATCCGGTGCTCGGCGTCTGGGTGGTGGCCTCTCGCGCCTGCGGCTTAGGGATTCGCGAGGACCGTTCGGCGATCACCCGCAATACCAGCCGCTTCGTGCCGCATCTCTTCGAATGAGCCTCTACGCCGCCTGGCTGCGCCCGCTGCTGTTCCGGCTCGATGCCGAGCAGGCGCATAAGCTGGCGCTGGAGGCTGCCGCCCGCCTCGGCCGGCATGTCCTGTCGCGACAGCTTGGCGACGATCACGATCCATGGCTGCAATGCAGGATCGCCGGCCTGAGCTTCCCCAACCCGCTCGGGCTGGCGGCCGGCTTCGACAAGAGCGGCACGGCCATCGAGGGACTGGCGGGACTGGGCTTCGGCAGTATCGAGATCGGCTCGGTCTCGCTCGATCCCTCCGCCGGCAACCCGAAGCCGCGGCTCTGGCGCCTGCCCGAAGACCGCGCCATCGTCGTGCATTACGGGCTGCCCAACGAAGGTGCGGATGCGATCACCCGGCGGCTGGCGCGCATCCGTCTGCCGGTGCCGCTCGGCATCAATATCGTCAAGACCAACCGCGGTCAGGGCGCGGCGCCGGAAACCGCCCGCCAGATCATCGGCGAATATGTTGCGGCCGCGCGGGCCTGCGCGCCCTATGCCGACTACCTGACCTTCAACCTGAGCTGCCCGAATACCGAGGACGGCCGCGACTTCTTTGCCGATGCCGCGCATCTGCGCGACTGGCTGGCGGCGATCGCCGATCTGCAGCTTGCCCGGCCGGTCTTCCTGAAGGTTTCGCCGCTGGGCGGGGTTGCCGCCATCGAGCGGCTGCTGCAGGCGGTCGAGCCGCATCCTTTTATTTCCGGCTTCATGTTCAATTTGCCGCCAGCGAAGCCGGAGGGCCTGAGCACGCCGGCGCATATCTGGCGCGCCCTGCCCGGCGCCGTCTCCGGCCCGCCTACCGCCGCGCTGACCGACGCCTGCATCGCCGAGACCTTCCGCCGCATGGACCGGCAGCGCTTCGCCATCATCGGCGCCGGGGGTATATTCACGGCCGAGGACGCCTATGCGAAAATCCGCCTCGGCGCCTCGCTGCTCCAGCTGCTGACCGCGCTTGTCTATGAAGGCCCCGGCGTGGTGCGCCATATCCTGCGCGGCCTGCGGCCTCTGCTGGAGCGCGACGGCTTCCGCCATGTGTCCGAAGCGGTCGGCATCGACGCGCTTGCCGCCAACCCGAAGGTCCGCCTGCCATGATCAGCAACACGCCGCCCGATCCCACCCGCTACCTCGTCACGCTGCCGGATTTCGCGCTCTACTTCATCTGCGCGCTGATCCTCCTGATGCTGTTCCTGCTGGTCTACACCAAGCTGACGCCGCAGCATGAATGGCGGCTGATCAGGGAGGGCAATGCGGCCGCCGCGATCAGCCTGACCGGCGCGACGCTCGGCTTCGCCCTGCCGCTGGCCAGCGCCATCCTCAACTCGCAGAGCCTGCTCGATGCGCTGGTCTGGGGCGCGGTTGCGCTGATCCTGCAATGGGGCGCCTTTGCTGCCGCGCGCATCCTGGTGCCGCAGCTGCCCGAGCGCATCAGCCGCGGAGAGAACGCCGCCGGCATCACGGCGGCGGGATTGAGCCTGGCCATCGGCCTGCTCAACGCCGCCTGCATGACCTATTGAGGAGAGGCCGCAGGATGACCGTCTATGTCCTTGCCATGCTGAAATTCACCGACCGCGCGGCCTATGACCGCTACCAGGCTCGGTTCTTCGGCGTGTTCAAGCGGTTCAACGGCCGCGTGCTGGCGGCCGACGAAGCGCCGAAGCTGCTGGAAGGCAGCTGGGATCGCGAGAAGGTCGTGATCATGAGCTTCCCCGATGCGGCAGAAGCCACGCGCTTCATCACCGATCCGGAATACGACGCAATCTCGAAGGACCGCCGTGCCGGGGCCGACACGGTTTCCGTGCTGCTGAGGGGCCTGCCGGGAAGCTGACTACCGGCAGCGCATCAGCCGCCGGTCTGACTCGATCGTCTCGTCGAAGGCGACCAGGCGGCTGGGCGTGAGGTCCAGCACGATCAGCGCCAGCTCGCGGTCGGGCTCGGCGGCATCCAGCAGGATGATGCGGTCGCGGCCGGTCCTGTACTGGCCCTCGCGCGGCTCGTTCTCGTCCAGCGTCGATCTGAACGACCCATCGGCCAGGAACTCGATCAGTTCCCCGTTCTGGCAGCGCTCGTTGCTCACCGCCCATCTGCCCACCACGTTGAGCGACTGCGCCGCGGCGGGGGCCGCGACGAGCGCCAGCGCGGCTATGAGCGCGAGCCGCCGCACTCAGCGCCGCTTCAGCGCCGCCAGGCCCGGATAGCGGGCGGCGGAATCGAGCTGCTGCTCGATGCGGATCAGCTGGTTGTATTTCGCCAGCCGGTCGGAGCGCGCCAGCGAACCGGTCTTGATCTGCCCGCAATTGGTCGCGACCGCGAGATCGGCAATGGTGCTGTCTTCCGTCTCGCCCGAGCGATGCGACATCACGGCGCGATAGCCGTTCTTGTGCGCCAGCTCGACGGCTTCCAGCGTCTCGCTGAGCGTGCCGATCTGGTTGACCTTCACCAGGATCGCGTTGCCGACGCCCTTCGCGATGCCGTCGGCGAGACGCTTGGGGTTGGTGACGAACAGATCGTCGCCGACCAGCTGGCACTTCGCCCCGATCGCGTCGGTCAGTTCCTTCCAGCCCTTCCAGTCGTCTTCCGCCATGCCGTCCTCGATGGAGACGATCGGGTAGTCGCCGACCAGCGTCTGCCAGTATTTCGCCATGTCAGCCGGCGAGAGCGTCAGCTTCTCGCCATCCAGATGGTACTTGCCGTCCTTGAAGAATTCGGTGCTGGCGGCATCCAGCGCGATCATGATGTCGGAGCCGGCCTTGTAACCCGCCGCTTCGATGGCCTGCATGATGAAGTCCAGCGCGCCGCGCGTGCTCGGCAGGTTCGGGGCGAAGCCGCCCTCGTCGCCCACATTGGTGTTGTGGCCGGCATCCTTAAGCTTCTTCTTCAGCGTGTGGAAGACTTCCGCGCCCATGCGGATCGCATCGGCGCAGGTCTCGGCCGCCACCGGCATGATCATGAATTCCTGCACGTCGATCGGATTGTCGGCATGCGCGCCGCCATTGACGATGTTCATCATCGGCACC
>CAYSCA010000178.1:0-7179 GCA_964429465.1 uncultured Rhodospirillaceae bacterium
GACGATTTTTGTGAGAGCGGTTTGCCGTAGAAGAGTGTGATTGGATCCTAGACCAGGACCGTCATCCCCGCGAAAGCGGGAATCCAGAAAGTCACGACAAAGTCGCCTTGTCCGGCAGCGGGATCGCGGTGGTGTATTTGATCTGCTCCATGGCGAAGCTGGCCGAAACATCCGACAGGCTGATCTCCCGGATCAGGCGCTTGTAGACCCGGTCGTAATGCGCGATGTCGGCGACCAGGATTTTCAGCAGGTAATCGAGATCGCCGCTCATCCGGTAGAATTCCACCACTTCGGGGATTTTGCGCACTGCGGTGGCGAAGGCATCCAGCCATTCATGGGTATGCTGGCTGGTGCGGACGGCGACAAAGACGGTCACCGGGCAGCCGGCGGCCACCGGATCGAGCAGCGCGACCCGCTTGCGGATCACCCCCACCTCCTCCAGCCGCTTCACCCGCCGCCAGCAGGCATTGGTACTGAGGCCGACCTGCTCGGCCAGCTCGTTCAGGGATGGCGCGGCGTTCTCCTGGAGCGCCGCCAGCAGGCGCAGGTCGATTCGATCGAATTCACCCATCCGGAGCCTGTTTCTTGGGAAAATTTCTCACTTAAATCACAAATGACTGATATTTTGGGAAAAACTTCGTCATCAGGCAAGATAATCTTATGGCACTCGCGGTTCTTCGAGGATGCCATGCTCGCCCGGTTGTTCATCGATCATCCCCAGACGGTCGGCGAGAGCTACGGCCAGCATGCGCGGGTCGCCTCCCGTTTCGGTCTGTGGATGCTGGCCGGCGGCCTGGCCTGCTTCGTCCATGCCCTGGTGCCGGGGCTGTTCACCGCCACCGGCAGCCGGATCATCGCGCAGCTGCATGACGACATGCTGCTGCATCGCCGCCGGAATACCTGAGCTACCGGCCTTTGAAATTGCCGGGTCGCCGCTCGGCGACGGCGCGGATGCCTTCCGCATGGTCCTCGGTGCGGGCCAGCCATTGCTGTTCGGCATATTCGCGGTCGGTCTGCAGCTTGACCTGCCCGGCGAGATCGCCACGCAGGGTCTTGCGGGTCGACTGCAGGGCCAGCGGCGCACCTTCCGCCATCTCGGCCGCCAGCCGGATGGCTGACTCGCGCAGCTGCGCCTGCGGGACCACCAGATCGACCAGACCCCAGGCCAGCGCCTCGTCGGCGCCGATCCGCCGCCCGGTATAGAACAGCAGCGCCGCCTTCTGCGCCCCGATCAGCTGCGGCAGGGTATGCGTCAGGCCAAAGCCGGGATGGATGCCCAGCTTGACGAAATTTGCCGCGAACCGCGCCTCCGGTGCGGCGACGCGGAAATCGGCCGATACCGCGAGGCCGAGTCCGCCGCCGATCGCCGGGCCCTGGACGGCGGCCACCACCGGTTTGCGGCAGGAAAACAGCCGCAGGGCTTCCGCATAAAGATGCGAACCGCCATCGGCCACCGTATCGTCGAGCGAGCCGGCCTGGAAATCAGCGCCGGCGCAGAAGGCCTTGCCGTCCGATGCCAGCACCAGGACGCGGCAATCCGGATCGGCATCCGCGGCCTCATAGGCCCCGGCCAGTGAACGGATCAGCGCGAGATCGAAGAAGTTATGCGGCGGGCGGTGGATTTCGACCAATGCCACGGGGCCGCGCATCTCCACCGATACGTCACCAAAGCGCTGCTGCTTCATGTTTGTCTCCGGAATCGCCTGCTTTGAAACGTTCTATGCGGGAAGCGGTGTCCGGTAAACGCCGATAAGGTTTTCTTATCGGAACCGATCCGAACTTGCGATTGGACAGTATCGCTTCCGTCAGGCTCCATTGGCCCGCTTCGCGTGTTGAAGCCAACGATCAGGACAGGGGAGCATGAACGCGAGTATGGGTCAGCGCAGCTTACGCATCTATGCCAGCGGCCACGAAGCGCGGATGGCCGTCCGTCGCGCCGAGCATCGCGGCCCGACCGCCGGCATCGCACCCGGCTTTGTGCAGGCCAACCTTGCGATCCTGCCCAAGGCGCTCGCCGATGACTTCTTCCGGTTCTGCCAGTTCAATCCGAAGCCGTGTCCGCTGCTGGCCGCCAGCGAGCCCGGCGATCCGCGGCTGCCGGCGCTCGGCGACGACGTCGATATCCGCACCGACATTCCGCTCTACCGGCTGTGGCGCAACGGCGAGCAGGTCGCCGAGGTGCCCGACCTCAAGGATGTCTGGCGCGACGATCTGGTGGCTTTCCTGATCGGCTGCTCGTTCTCCTTCGAGGAGGCGCTGGTCGAGGACGGCATTCCGCTGCGTCACATTGCGCAGGGTACCAACGTGCCGATGTACCGCACCAGCATCGCCACGGCGCCGTCCGGGCCGTTCCATGGCCCGCTGGTCGTCTCGATGCGGCCGCTCAAGCCCGCCGATGCGATCCGCGCGGTGCAGATCACCTCGCGCTTTCCCGCCGTCCACGGCGCCCCGGTCCATATCGGCAAGCCCGAGATGATCGGAATCAGGGACCTGGCGAAGCCCGATTACGGCGATCCGGTCGAGGTGAAGGCGGATGAACTGCCGGTCTTCTGGGCCTGCGGAGTCACCCCGCAATCGGTGATCGCCGCGATGAAGCCGGATTTCTGCATCACCCACGCGCCCGGACACATGCTGGTGACCGATCTCAAGAACAGCCGTCTCGCCATCCTTTAAATCAACGGCAAACATCCACTGAGGAGGGGATTATGATCAAGACAACGAAGATGCTGGCGCTCGCCGGCGCCATGGCCGTCGGCCTGGTCGGCGCGGCGCTTGCGCAGGACATGCCGAAAACGCCGCTGAAGGTGGTCGGCGCCTGGGGCAACCTGACCCAGTACAAGAATTTCGAGCAGCCCTTCTGGACCAAGGAAGTCCACGAGAAATCGGGCGGCGCAATCACCGCCGAAATCACGCCGTTCAACGAGATGGGCCTGAAGGGCGCCGAGATCTTCCGTCTGATGCGCCTCGGCGTCATCGACTTCGGCTCCACCGTGCTGGGCTATGTCGCCGCCGACGACGCCCGCAACGAGGCCGTCGACCTCGCCGGCCTGGCGCCCGACGCCGCCACCGCGCGCAAGATCTCCGATGCCTACAAGCCGGTCTACGACAAGTTCTACGGCGAGCGCTTCGGCATCAAGGTGCTCGGCATCTGGCCCTACTCGGCGCAGGTGCTGTTCTGCAATGGCGAGATCAAGGGTCTCACCGACCTGAAGGGCAAGAAGGTGCGCACCGGCAACCGCACGCTGGCCGAATTCGTCGAGGCCTTCGGCGGCACCGGCGTGACGCTGGCCTTCAACGAGGTGGTGCCCGCGCTGCAGAACAAGGTGGTCGACTGCGCCATCACCGGCACGCTGTCGGGCAACTCGGCCAAATGGTACGAGGTGGCGACGCATATCTACGCGCTGCCGCTGGGCTGGAGCCATGTCATGCATGCGGTCAACCTTAAGACCTGGCAGCGGCTGGATCCGAAGGTGCGCAGCTTCCTCGAGAAGGAGATTGCCGGGCTGGAGAACCGCATCTGGAAGGCGGCGGCCGAAGAAACCCAGCAGGGCTACGACTGCAATGCCGGCAAGGACAGCTGCACCATGGGCACCAAGGCCAAGATGACCATCGTGCCGGTTTCGGATGCCGACCGGGCAGCCCTCAAGAAGGCGCTGACCGAGACCGTGTTGCCGAAATGGGCCGCCCGCTGCGCCGGCGATTGCGTGGCCGAATGGAATGCCAGCATCGGCAAGGTCGTCGGCCTGACCGCCAAGAAGTAAGCGTCAGGGACGTAACCGGTTAAGTTTACCCTCCCGACTGGCGGGGCCTTATACTGAGGCCCCGCCACTTTTCGACTGGATGGCATCATGCTCCTGCTCGACCGCTGGCTCGGCCTTGCCGACCGTCTTTCCCGCTACGCGATCTGGTTCGGCGGCGCCCTGGTACTGGCCTCCGCCTTCCTGGTCTCCGTCGACGTGCTGCTGCGCAAGCTGCTGCTCGTCTCGCTGGGCGGCGCCGATGAATTGTCGGGCTACGCCTTTGCCATCGGCACCACCTGGGCGCTGGCCTTCACGCTGCTCCGCCGCGCCAATGTGCGGGTGGATGCGCTCTATATCCATCTGCCGCAGATCGTCTGCGCCATTCTCGACATCCTTGCCCTGCTGGTCCTCGGCCTGTTCATCGCCTTGCTGACCTGGCAGGCCTGGGCGGTGCTGGAAACCTCGCTGGCCTTTGACGCCCATGCCACCACGCCGCTGGCCACGCCGCTGTGGATGCCGCAGGTGCTCTGGCTGATCGGCCTCTGTCTCTTCGTCTTCACCATCGTGCCGCTGCTGCTGCGCGCCCTGTTCGCGCTGCTGGGCGGCGACCTCGCCACGGTGCGGCGCCTCGCCGGTGCGCGCACCATCGAGGAGGATGCCGCCGATGAAGCGGCCCATACCGCAACGCTGAAGCCGCAGGCCTGACATGCTCGCCACCACTCTCGTCCTGCTGCTGGCTCTGCTGGCCCTGTCTCTCCCGGTTGCCGGCGCGCTCGGCACGCTCGGGCTCCTGCTCGACCAGATCTATTCGAAGATGCCGCTGACGCTGGCGCTGGGCGAGGTGGCCTGGTCGTCCTCGAAGGACTTCCTGCTGGTTGCCATCCCCATGTTCATCCTGCTGGGCGAGATTCTGCTGCGCGCCGGCGTCGCCGAGCGCATGTATGACGCGATGGTGAAGTGGCTGTCCTGGATTCCCGGCGGCCTGATGCATTCCAATATCGGCGCCTGCGCCATTTTCGCCGCGACCTCGGGCTCCTCGGTGGCGACCGCCGCCACGGTCGGCACCGTCGCGCTGCCGCTGGTGAAGAAGCACGGTTACAACGAGCGCCTGTTCCTCGGCACCCTGGCGGCCGGCGGCACGCTCGGCATCCTGATCCCGCCCTCGATCAACATGATCATCTATGCGGTGCTGACCGATACCTCGATCCCGAAGCTGTATCTGGCGGGGATCATCCCCGGCCTCGGCCTGGCGCTGCTGTTCATCGCCATGGTCGCCGCCTTCTGCATCGCGCGTCCGGCCTGGGGCGGCAGGGTGTTGTCGGCAAGCTGGGGCGAGCGCATCCGCAGCCTGGCCGACCTGCTGCCGCCGCTCGGCATCTTTCTCGTGGTCGTCGGCTCGATCTATGCCGGGCTGGCGACACCCACCGAAGCCGCCTCGCTCGGCGTGGTGGCGGCGCTCGGGCTGGCGGCGGCCTATCGCCGGCTCAGCTTCGCGATGATCAAGGAGGTGCTGGAAAACACCATGCGCACCACCGCCATGGTGATGCTGATCATCATCGCCGCCTATTTCCTCAACTTCGTCATCTCCGCCATCGGGCTGACCGCCATGCTGACCGATTTCATCGTCGGCCTCGGGCTGTCGCAGGTGGAGATGCTGATCGCGATCGTGATCTTCTACCTCATCCTCGGCTGCTTCATGGAGACGCTGTCGATGATGATCACCACGATCCCGATCGTCGCGCCGGTGATGTTCGGGCTGGGCTTCGATCCGATCTGGTTCGGCATCGTGCTGATCATCCTGATCGAGATGGCGCTGATCACGCCGCCGGTCGGGCTGAACCTGTTCGTGGTGCAGTCGCTGCGCAGCCATGGCTCGCTGAACGACGTGATCGCCGGGTCGGTGCCCTTCGTGCTGGCGATGATCCTGCTGATCGGCCTGCTCGCGGCGTTCCCCGGCATCGCATTATGGCTGCCCACCCAATTCGGCTGACAAGGATGGCATCGTGCTGACATTCGAGCGTATCTGGCAGGACCGCCGCGACCGCGTGGCGGTGGCGATCGACACCCTGATCGTCGCCGGCTGGACCGGCCGCGACGCGGCGGCGATCGAGCATCATATCGAGGAGCTGGCCGCCATCGGCGTGCCGCGTCCGTCCACCGTGCCGCTGTTCTACCGCATCGGCATCGGCCAGCTGTCGCAGGCGACGCATCTGCAGGTGCTCGGGCCGGATACCTCCGGCGAGGTGGAGCCGGTGATCGTCAGCCTGGCCGACGGGCTCTGGGTGACGCTCGGCTCCGACCATACCGACCGCAAGGCGGAAGCCGCCGGCGTGGCGCTTTCCAAGCAGCTCTGCAGCAAGGTGGTGGGTACGCAGCTCTGGCGCTTCGACGAGGTGGCGCCGCACTGGGACAGGCTCATCCTGCGCTCCTGGGCGACCATCGATGGCAAGCGGGTGCTCTACCAGGAGGGGCCCGTCGCCGGCATCCGGTCCCCGCCGGACCTGATGCAGCGCTACCGCAACGAGCCCTCGCTGCCCCCAGGCAGCCTGATGTTCTGCGGCACGCTTGGCGCCATCGGCGGCGTGCGGCCGGGCAGCCGCTTCGAGATGGAGCTGGCAGACCCGGTACTCGGGCGCGAACTCAGCCATGCCTACGACATCGAGGCCTTGCCGGTTGTGGCCTGAGCGTCCTATGGATGCGGCATGAGCGAATATCCGCAGATCCGCAGCTTCGGCGACACGGGCTTCAGCATCGAATTCGGCGAGGGCATCGACCGGGCGGTGAATGCCAGGGTGATGGCCTTGCATGCCGCCCTGCGGGATGCGAAGCCCCCGGGACTGATCGAGACGATCCCCTCGTTCCGCGCCCTGCTCGTCCAGTATGATCCGCTGCTCGTCACGCGCGCCGAACTGGAAAGCCTGATCCGCGCCATGCTGCCCGATCTCAAGGCGGCATCCAGCGCCGGCCGGTCATGGCAGCTGCCGGTCTGCTACGACGCCGATCTCGCCCCGGACCTTGCCGATGTGGCGGAACGCTGCAGGCTTTCGACCGAGGACGTGGTTGCCCGCCATTGCCGCAGCCGTTTCTTCGTCTACATGCTCGGCTTCATGCCGGGGCTTGCCTATATGGGCGGGCTGGACGAGGCCCTGCATCTGCCGCGCCGCAAGGAGCCGCGGGTCAAGGTGCCCGCGGGCTCGGTCGCCATCGCGGAATCGATGACCACGATCTATCCCTGGGACAGCCCCGGCGGCTGGCATCTGATCGGCCGCACGCCGCTGAGGCTGTTCGACGCCGCACGTCGGGAGCCGATCCTGCTCGGCGCCGGCGACGAAGTGACGTTCCGGGCGATCCCGGCCGATGAATATGCGGCGATGCTTCAGCAGATCGAGGCCGGCCGCTTCGACTATTCCGCTTTGCAGGTGGCGGCATGACCGCGCAT
>CAYSCA010000179.1:0-1826 GCA_964429465.1 uncultured Rhodospirillaceae bacterium
GGTGTCCTCGCTGAAATCCTCGTGGCCCGGGGTGTCGAGCAGATTGAAGGTCCAACCCTCATACTCGAAATTCATCACCGAGGTGGAGACCGAGATGCCGCGCTGCTGCTCGATCTTGAGGAAGTCCGAACGCGCCCGCCGGCTTTCGCCGCGCGCTTTCACCGCACCGGCCAGATGGATCGCGCCGCCGAACAGCAGCAGCTTTTCGGTCAGCGTGGTCTTGCCGGCATCGGGATGCGCGATGATGGCGAAGGTGCGCCGGGCGCCAATGGGGTCAGGTTGGCCTTGGGCGCCCGGAACGGCGAGGGCGGGTTCGGACATCGTACTCTGGACTACCTCTGAAGCTCGGCCCTCATATGGGCAATATCAGCGGTCGTTCCACCCCTTGCCGGCCTCTGCGCGCTCGACCAGGAGCTTGGCCGGTTCCCAGAACTTGCCATGGGTTTTGTGGAAGCCGCGGATCGTGGCGAGCACCTTGTCGAGGCCGATCTGTTCGGCCCAGAACATCGGCCCGCCCCGATAAACGGGGAACCCATAGCCGAAAAGGTAGACGATGTCGATATCGCTGGCCCGGATGGCGATGCCTTCCTCGAGGATTTTGGCGCCCTCGTTGACCAGCGGGTACATGCAGCGCTGGACGATTTCCTCGTCGGAAATCTGCCGCCGCTCGATGCCCTGCTCCTTCGCCGAAGCCAGGATGATCTCCTGCACCACCGGGTCGGGCATGGCGTTCCGGCCCTCGTATTTGTAGAAGCCGGCGCCGGTTTTCTGCCCGAAACGGCCCTGTTCGCAGAGCCGGTCGGCGACCGGCGAATAGCGCTCGTCCTTGGGCCGCAGATGCGCCTTGCCCTTGCGGATACGCCAGCCGACATCGAGGCCGGCGAGATCGCTCATGCGGAAGGGGCCCATGGCAAGGCCGAATTCCTCCAGGGCGCGATCCACCTGTTCGGGCGTGGCGCCTTCCTCGAGCAGGAAATTCGCCTCCCGCAGATAGCCGTGCAGCATGCGGTTGCCGATGAAGCCGTCGCAGTTGCCGGCCAGCACGGGTACCTTCTTCAGCGTCTTGCCGAGCGCCATAACGGTGGCGATGGTCTCGGGCGAGGATTTCGCGCCGCGCACATTCTCCAGCAGCTTCATGACATTGGCCGGGCTGAAGAAATGCGTCCCGATCACGTCCTGCGGCCGCTTCGTGCTGGCGGCGATCTCGTCGATGTCCAGTGTCGAGGTATTCGTCGCCAGCACGGCGCCGGGCTTCATGATCTTGTCGAGGCGGGCGAAGACATCCTTCTTGATGCCCATCTCCTCGAACACGGCTTCCACCACGATATCGGCCTCGCCGATATCCTCCATGCGCTGGGTACCGGTGATCAGCCGCATGGCGCGATCCATGGCTTCCTGCTTCATGCTGCCGCGCTGCACGGACGTCGCGTAGTTCTTCTCGATCACGCCGAGGCCGCGGCTGAGCGCCTCCTGCGAAGTGTCGAGCAGCTTCACGGGAATACCGGCATTGGCGAAGTTCATCGCAATGCCGCCGCCCATGGTGCCGGCGCCGATCACGGCAGCCGACCGGATCGGCTTCGGCTTCACATCCTCGGGCAGGCCGGGAATCTTGGCCGCTTCGCGCTCGGAGAAGAAGGCATGGATCTGCGCCTTGCGCTGCGGGCTGTCCATGCATTCGAAGAAGAATTCACGCTCCTTCTTCAGGCCTTCCGCGATGGGCAGGTTGCAGGCGGCTTCCACAGCATCGATGCAGCGCCAGGGGGCGAGGAAGCCCTTGGCCTTGCGCTCGATGCTCTTGCGGTAGTCGGCAAAGACCGCCGGGTCGA
>CAYSCA010000179.1:1926-7118 GCA_964429465.1 uncultured Rhodospirillaceae bacterium
TCGGCGGCTTGCCGAATTCGCGGATGTCGGCCCCGGCGATGAAGGTCCGGCCGCCGCCGATGATGACCGCCGCAGCCACCGCCGGATCGGCTTCGGCCTTGTCCAGACCGGCGATCAGCCCGGCGCGGACGGCCTGGCTCAGGGCGTTCACCGGCGGGTTCTCGACGGTCAGGACGGCAATGCCTTCCTGGACGGTATAGCGGATCGGATCGGTCACGGATTTCTCTCCCGGATTAGGCGTCGATTGTCGGACAATCGGTTATAGACGAGCCCGGGAAACCGGGCAAAGCCTTGGCCTCGCTTCCCCGGAACGCTAAGTCACTGTCATGGCCCATGTTTCCGATTACCGGACAATCGACTGGCTGAATCGCCGGCCTTGGCTGGCGGTGTTCCTGTCGTTGCTGCTGCATGGCCTGATCTTCGCGATGCTCCTGATGGAGCCCTGGAGTTGGTACGGACCGAAGCCCGTGCCCCCGATTCTGGCCGAATTCGTCCTGCCCGAGCCGCCGAAGCCGGCGCCCCCGCCGCCGCGGCGGGCCGCCCCGCAGGAAGCGCCGCCGCTGCCGCCGGCCAGCGTGCCGCAGCTGCAGCGCGCGCCGGTTACCGAGGAAGAGTCCAAGGCGCCTCCCAGCCCGGGCGACCGGGCGCGCAGCCAGCCGCGGACCGCGCCTGAACCGGAACCGCAACGCCAGCAGCGGCCCGATCTGCAGGGGCCGAACCGGGCGGCTGCGCCGACAGCGCGGCAAGCGCCGCCGCGGCGGGAACGGCAGGCCGGCAATGCGGCCCCCGGATCGGGGCGATCGGCTGGAAGCCAGGGCGAAGCCATGACCCAGTCGGAGAGCGATTTCTTCCTGAGCCAGGTCGTCACCGCATGGCCGATCGATTTCGATGCGCCGCAATTCAGCGACATCCAGATATTCGGCCATTACATGGTGCTGCCCGATGGCACCCTGGCGCCACCCTTCGGGCGGAACGACCCCTGGGACATGGAGGCGATGGTCAATAACTGGGACGAGATCGCGGATGCGCCGGGGCCCCGGGCCGCGGCCTACCGGACAGCGATCCAGACTTTCCTGCGGGCGATGCGGCTTGCGCAGCCTTTTGCCATGCCGCCCGACACGACCGGCTATCCGAAGGTTCTCAGCCTGAATTTCCGGATCGGCGACCTCTAGTCGCGATCTTCAGCGCGGCGGAATCCCCTTGCGCGCCTGCACCATGCAGAGAATGCCGATCACGGTGATGCCGGCCATCAGCAGATAGCCGCCGGCATAGCTCAGTCCGAGGCTGTCATGCATCAGCGCGAAAGCCGACGGGCCGACGACGACGCCGGCAAAGGTGATGCTCAGCGTCGCGCCGGTCGCCAGTCCGATGCTTTGCGGCGGCGCCTGGCGGGCAATGACCGCCATGAATACGCCGTTCCAGCCGACTGCGCAGAAACCGAAGACCGCCACCACTGAGGCGATCAGCGGAACCGGCCAGGCGGCAGAGATCAGTGCTGTCAGGATGGCGGCGATCGCAGCGATCACGCCGTTGATGATCAGCACTTTCGAACCGGACCGCAGCCGGTCGGCAAGCCAGCCCCAGGCGAGGCGTCCTGCTGCGCCGGCGACCTGGGCGATGGCAAGCAGGCTGCCGGCCAGCACAAGATCGATCCCGATCTCGGTCACCAGATAGGTCACCAGCAGGCCGGTAAGGCTGAGCTGCACAGCGGAATAGGCGAAGGAGCAGACCGCCAGCCAGCGCAGGATCGGATGGCGCCAGATCAGGGCGAGGCCGGCCAGCGGCGAGATAAACAGCCGGGCCGCGTTGATGCGGTCGGAATCCCATGAGCGACGCACCACGGAAAGCGTCGCGCTGACGGCCAACGCGAGCAGCGCGCAGGCGATCAGGCCCGCCTGCCAGTTCCACAACAGGGTAAGCGGTGGCAGCAGCAGGCCGGCCAGTACGCCGCCCACCGGCACGCCGCATTGCTTGATCGAGAAGATCAGATTCATATGCGCGCCGCTGCGGGTGCGCGACAGGAGATGCGAGGCAGCCGGATTGGTGCAGCCATAGCCCAGCCCGATCACTAGGGCGCCCAGGGCGAGCGCCGGCAGGTTGCCGAGGCTGGAGAGCAGGCAGCCGGCGGCTGCCAGCCAGAGCGCCAGCTGGCTCGCCCGCGTCGCGCCCAGCCGCCGGACGAAGCCGGCGCCGGCCAGCGAGCTCGCCACCGCGCCGGCATAGATGACGCTGACCTGATAGCCGACCAATGCCGGGCCGATATTGAGATCGGCGGCTGCCCGCGGCGCCACGGCGGAGAGCGCGAGCGCGCAGAGCGTGGTTAGGGATTGGGTCGCCAGGGTCGCTGCCAGCACCTGCCAGACCGGCAACCGCAACGCCTCGCTGGAAGGATCGCCGCTCATTGCCGCGCAGCTAGCAGCATCGGCTGATATTTCCGCAGCCCCTGGCGCATCTCGGCCAGTACCGCCGCGGCAACGGCATCCTGCTGGATTGCGCCCCAATAGGCGAGGAGGTTCGGCCGCTTTTCCAGCAGGTTCTCGCCGATCACCGGCGCCAGCACGTCGCTGACATAGAGCAACAGCGGCGCCAGCGCGCAGTCCGCCTGGCTGAAATGCTCGTGGGCGGCATAGCCGCTGGGCGCCACATAGAGGTCAAGATATTTCAGGCCGCGGGCGATATCGGGCAGCAGTTTGGCGATCGCGGCGCGATTGGCCGGATCGGTGAACAGCAGCTTGAAGAAATCGTTCATGCCGGGCGAGACATACAGATCGGCCAGCCGCACGATCAGCGTGACGCGGGCGCGATGCACCGGGTCGCTGGGGTACAGCGACGGCCCGTCCAGAGCGGCGTCGAGATAACCGCAGATCACTTCCGATTCCGGCAGGATCCGGCCGTCATCCAGCGCGAGGGCAGGAATCTTGCCCAGCGGATTGATTGCCCGGTACTCCGTCGAGCCGATGCCGCCGGGCGGATCGGCCAGTTCGATGCTGGCATTCTTCGCGCACAGCAGCATCCGCACGCGCGCGGCATAGGGCGATGCTGCATTGCTGTAGAGTTTCACGGCATGCTCCCGGTTTTGCGCAGCACGGCCCAGTCGGTCAGTTTCTCGCGTGGGCTGCCCGCGCGGGCGGCCGCGATCTCGGCGGCTTCGATCCGTTTCCAGCCAGCCCAGTCGATCGGGCTGAGGCCTTGCTGCCGCAGCCAGAGGTCCAGCGCCACATTGCCGGATCTCGCCGGCGCGGTATCGGTGGCGTAATCGGCCAGGATCCGGTCGGCAACGCTTTTGGCTTCCGACCGGTTGGTCGGGATGGTGCCCGAGGGGCCGCGCTTGGCCCAGCCAACCACATAAAGTCCCGGTGCGACCAGCCCGTCCCTGTTGGCGATCACGCCGCGATCGTCGGCACGCGGCAGGTCGCCAATCGTCGCGGTGCGGTAGCCGATCGCGCTGATCACCGTGCCGACGGAAAGCGGGGTGTCGACGCCTTTCAGCTTCAATCCCTCGACCCGACCGGCGCCGACCAGGGTTTCCGGCACGGAATGAAACCGGAAATGCAGTTTTACCGGCTTGTCGTCGCTGCGGGCGGCGAAGTCATGCAGGATCTGCAGATTCTTCTCCTTCACCCGCGCCTCGTTTGGATCGAGGCCATCAGGCAATGCGTCCGGCAGGTCGGCCTTGTTGACCACCGGCCGCACCCGCTCGAGGCGGCCAAGCTCTGCCAGTTCAGTACTGGTGAAGTTCGCCTCCACGGGGCCCCGGCGGCCGACCAGGTAAAGATCGGTGAGCGGCGCCGCGGCGATCTTCGATGCGGCATGGCCGCACAGATCGCTGGCCGCCATCTCGGCCGGCGTCTTGCCCAGCACGCGCACGATATCGACGGCGACATTGCCCATGCCGATGACGGCCACGCCAGGCCGGTCCAGCAGCGGGTCGAGCGCGCAGAAATCGGGATGGCCGTTATACCAGCCGACGAAAGCCATCGAGCCATAGCGGCCGGGAAGGCTGTCGCCCGGAATCCCGAGCGGCCGGTCGGCATGGGCGCCCAATGCCAGAATGACCGCGTCGTAATGCTCGGCCAGGCGCGCCAGCGGCAGCTCGGTCCCTACCGCCACGTTGCCGACGAATCGGAGCGCGCCGCCGCCGAACAGGCGGTCGAACTGCCGGGTTACCGCCTTGGTACCCTGGTGATCCGGGGCCACACCGCAGCGAATCAGGCCATAGGGCGTCGGCAACCGGTCGAAAATGTCGATCTTCAGGTCCGGACGCTGCCGAAGGAGGGCGTCGGCACAGAACAGCCCGGAAGGGCCGCTGCCGATGATGGCGATATGGTGCAGCACGGTTCGTCTTGCGCTATGATCGGTTCCAGTTCCGCCGCAACCTTAGTGCAGCCTGCCTCCCATGCAAACCCGCCCGGCCTGCCCGCCGAATCCTGCCTCGGGCATCTGACCTTCCACATGAGCAAAGATGCCGATCCGCCGAGTCACCGCGTTCTCAATCCTCAGGGGCGCGCGCCCGCAGTACTGATCTGTGATCATGCGAGCTGCCTGGTGCCGGCAGCGCTGAACCGCCTCGGGCTGCCGGACGAGGAGATTGTCCGTCATATCGGCTGGGATCCGGGCACCGCAGCCCTGGGCGAGCGCCTCGCGAAGTCGCTGGATGCCCCGGCCGTGTTGTCGGGCGTGTCGCGCCTGGTGATCGACTGCAACCGGCGGCCGGACGATCCGACGCTGATCTGCGAAGTGAGCGACGGCACGATCATTCCCGGCAACCGCGATCTCAGCCCGGAAGAACGCGAGCGCCGGCTTGCGACCTACTATCGCCCCTATCATGCTGCGATCGATGGACAGATGCGGCTGGCCGAGCAGCGCTGCGGTGTTCCGGCCCTGCTGTCGATTCACAGTTTCACGCCGCGCCTGCGGGTGAAGAACGAAGACCGGCCCTGGCATATCGGTGTGGTCTGGGATCGCGATGGTCGCCTTGCGCAGCCGCTGCTGCAGGCCCTGCGCGACGAGGACGATCTGGTGGTCGGCGATAACCAGCCCTATAGCGGCCATGCCCATGCCGGCCATTCGATCTTCGCCCATGGCCAGGACAAGGGCCTGCCGCACGTGATGATCGAGGTGCGGCAGGATCTGGTCAGCGACGAAGCCGGCGTCGCCGAATGGGCGGTGCGGCTGGAGCGCTGCTTCCGCCG
>CAYSCA010000180.1:0-7116 GCA_964429465.1 uncultured Rhodospirillaceae bacterium
GATGCGCCAGGACCCGCCGTTCGACATGGCCTACATCACGGCGACGCATTTCCTGCAGCATATCCACCCCAAGACCCTGGTGGTGAACAACCCGGTCGCGGTGCGCAACGCACCGGAGAAGCTGTATGTGACGCATTTCGACGGCGTGATGCCGCCGACGCTGATCTCGTCCGACATGCAGGCGATCAAGGCTTTCCGCGACGAGCACAAGGACATCATCCTCAAGCCGCTGTTCGGCAATGGCGGCGCCGGCGTGTTCCACCTGCGGCCCGACGACGAGAATCTCGGCTCGCTGCTCGAGATGTTCACCGCGGTCTCGCGCGAGCCGGTGATCGTGCAACGCTACCTGCCGGAAGTGCGCGCCGGCGACAAGCGCATCATCCTGATCGACGGCCGCCCGGCCGGCGCGGTCAACCGGGTGCCGGCGGCCGGCGAGGCGCGCTCCAACATGCATGTCGGCGGCCGGCCGGAAAAATCGATGCTGACCAAGCGCGAGCACGAGATCTGCGAGATCATCGGGCCGCATCTCAAGCGCGAGGGCCTGATCTTCGTCGGCATCGACGTGATCGGCGATTACCTCACCGAGATCAACGTCACCTCGCCGACGGGCCTGCAGCAGATCAACCGCTATGACGGCGTGCAGCTGGAAGCCGAGATCTGGGATGCCATCGAGGACGCCCTGACCCGCCGGGTGATGGCGTAAATTTGTGCAGCGTTGAGCGGTTCTAAGAAACGGGCAGAAAACACCCGCCCCGCGGGCTGTCTCAACGCTCGCATACGGGTTTAAGCATAGAATAGAACGTGAGTTCTGCGCCTTTTTCGCGTGCCGCACTCTTCGCGTGACATTTGGGATTGCAGTGCTATTGTCCGCCGCCATCACGTCCGGAGGTTCTCGCTTCCGTGTCACAGGGGGCCTTTCTCAGCATCGGGGATGTCGAACGGCTGCTGGCGGATCCATCGCCGGCGGCGCGCGCCGACACGGCCGCGAAAGTCGCCCGGGCTTATAGCACGCCCAGTCTGAGCGACACCGAGCGCCAGCTCGCGCAGGCGATCGTCGCGGCCTTGTCGCGCGACGCCGAGCTGCGGGTGCGCCAGGCGCTGGCCGAGCATATCAAGGACAATCCCGACCTGCCGCCGGCCATCGCGGCGCGGCTGGCGCGCGATGTCGCCGCCGTGGCGGTGCCGGTGCTGCGCCATTCGCCGGTCTTCTCCGACGACGAGCTGATTGAGCTGCTGCAGGGCGTCTCGCCGCAGCACCAGGCGGCGATCGCCGGCCGCGACCGGGTGTCGGCCGGGCTGGCCGATGCGCTGGTCAACCATGCCGCCGAACCGGCCGTCGCCGTGCTGATGGCCAATCGCGGCGCCGCGGTGAGCGCGCCGATGATGGAACGCGCGCTCGACCGTTTCGGCGACAGCCGCGCCGTCGGCCAGGCGCTGGCGCAGCGGCCCGGCGTGCCGGCGAAATTCGTCGCCCGGCTGATCGCGCAGGTATCCGACGATCTGCGCGAGACGCTGATCGCGCGCTACCAGATTCCCGCCGGCATGGCGGCCGACATGATGATGCAGATGCGCGAGCGCGCGCTGCTCGGCCTGCTCGGCGAGGGCGCCGCGCCGGCCGCCCTGCCCGAACTGGCCGCCGACCTGCATAAACGCGGCCAGCTCACGCCCGGCCTGCTGCTGCGCGCGCTGGCCGGCGGCGACCTCGCCTTCTTCGAGCAGGGCCTGGCGCAGCTCTGCAACGTGCCGCTGCGCAATGCCCAGCTGCTGATCCACGATCCGGGCGGCCGCGGCTTCAAGGCGATCTACCAGCGCTGCCGCCTGCCGGGCGATTATCTGCTGATGGCGGAGGCCGTGGTGGAGATGGCGCGCGGGCACCAGAGCGGCGTCAGCGCCGCCGACCGCGCCTTCTTCGTCGAGGCGGTGACCGAGCGCATGCTGACCGAATTCCATACCCTGTGGGACCGGCAGGAGCTGCGCTGGCTCGAGCGGCGGCGTTCGCGCGCCCAGGCAGCGCAGCGGATGGCGGCCTGAGGACATCCGGTCCGCATGACATTCGGCACCACGACCGTCGCGCCATGACTTCCGGCGAGCCGCTCAGCTTCGAAACGCTGCTGATCCCCAGCCGCGTGGCCGATCGCGAGACCGGCGCGCCGCTGCGCCTGGCCGCCACCTTCTATTGCGGCGCCGCGGCGCGGCGGCCGGCGCAGGGCTGGCCGCTGGTGGTGTTCAATCACGGCTCGACCGCGGCGGGCAACCGGCGCGCCGACGAGACGCTGCGCTTCGAGGCGCAGGCGCGCTATTTCCTCGCCCGCGGCTTCGCCGTGCTGGTGCCGATGCGGCGCGGCCGCGGCGCCTCGGAAGGCCGCTATGTCGAATGGTATGACCGCGACCCGCTGAAGCTGGCCGAGGGCCTGCGGCATGCGCTGGACGATGTCGATGCGGCGCTCGCCTTCATGCGCGGCCGCGACGGCATCGATGCCGCGCGCATCCTGGTGGCCGGCCAGTCGCGCGGCGGCCTGCTCAGCGTGCTCTATGCCGGGCAGCAGCCGGCCGGCGTGGTCGGCAGCATCAACTTCGCCGGCGGCTGGATCGACGAGGCCGGCATGACGGATGCGTTCACCCGCGACATGCTGGTGCGCATCGGCGGCAATGCGCGGGCGCCGTCTTTATGGCTTTATGCCGCCAATGACAGCGTCTTCGCGCCGGCCATCGTGCGGCAATGGCACGATGCCTATGCCAGCGCCGGCGGCGAGGCGCAGCTTTATGTCTTCCCGCCGCTGGCGGAGGGCGACGGCCACCGGCTGCTCGATCATCCCGCCCTGTGGCAGTCGGCGGCGGATGCCTTCCTGCGCCAGCTCGGCTTCGGCTGGTGAGATCAGGCGCCCGGGCCGGTGCGCGCGGCCGGGAAGGTGGCGGTGATCCGGGTGCCCTCGCCCGGCACGCTCTCCAGTTCGAGCCGGCCCTGATGCGCAGTGACGAAGGCGCGCACCAGCGACAGGCCCAGGCCGACGCCGCCGTAATTGCGGCTGAGCTGGGTATCCGCCTGTTCGAAGGGCTCGAAGATGCGCGCCTGGTCGGCCTTGGAGATGCCGACGCCGTGGTCGCGCACCCACAGCGCGATCTCGTTCGCCGCCGTCAGCCTGGCGCCCGCCTCGATCGGCGTTCCGGCCGGCGAGAATTTGAAGGCATTGGCCATCAGGTTGAGCAGCACCTGCCGCACCAGCCGGGCATCGGCCAGCAGCGGCGGCAGGGCGGGGGCGGCGGCGATCATCACCGCGCTGCTGCTGCGGCCGAATTGCGAGGCGGCCAGCCGGGCGCAGGTGGCGATCTCCTCGTCGAGGAAGACTTCGGTCTCGGCCAGCGCGATCTGGTTGGCCTCGATGCGGGCAAGATCGAGGATGTCGTTGATCACTTCCAGCAGGTGGCGCGCGCTGGCATTGATGTCGCGCAGGTATTCGTCGTATTTCGGCGATGCCGGCCCGAACATCTGCTGTTGCACCACGTCGGAAAAGCCGATGATCGCGTTCAGCGGCGTGCGCAGCTCGTGGCTCATATTGGCGAGGAAGACGGTCTTCGCCTGGCTGGCGCCGAGCGCCGCGTCGCGCGCCGCGCTGACCTTGCGCAGCAATTCCTGCTGCTCGGTGAAGTCGATCACGATCAGCGCGCGGTCGCCCTGCGGCGTCTCGCGGATGCGGGCGCGCACGAAGCGGCCATTGGGCAGGGCCAGCGTGCTGCCCGGCGCGACGGTTTCCGCCCGCAGCAATTCCTCCGGCAGGCCGGCGCGCGACAGGATGCCGGCCAGGCTCTCGCCCCGGCGCAGCTCAGCCTCTGAGATGCCGAGCAAGGTGGGGAAACGGCGGTTCCACAATTGCAGGCGGCCTGCGGCGTCGGTGAAGGCGAAGGCTTCGCTGCTTTCCGCGATGTCCAGTAATTCGGCCTGGGCGGCGCGCACCCGCGCATACAGCGCGGTATTCTCCTCATGCAGCAGCCGGTTGCGCCGGATCACGCTGTAGATCAGCCGGTTGGTGAAGATCATCGCGGCGGTGAACAGCAAGGCCATCACGCCGAGCGCGACCGCGGCGGTGGTGCCGCGCATGAGCAGCACGGCGATATAGGGGAGCGCCGCCGCGAGCATGTAGGCCGCCGCGGCCCGGGGCACCACGGCCATCGTCGCCGACGAGCCGGCGATCATCCCGCCGGTGACCGTGATCAGCAGCACCTGGTAGGGCTGGCCCAGTTCGCTGAGGAACAATGCGCCGGCGCCCCAGAGCAGTCCGGAGAGACAGGCGGTGACGAGATCGATCCGCCGTCCGCCGCCGCGGCGGCGCGCGACCTGGTCGTCATGCGCCCGGCGGAAGAAGCGGCTGGTCAGGATGATCGCCGCGACCGCCACATGGGCCAGCCACCAGACGGTGACCTGCGGGCCGGGAAGATCGGTCGCCAGCACCGCGGCGGTGGCGCTTGCCGTGCCGAGGGTGACCAGTCCGTTGACGGGCAGCAGGCGGCGGAACCCGGTGAGCGGCGGATTGCGCCGGTTCGAATCGCCCTGGCCCGGATTGCCCTGATCCGGATCGCCTGGAGCCGGGTTGCGTGCCGCCGCGCCGGTCGGCTGAATCTTCACTGCACCATCCGTGCGTAGTTCCCCCGCGCCTATTCAACCGGGAAACGTGAGCGGCGTCTATTGCTTTCCGCTACCAGCCGTTCACCCGGTCCCATTCGGCGACGATGTCGGCGCCGCCATCGGTGACGTAGTACCGGTCGTACATCGCGCCAGTCATGCAGGAATGGTTGGGCAGCGCGCGCAGCCGGCTGCCCGGCGGAAAGGCGGCGAAATTGATCGTCGCCGCCTCCGGCCCGCCGACCAGGCCATGCTCCTGGTGCACGTCATGGATCGCCAGCCCCGGCAGCGGCAGCGGCTCGCCCGGCCGGCAGACGCGGCCATAGCCGGTGCCCGGCGCATGCTCGTTGGCGCCGGTATCCTTCGACAGCGCCAGCCCGCCGGCATCGATCAGCAGATGGTTGCGGCCCTGGTGATGCGCCACCACGGTGGCCAGCACCGAGACGGCGATATCCTCCATCCGGCAGGAGCCGACGCCGACCTGGAACAGGTCGAAGAACACGTAATTGCCCGGCCGCATCTCGGTCACGCCGGCGAGGCTGTCGGCATGCAGCGCGGTCGGCGTCGAGCCGACGCTGACGATGCCGCAGGCATGGCCGGCCTCGCGCAGGCGGGCGGCGGCCCGCACCACGGCCAGGCGTTCCGCTTCGGCGATGCGCTTCACCTCGGCAACGGATTTCGCGTGATAGGAATGGCCGGCATGGGTCAGCACGCCGGCGAGCTCGGCGCCCGGCTGCGACAGGGCTTGTGCCAGCGGCAGCAGCTCGGGCGAGTTGGCATCGATGCCGGCGCGGCCCAGCCCGCAATCGATCTTGATCAGCACGCGAAAAGTAACGCCGAGCGCGTGGCCCCTGGCGGCGATCGCCTGCGCCACCGCGAGATTGTCGGTGATGATCTTCAGATCCGTGCCGTCCCGCATGATGGCGGCGACCTGGTCCAGCTTCTGCGGCGCGACCGGCACGGCATAGAGGATGTCGCGGAAGCCGGCTTTGCTGAAATAGGCGGCTTCAGCCAGTGTCGAGACGGTGATCGGGCCCTTTTCGCCGTCATGCGCGATCTCGGCGATCGCGGCCGATTTCGCCGTCTTCAGATGCGGCCGCAATTGCACGCCCAAAGTCTTCGCGCGCTCGCGCATGCGCGCGCAGTTGCGGATCAGGCGCTGGCGGTCCAGCAGCAGGACGGGCGTGGGAAGATCGTCGAGGGTCATGCTGCGCCCTTGGGCGGCAGCACGAGCTGCGTCTGCGTCACGATGGCGGCCAGCTTGCCGTCACCGCGCGTGATGCGGGTCTGCCACACCATGGTGGTGCGGCCGCGATGCAGCGGTGTGCATTCCGCCTTCGCCGTGTCGCCTTCTAGAATCGCCGCGAAGAAGTTGGTCTTGCTTTCGATCGTCGTCGTGCCGGTGCCCTCGGGCAGGTTGGCGACGGTGGCGACCGCGCCGAGCGTATCGGCAAACGCCATCACCGCGCCGCCATGCAGCATCGCCGGCCGGGTGCAGAGCTCGGCGCGCACCGGCAGCTCGGCCGTCACCCTGTCCTTCGTCACTTCGATGATCTTCAGCCCCATCAGGTCGGAAAAGGGCAGCGCATAATCCGCCATGCAGGCCTCCTACTTCATCAGCGCATAGGGCCCGCCGGTCTCCAGCGCGCGCCGGTAGGCCGGGCGGGCATGGATGCGGGCGAGGAAATCGCGCAGCGGCGCATGGCTGTCATCCAGCCCGGCGCGCGCCGCCGCCGCCTCGGCAGGGAAGCTCATCATGATGTCGGCGGCGGAGAATTCGCTGCCGGCGAACCAGCCGCCATTGGCGGTCAGTTCGTCGCACCAGTGGCGCAGATGCTGCTTCAGCTGCGGATCGACCAGGGTGCGCAGCGCCTTGCCGGCGATCACCTTCACCACCGGCCGCAGCACCGCCGGCGCGTTCTGCGGCATGCGGCCGAACAGCAGCTTGAGCAGCAGCAGCGGCATGGCCGAGCCCTCGGCGTAATGCAGCCAGTAGGTGAAGCGCAGCCGGTCCCGCGTGCCGGCGGGCGGCACCAGCCGGCCCTGGCCGTAAGTGTCCAGCAGGTATTCGACGATGGCGCCGGTCTCGGCGATGGTGAGCTCGCCATCGGTGAGCACCGGCGATTTCCCCAGCGGATGCACCTGGCGCAGCTCGGCCGGCGCCCGCATGTCCGGGCCGCGCCGGTAATGCTTCACCTCATAGGCCAGGCCCAGCTCCTCGAGCAGCCAGAGGATGCGCTGCGAGCGGGAATTGTTGAGATGATGGACGACGATCATCGGCGGGCCTTCCGGGCGGGGGGAGCGCCCGGCATGGTAGTCCGGGCCGCCCCCGCCTGTCGCCTTTCCGGGCCGCCGGCAAAAATTATGGCGGAATCCGGGCACCCCCTCCTTGACAGGGCGGGGTCGGCTGCTTAGGTGTCTGGCGCTCTCATTCCGAGAGTGCTAACAACCTGTGGGGGATCGCAGCTAAGCTGCTGATTTTCAACGGTTCTACGAAA
>CAYSCA010000181.1:0-7077 GCA_964429465.1 uncultured Rhodospirillaceae bacterium
GGCATCTTCGAGCATCTGCGCGAAGCGGCGCTCACCATGCAGCAGGGCGGCGGCATCGGTTACGACTTCTCGACCCTGCGGCCGCGCGGCGCGCCGGTGAAGGGCGTCGGCGCCGATGCCTCAGGCCCGCTCAGCTTCATGGATGTCTGGGACGCGATGTGCCGCACCATCATGTCGGCCGGCCATCGCCGCGGCGCCATGATGGCGACGTTGCGCTGCGACCATCCCGATATCGAGGCCTTCATCGAGGCCAAGCGCGAGGCCAATCGCCTGCGCATGTTCAATCTCTCGGTGCTGGTCACCGACGCTTTCATGGCGGCCGTGAAGCAGAACCTGCCCTGGGAGCTGACCTTCAGGGGCACGACCTACCGCACCGTGCAGGCGCGCGAGCTGTGGGACAAGATCATGCGCGCGACCTATGCCTATGCCGAGCCCGGCGTGATCTTCATCGACCGCATCAACCGGCGCAACAACCTGCATTACTGCGAGACGATAGCCGCCACCAATCCCTGCGGCGAGCAGCCGCTGCCGCCCTATGGCGCCTGCCTGCTCGGCTCGATCAACCTGGCGCGGCTGGTGAAGAAGCCCTTCGAGGCGGATGCGGAGCTCGATCTCGCCGCGCTCGACGAGCTGACCGCCATGGCCGTGCGCATGATGGACAACACCATCGATGCGTCCAACTTCCCGCTGGAGGCGCAGGCCGCCGAGGCGCAGGCCAAGCGCCGCATCGGGCTGGGCGTCACCGGGCTCGCCGATGCCCTGATCATGGTCGGGGCGCGCTATGGCTCGGCGAAGAGCATCCAGCTGATCGAAACCTGGATGAAGCGGCTGCAGCGCGGCGCCTATCTGGCTTCCGTAGCGCTGGCGAAGGAGAAAGGCGCCTTTCCGCTGTTCGACCGCGACGCCTATCTCGCCGGCGAGAGCATCAGGGAGCTGGATGAGGATATCCGCGACGCCATCGCAAGGCATGGCATCCGCAACGCGCTGCTGACCTCGATCGCGCCGACCGGCACGATCTCGCTGTTCGCCGACAATGTGTCATCCGGGCTGGAGCCGGTCTTCAGCTTCCATTACACCCGCAATGTGCTGATGCCCGACGGCACGCGCCGCGAGGAGGAGGTCAGCGATTACGCCTACCGCCTCTATCGCCAGATCAGGGGCGACAACGCGCCGCTGACCGAAGCCTTCGTCGACGCCCAGGTGCTGAGCCCCGCCGATCATGTCCGCGTGCAGGCCGCCGTGCAGAAATACGTCGATTCCTCGATCTCCAAGACCATCAACGTGCCCGAGGAGATCGATTTCGACAGCTTCAAGGACATCTACCTGATGGCCTATGAGCAGGGCTGCAAGGGCTGCACGACCTACCGGCCGAACGACGTCACCGGCTCGGTGCTGCAGGTGAAGAAGGATGACAGGAAGGCCGCGCAGGCGGCTGCCCAGCAGGCCGAGCTGCCGCTGGCGCCGGCGGCCAAAAGCATCCAGACCATGAAGCCGCGCGATCCGCTGGCCGCCGGCGGCGTGGTCTACATGACCAGGCCGCTCGACCGCCCCGAGGCCCTGCCCGGCCGGACCTACAAGATCACCTGGCCGGAATCCGAGCACGCGATGTACATCACGCTGAACGACATCCTGCAGGACGGCCGCCTGCGGCCCTTCGAGGTCTTCATCAATTCCAAGAATACCGAGCATTACGCCTGGACGGTGGCGCTGACCCGCATGATCTCGGCCGTCTTCCGGCGCGGCGGCGACGTGTCCTTCGTGGTCGACGAGCTGAAGGCGGTGTTCGATCCGCGCGGCGGCCACTGGATGGGCGGGCGCTACGTGCCCTCGCTGCTGGCCGCGATCGGCGAGGTGATCGAGCAGCATCTGATCAATATCGGCTTCATGGCCGATCCCCATGCCCAGCGCGAGGAGAAGGCGGTGCTGGCGCTGGCCGCCAATGCCGAGACGCCGAAGCCGCTGTCGGGCCTGCGGCAATGCCCGAAATGCGGCCAGCCCGGCCTGATCAAGCAGGAGGGTTGCGATACCTGCACCACCTGCGGCTATAGTAAGTGCAGCTAAAAGGGGAAACGCTGCACAAGAGCATGGGTATCAAGGCCGTCCTGTGGGATTTCGGCGGGGTGATCCTCACCTCGCCTTTCGATGCTTTCCGCCAGTTCGAGGAAAAATGCGGCCTGCCGCAGGATTTCCTGCGCAAGGTCAACGCCACCAATCCGCATACCAACGCCTGGGCCTGCTTCGAGCGCGGCGAGGTGGATGCCGCGCGCTTCGGCGAGATGTTCCTGGCCGAGAGCACGGCCCTGGGCCACGCGGTGCATGGCCGCGACCTGCTGCCGCTGATCTCGGGCGAGGTGCGGCCGCGCATGGTGGCGGCCCTGCGCCAGGTGAAGACCAAATACAAGATCGCCTGCCTGACCAACAACATGCCGCTCGGCCATGGGCCCGCGATGTCCGTCTCGCCGGAGAAGGCGAAGGCGGTGGCCGAGGTGATGGCCCTGTTCGACTGCGTGGTGGAATCCAGCAAGGTGGGGTTCCGCAAGCCCGAGCCGGCCTTCTACGAGCGCGCCTGCGGGCTGCTCGAGATCCGCCCCGAGGAAGCGGTCTTCCTCGACGATCTCGGCATCAACCTGAAGCCGGCCGCCGCCATGGGCATGAAGACGATCAAGGTGGGCGACCCGGACCGGGCGCTCGCCGAGCTGGGCGCAATCATCGGCATGGAGTTCGCCTGACATGAGACCTTCCGAGCAGCTTCTGGCCAACGAGGATTTCGGCACGCTGTCGGCCCTGATCGCGGCCCATGCGGCCGAGCGGCCGCAGCATCCCGCCGTGATCCAGGATGGCGTCACGCTCTCCTACGCCGCGCTGGATGCCCGCATGGACCGGGTGGCGGCGGCGCTGCAGCGCGACGGCATGGCGCCGGGAAGCAGCATCTCGATCGTCAGCGCCGCCTGCCCCGATTACGTCGTGGTCTTCGCCGGGGCCCTGCGCGCCGGCCTGGCCGTGGCGCCGCTGCCGCCATCTGCGACGCCCGGGCAGATCGCCGGCATGGCGGAAGATTCCGACGCGCAGCACCTGTTCCTCGACGAGGCCAGCGAGATCGCGCTGACCGGCCTGCAGGGTCAGCTGCCGAAACGCCGCATCCGGCTCGATACCGAGGCCTTCGAAGCCTGGCTGGCGCCGGAAGGCGCAAGGCCTGCGCCGGTCGGGCCCGGGCCGGAGATGCCGTTCAACATCATCTATTCCTCCGGCACCACCGGCATTCCGAAGGGCATCGTGCAGTCGCATGGCATGCGCTGGCTGCATATGCAGCGCGCGGTGGCCTATGGCTACGACAACCATGCAGTCACGCTGCTTTCCACGCCGCTCTATTCCAATACCACTTTGGTCAGCCTGTTCCCGACGCTGGCCGGCGGCGGCACCGCCGTGCTGATGGCGAAATTCGACGTGGTGAAATATCTCGAGCTGGCCGAGAAGCTGCGCGTCACGCATACCATGCTGGTGCCGGTGCAGTATTCGCGGCTGATGAACCATCCCGGTTTCAACCGCTACGACCTGTCGGCCTTCCGGGCGAAGTTCTGCACCAGCGCGCCGTTCAATGCCGCGCTGAAAGCCGATATCCTGAAGCGCTGGCCCGGCAAGCTGATCGAGTTCTACGGCATGACCGAGGGCGGCGGCACCTGCATCCTGATCGCCGACGAACATCCCGACAAGCTGCATACCGTCGGCCCGCCGGCGCCGGGCCACGACATCCGCCTGATCGACGAGAACGGCAGGCCGGTCGCGGTCGGCGAGGTCGGCGAGGTCGTCGGCCATTCCGGCGCGATCATGAACGCCTACCACAAGCAGCCGGCCAAGACGGCGGAAGCCGAATGGCATGACGAGACCGGCAAGCGCTTCATCCGCACCGGCGATATGGGCCGGTTCGACAAGGACGGCTTCCTGCAGCTGATGGACCGCCGCAAGGACATGATCATCTCCGGCGGCTTCAACATCTATCCCAGCGATCTGGAGGCCGTGTTGCGCGGCCATGAAGCGGTTTTCGACGTCGCCGTGGTCGGCGTGGCCTCCGCACAATGGGGCGAGACGCCGGTCGCCTTCGTGGTGAAGAAGGACGGCGCGACGGCAACCGCCGATGACATCCTGCGCTGGGCCAATGCGAAACTCGGCAAGATGCAGCGCATCGCGGCCGTCGAATTCCGCGACGTCCTGCCGCGCAGCGCCATCGGCAAGGTGCTCAAGCGCGAATTGCGCGACGAATACGGGGCGACAGGCCGCTGACTCCCTCACCTCCCGCTTCGCGGATTCCTCTCTCTCCCTGAAGGAGAGGGTCGGAGTGAGGGTCGCCGCCTAAAGGTCTAAATCCCCGCGCACCGCTCCCGCACCCGCCTGAGCAGGTGGTGCAGCGGCGTATCGGCAATGCCGAGTTCGTCGAGATGCGCGACCGTGTTGGCGAGATAGGCGGCATTCGGGCCGCGCTGGCCGCAGCAGGTGGCGATCACGTCCACCACTGCGTCCTCGCTCAGCCGGCCGGCATATTGCTTGTGCTTCGGGTCGGCGACGAAGGCCAGCACATTGGTGCGCTGCCAGTCATCGCCCTTGCCATGCAGGCTGGCGCGATGGAAGCCCGGCCGGTAGACGCCGGTCACCATCTCGCGACGATAGAGATAGTCGATCACCGCCTCCTCGTCCTCCTTCGCGACCCGGAAGGCGCGGCCGAGGCAGGAGCCGCCCGGCATCAGCCCGAGCACCAGGCCGGGCTTTTCCGGCGTGCCGCGATAGCGGTGCGACCAGACGCAGAAACCGCGATGATAGCCCCAGAGCCGCGCGATACGCTCGTCCTGGTGCGGAAAGCCCGGATCCCACATCAGCGAGCCGTAGCCGAAGACCCAGAGCGGTTCGCCCTCCGCGGGCCGGATGCGCGGAAAATCCGGCGCCGTCTCGCCGGGCAGCGGCTCCTCATGCTCGAACGGGATTCGCGGCCCCATGCCGTCACCGCCGCGCCGGGCCGAGGTTGACCAGGGCGACGCCGGCGACCGTCGCCGCCATGCCGATCAGCGCCAGCAGATTGAGCTGCTCGTCAAACAGGAAATAGGCCACCACGGCGGTACAGGGCGGCACCAGGAAGAACAGGCTGGAGACCCGGGCGGCCGCGCCGCGCCGGATCAGCAGAAAGAGCAGCGAGATGGCGCCCAGCGACAGCACGATGCAGAGCCAGCCAAGCGCGAAGATGAATTCGCCGCTCCATTCGATCTGCCGCGTCTCGAACAGCAGCGCGAACGGCGCCAGCGCGACGCTGCTGGCCGCGAACTGGATCGCCGTGCCGCTGCGCAGGTCGATGCCGGGGCAGAATTTCTTCTGGTAGAGCGTGCCGATCGTGATGCCGACCAGCGCGATGACCGACAGCGCATAGCCCCAGGCGCTGCCCTCGCCGATGCCGAGCCGGGTCCAGACCACCAGCACCACGCCGGCCAGGCCCAGCGCCAGCCCGAGCCATTGCCGCGCCGTGACGCGCTCGCCCAGCATCGCGCCCGCCGCGGCGGCGACCAGCAGAGGCTGGATGCCGACGATCAGCGCGGAAACGCCCGCCGAGACGCCATGGAAGATCGAGGCGAAGACGCCGCCGAGATAGACCGCCTGCAGCAGCAGGCCGGCAACCGCCATATGTCCGGCGGTCTTCCAGTCGCGCGGCCATGGCGCCTTGCTCAGCCCCGCGAAAACCGCCAGCAGAACGGTGACGATGGCGAAGCGCAGCACCAGGAAGGTCATCGGCTCGGCATAGGGCAGGCCGAGCTTGGCGCCGATGAAGCCGGTCGACCAGAGCAGCACGAACAATCCCGGCATCGCGGCCAGGGCAAGCGACTGCATCTGGGGCGGCCGGGCGGCGGAAGCGGGGGTCGGGGACTGGGACATGGCGGAGGCGGCTGTGTTTGTTGCGCGGCATCATCGACTCTCCGGGCCTCCGCCGCAAGGCGGCCGGACCGGATCGCGGCCGGTGTGGTGACGCGGCGCACAGCCTGCTATATCTCCGGCCATGCGTTACTTCGTGCTCGTCGGCCTCATCATCGGCGCCCTGCTGGGCTATTACCTGCTCTGGGCGCATCTCTCCGACCAGGTGGCCGCCGAAGCCACCCGCTGGATCGAGGCGCAGCGCGCCCAGGGCCGCCAGGTGAGCTACAGCCGGATGCGGCAATGGGGCTTCCCCTACCGCCTGTCGCTGACCATCGAGGATCTGAGCTGGCAGGATCCGCAATCGGCGGCCGGCTGGCGCATCGAGGCAGACGAGATCAACGCCCATCTGCAGCTGTGGAAATTCGATCATGTGATCTTCGACCTGAACGGCGAGCAAAGGCTCGGCTGGAGGGATGGCGGCGCAGAGCGGCAGGCCGTCCTGAATACCGAACGGTTCCGCGCCAGCATGGTGGTGGACGGCGCCGGCAACTGGCTGCGCATCGCCGCCGACCTGAACAACCCGGTGCTCACCGGCGCCCTGCAGGAATGGCATGCGGAGAAACTGCTGCTGCATGCGCGCCGCGCCGGCAGTCTGCCGCCCAGCGCCGACCTCGCCCTGCAGGCCGAGAAGCTGGTGCTGCCTGCCGCTGCCGACGGGCCGCTGGGCCGCGAGATCGCGACGCTGAAGCTGATCGGCAATGCCCGCGGCACGGCGGTCGGCAAGACGCCGGAGGATCTGCTCGGCACCTGGCGCGATTCCGGCGGCGTCGTCGAGTTCGAGACCATCGCGCTGCAATGGGGTGCACTTGGCCTGAACGGCGACGGCACGCTGACGATCGACAAGCAGTATCGCCCGCTCGGCGCCATGGCCGGCCAGATCCGCGGCGCCGAGGCCGGCATCGACGCGCTGGTCGCCGCGGGGAAGATGAAGGCCGACGATGCGGCTGCTGCCAAGGCCGTGCTCGGCATGATCGCGCAGCGGGACGACAAGGGAGAGCAGTTCCTGCCGCTGCCGCTGACCGCGCAGGACGGCCGCCTGTTCCTCGGCCCGGTGGCGTTGTTCAGCCTGCCGTCGATTCTGCCGGCGAAGTGAATTCTGCAGCCGTCATCCCGGCCAAGCGGCGCTTT
>CAYSCA010000182.1:0-6978 GCA_964429465.1 uncultured Rhodospirillaceae bacterium
GCCCTCGTCGAAACCATAGGGCTCGCGGGCCAGGATGGTGGCCAGGTCGAAGCGGAAGCCGTCGACCCGCATCTCGGTCGCCCAGTAGCGTAAGGAATCGCAGACCATCTGCAGCACGCGCGGATGGCTCAGGTTCACGGTATTCCCGGTGCCGGTGTCGTTGATGTAATAGCGCGGCTCGTCCGGCATCAGCCGGTAATAGCTCATGTTGTCGATGCCCTTGAACGACAGGGTCGGACCGCCTTCGTTGCCCTCGGCGGTATTGTTGTAGACGACGTCGAGGATCACCTCGAGATCGGCGGCATGCAGGTGGTTGACCATCTCCTTGAACTCGTTACCCGAGGCGGTGGCGGCATAACGCGGCTCGGGGGCGAAGAAAGCGATGCTGTTATAACCCCAGTAATTCACCAGCTTCTTCTCGATCAGGTAGCGATCGTTGAGGAAGGCATGCACCGGCAGCAATTCCAGCGCGGTGACGCCCAGCCGGCGCAGATAGTCGGTGGTGCGGTGATGTCCGACGCCCGAGAAGGTGCCGCGCAGCTCCGGCGGAACCGCCGGCTGCAGCTTGGTGAAACCCTTCACATGGGCTTCATAGATGATGGTGTCTTCCCACGGCCGCGCCGGCCGCGGCTGCGCGCCCCAGGTGAAGGCGGGATCGACGACGCGGGATTTCGGCACGAAAGGCGCGCTGTCGCGCTCGTCGAAGGACAGGTCCTTGTCGGGCGAGCCGACGATGTAGCCGAACAGTTCGTCGCACCATTCCAGCTGTCCGAACAGCTGCTTGGCGTAAGGGTCGAGCAGCAGCTTGTTGGGATTGAAGCGATGGCCCGCCTCGGGCTCGTAGGGGCCATGCACACGATAGCCGTAGATCGTCCCTGGCCGCGCGTCGGTCAGGTAGCCATGCCAGACCTCGTCGGTATATTCGGGCAGCTCGTAGCGGGCAACTTCCCGCTTGCCCTCATTGTCGAACAGGCAGAGCTCGACTTTCGTGGCATGGGCCGAGAACAGCGCGAAATTGACGCCCAACCCGTCCCAGGTGGCGCCGAGCGGATGCGGCCGTCCCTCGCGGATGGCGGAGCGCTGGATCACGTGCGGTGCATTCATGTGGGAAGCCTGCCGGGAAGGATGGTGTGCCCGGCTGAAACCCGAGGGGCAGGCGGTGGTTCCAGTGGTACGGCGCGGCCGTCGCGTCAGGGAATTTCGTAGACCGGCAGTTCCCGGGCCAGTCCGCGCACGGCGTAGCGTTGCGCGGTGGCGGTCAGGCCGGCCCCGCTGAGCAGGGCCGCCGCCTGCGGGTCTTCGACCACGGCCCCGGTAGCGAAGATCGCCCGCGACAGGGCGAGATGCTGCACGCGGGCGGCGATGTTGACCGTCTGGCCGAAGAAATCCTGCCGGTCGTTCAGCATGACGGCGAGGCAGGGGCCTTCATGGATGCCGATCTTGAGCAGCAACTCCTCGCGCTGATGCGCGCTGTTGAAGCTGCGCATCGCCTCCCGCATCCGCAGGGCGGCGGCCAGGGCGCGGTCGGGCGTCGGAAAGGTCGCCATCACCGCATCGCCGATGGTTTTCACCACCGCGCCGGATTCGGCGGCGACAATGTCGTTGAGCAGCTGGAAATGCGCCTTCACCAGATCGAAGGCGACGAGATCGCCGACGCGCTCGTAGAGCTCGGTCGAGCCTTTCAGGTCAGTGAACAGGAAGGTCAGGCTGAGGATCTTCAGCCGCTGGTCGATATTGAGCGCATCGGCGCGGTAGAGGTCGCGGAAGGTCTGGTTGGTCAGCAGGCGCTTGGCGGTGAGGAACGGCCGCCGCCGCCCCAGCATCTCATGCATGACATCATTCGCAATCCACGCGCCCGGCAGCACGCGCGTGTCGGTGGCATTCTCCAGCAGCAGCCGCAGCGGGCCGGGGCGCATCGTCAGGGTGCCGGTCGGGTTGCTCAACCTGTTGAACACGACGGTCAGGCTCTGGCGCTCCTTCGTCGGCTCGCCCTGCACGTCGATGAACTGCGTCGCATGCGTCACCGGATCGAAGACGATGATAAATGCCGGCGGCAGGTGCAGCGACAGGATGGCCTTCTCGCCCGGCGGCAGCTCGATCACGTCGAGCATGATCTGCTCCAGATATCGCTCGAGGTCGTCGGGGACGTCGACGCCGGAGCTGCAGAAGATCTGCCGGTAATAGTCGATGAAGGGCAGCTCATGCGGCGCATGCGCGGGAATGCGGCGGATGCGCGGATCCACGGTGAAGGCGACCTCCACCATCTCGTCCAGCGTCGGCTCGTAGCCTGCGGCGCAGAGCCGGCAGTGATACTGGTCGCTCTGCACGGTCTTCAGGCTGGCATAGGCGCCGAGCACGCCGCCGCAGCCGGGGCAGAGCACATTCCACGACATCTGGAACAGGCCGAGTCTCGTCGCATGCAGGAAGGCGGCGATGACGCGCTCCTCGTCGAGACTATGGGCTGCGGCGAAGGCCAGCGCATTGACGCGGCTGAGCGCGGGATCGGGCGCATCCCGGACCAGCTCCTCCACGGCTCCTGCGGCAGCAGGATCGGCAGACTGCCGCAGAACCGCAAACAGGGTTTCGGCGTCGCTCATGGCCGCCGATCATACGCTTGGAATCGCCCGTCTGCTGGAACGGCGCGTGTGACATTTGAAGGAGGGGACGGGCGGCCCGCTCAGGCGCGCTGACTTGAAATCGCAAAGGCCTGTTCTATGTACGTTCCGGTACCGAAAAGGAGTATTGCGGAGCGGTCCGGTTTCCGCCGGCGGAACGGACTCACCGGGATCGAACGGGACTGAACTGGCGTTTCAACGGGATTCAGTTGGCATCCAATGGCACTCCAATGGGCTCTGAATGGGGATCGAACTGGCCATCAATGGGCTGCAATTGGCTCTCAACGGGCCTTAAGAGGAGAAAGCAAAATGAGCGAAATCAACAGCCTAGCGGCAACCAGGCCATGAAAACCGCCGGTTTCAGGCCGCCGGCTCGGTTTTTCCGGCGCTGCGCTGGTCGATGATGTTCTGGAGCTTGCCGGCCTGGGCGTCGAGGCGGGATTTTTCCAGCATCAGCTCGCCGATCTTGCGGCGGATTTCACCGGCCTGGCCTTCGAGGGCCTGCAGGCGCTGCTGCCGGCGCTCGAGCTCGCCGCTGTTCCATTCATAGGCGAGCGCCCGCCGGCGCTCCGCCGCCCGCAGGGTCAGGAAGAGATAGGTCACGCCGGGTATGCCGATGAGCCAGAAACTGATGATCAACAGAAATTCGTACATGCCGCCCCCGTCGGCGGGCATTCTGCCCCTGCCAGAATGCCGGTATCGCGCCAATCGGGCCGAGCGTCCAGACGGTTCCGCCGCCGCCTGCGCAAATACAAGACGTGATGGAATGCTGGCGGCAGCGGCACTCTTTACGAGTGTGTTTCGTTCGGAATGGTTGTCGTTGTCAGCACGCCCTGCACCATGTCGGGAAGCAGTTCCAGATGCTTCAATGCGGCTTTCAGCTGGCTGAGATCCCGCGGGCCCAGCCGGTCGGCATCGATGCCGTTGCCCGGCGGGCGTCCTGCTTCCAGGTCGGCAAGCTGCTGGCGCAGCATCAGGCCCATGATCAGCTCCTGCGCCTCGATCAGCCGGGTGAGATCCTCCTCGCCGAGCAGCCCGCGCCGGCCGACTGCGCGCAGGCGGTCGCCGCTGCCGGTCGCCGGCTCGCCCAGCTTCAGCGCCATCACCCGCGCCGCGCTGACCAGCGGCAGCAGGCCGCCGAGTTTCAGGTCGACGCGGCCGTCCTTCTCCTGCAGCCTGCCGAACAGGCCGATCGCCGGATGCATCTGTGCCGCCTGTTCGGCGATCAGGCGCAGGAAGACCGGCGTCGAGCGCGCGGCGGCGAGCGCCTCGGCGCGCAGGTTCTCGCCCAGCCGCAGGGCGCCGTAGACCGGCTTGAGGTCGTAGAAGATGTCGACATTGAGCAGGGCTTCCGGCGAAAGGCGACGGATCCATTCGGTGACCCGGGCGCGCCACTGGCCCTGGTTGCCGCGCCAGGCGGTGTTCTTCGCCATCACGCCGCCCCTGCAATAAGGGATGCCGGCCGCATCGAGCAGGTCGGCGATCATCGCGCCGGCACGGGCATACCAGCCGTCATCCTCGGTGCTGCCGGCATGGATGATGGCATTGTCCTGATCGGGGCTGAGCAGGCTTTCGCCGCGACCGCCGGAGCCGAGGATCAGCATGCACCAGGGCGCCGGCGCGGGCGTTCCGGCTGCCTTGAGTTCCGCCTCGACGATCGCGGCGGCGCGAGCGGTGATGTCGCCGTAGATGCTGCTGATCACGGCGGCGACGGCCGTGGCGCGGTTGCCTTCCTCCAGCAGCAATTGCGCCAGTTGCGGCAGGGCGGCGCGGGCATGCGCCAGGTCGGCGGCATTCGCCGCCACGTCCAGCTCGTCGGCAATCACCTGGCCGGCCAGCGCGCGCTGCGCCAGCAGGGTGCGGGCCGACAGCATGCCGGTGAAGCGGCCGGCGTCGTCGGTCACCGGCAGGTAGCGCAGGTTCAGCCGCCGCATGCGGCCGATGGCGCGGAACAGGAAGGCGGTTTCGGTGATCGCGACGATATCCCGCGTCATGATCTCGCGCGCGGTGAGCTGCAGCGCGGCGGCGCCGTGACGGCCGAGCGCGCGGGTGACATCGCGCTCGGTGAGGATGCCGACATGCTGGCCGAAGCGGTCGGCGACCAGCAGGGCGCCGCGCTTTTCCTCGGCCATGCGCTGCGCGATGGCGGTCAGCGGCGCGTCTTCGGGAATATCCTGTGCCGGGCTGCGCATCGCCGCGGCGACCCGGCGGCGATAGGGCTCCAGATCCGGCGGGCCTTTGGCGTTCATGACGGCAGCAGCAGGTCGACCGACCAGCCGGCGCGGCTCTGGCCATGGACGAGGTCGCGCTGCCGGGCCATGAGATCGCGCGCCGCGCCCAGCGTGGCGACGCCCCGGCCGCCCAGGGCCGGCAGCAGATGGACCCAGATCGCTGCCGCCGCCTCGGCATCGCCGATCGCCTGATGGCGGCGCGACAGGGCAATGCCGAGATCCTCCGCCACATGCTCAAGGCTGATCTGCGGCCGGCGCGGTCGCAGGCCGGCATAAAGCAGACAGACATCGAGGACGGCGGAAGGCGGACGGAAGGGCAGGCGGGCGCGCTCGGCCTCATGGCGCAGCACCGCGAGATCGAAGGCAATGTTGTGGCCGACCAGCACGCGGCCCTGCCAATAGGTCTGGAGGGTGGACCAGATCAGCGCAAAGGGCGGCGCAAAGGCGACATCGGCATCGGTGATGCCGTGAATCTGTGTGGAGCGTTTCGGGATCGGGATCCCCGGATGGATCAGCAGGTCGAGCGGTGGGGTCTGCTCTCGGCCGGCGCCACGATAATGCAGCGCGGCCGCAGAGAGCAGCCGGTCGCGCGCCACATTCAATCCGGTGGTTTCGATATCGAGAACCGCTATCGGCAGGCTGCTGAGCGGCTCGTCGGACGGGAAGCTGCGATCGGGCGGCAGGCTGGCGGGCGGCGCGCTGCGGATGCTGCCAATCATGCGGCCGAGGCCGGCGATCAGCCGCTGCCGCATCATCGCCATGTCACTCGGTCAGTTCGCGGACCAATGCGTCGCGGCGGAACCGCTTCAGCATGGCGGCATGCATCGCCACCGCATGCAGCCGCAGATCGCCCAGCACGACTTCGTGGTCCTGCTTTTTCAGCCGCGGATGGATCGGGGCCAGATCAAAGATCAGTCTGGCGCTGTCCTCGACCACATGATGCGGCTGCGCCGGTTCGGATTCCCGGGTCATCGCGAACCGGCGGGCAAAGGCATCGTGCCAGTCGGACCAGTCGGTCCGGTGCCGGGCTTGCGCATCTGACAGCAGGACAGGATAGAAGGCCGCCACCGAATCGGCGAGCCTGCGTCGCTGCGATGCATCGGCCGGGCGCAGGAAGCCTTCGATCAGGATCAGCGTATCGCCCAGGACGCCCGCATAGGCTTCCCACCGGCAGAGCTCCATGCCGTCACGGAAGGCCGGTTCGGTCAGCAGCTTTTCGTAGTCGGACATGGTCTTCACGCGGCAATAGCCGATGACGCTTTTCTGCGCCAGGTAAGAAGCTTCGCCGCGTGCGAAGGCCTGCAACTCGGCGCGGGTGGTGACCGGCGGAGGGAAGAAGAATTCCCGTGTGCGCTGCAGCAAGCCTGCTTTCCTGTCGGTCATTGCCGCTGTGACGCCTCCCTGGAGCTGGTCCTACGACCTAGGTCTAATGCGTTGATTCAAGACGCCCTGCCTATACTTCCACCAGCTGGGGCAGGGAATCAATCGTCTCGCCCCCGGCCGAATAAGCACAACAACCTCTGGGGCAGGAGCGCAACCATGTCTGATTTATCGCCTGAAAAGGCCAGGGAGTATTGGTCCCGAACGTCCGGTCTGATGTGGACGATGCTGGCAATCTGGTTCTTCTTCGGCTTCGTCGTGCATTTTTTCGCGCCGCAGCTCAATAACATCAAAATCATCGGCTTCCCGCTCGGCTTCTACATGGCTGCGCAGGGCTCGCTGATCGCCTTCGTCGTTTCGCTGTTCTGGTTTGCTTCGAAACAGAACAGCATCGATGAGGAGTTCGGCGTGGCGGAAGACGAATAAGGGAGAGACACGCCATGGCTAACAACTCTCAGAGCGGGGGCGGCTTTATCGCCAACCTCGGCAAGATCTACGGAATCTATACCGGCGGCTTTGCCGCATTCGTCATCGTGCTCGCCATTCTCGAGCAGATGGGCGTCTCGAACCAGATCATCGGCTATCTGTTCGTGTTCATGACCGTCGGCGTCTACGCGCTGATCGGCGTGATCTCGCGCACCGCGGAGATGGGCGAATATTACGTCGCCGGACGCAAGGTGCCTGCCTTCTACAACGGCATGGCGACGGGCTCCGACTGGATGTCGGCGGCCTCCTTCATCGGCATGGCCGGC
>CAYSCA010000183.1:0-6967 GCA_964429465.1 uncultured Rhodospirillaceae bacterium
GCAGCGCAGGAAGGTCGACTTGCCGCAGCCGGACGGGCCGATCAGCGCGGTCACCGCGCGGGCGGGAATATCGAGGCTGACGCCTTTGAGCGCCTGCTTGGCGCCGTAATAGACGTCGACCTTGCTGGCCGCCATCTTGACTGGGCGTCCGGCGTCGCGGAGATCGGCTGTGGCTGTTGCAGTTTGCATGACGGGTCTCTTGGGGCGGTTTACCAGCGGCGCTCGAATTTCTTGCGCAGCAGGATCGCCGCAAGGTTCATCAGCAGCAGGAAGACAAGCAGAACGATGATGGCGCCCGAGGTCTTCTCAACGAAGCCGCGTTCCGGGCTGTCCGCCCACATGAAGATCTGCACCGGCAGCACGGTGGCGGCATCCACCGGGGTGGTCGGGACATCGACGATGAAGGCAACCATGCCGATCATCAGCAGCGGCGCGGTCTCGCCCAGCGCATGCGCCATGGCGATGATCGTGCCGGTCAGGATGCCCGGCATGGCCAGCGGCAGCACATGGTGCGTCACCGCCTGCAGCGGCGAGGCGCCCAGCGCCAGCGCGCCATGGCGGATCGACGGCGGCACGGCGCGCAGGGCGGCGCGCGCGGCGATGATGATGACCGGCAGGCTCATCAGCGCCAGCACCAGGCCGCCGACGAAGGGCGCCGAGCGCGGCAGGCCGAAGAAGTTGATGAAGACGGCGAGGCCGAGCAGGCCGTAGACGATCGAGGGAACCGCGGCGAGGTTGTTGATATTCACCTCGATGATCTCGGTGAAGCGGTTCTTCGGCGCGAATTCCTCCAGATAGATCGCTGCCATGATGCCGAGCGGGAAGGACACCGCGAGGCAGACCAGCAGGGTATACAGCGATCCCACCATGCCGCCCCAGACACCGACCAGTTCCGGCTCGCGGCTGTCGGCGCCGGTGAAGAAGCGGGTGTTGAACTGCAGCTCCAGGTCGCCGCTAGCTTTCAGCGAGTCCAGCCAGCGCACCTGATTGTCCTTGACCCGGCGCTGGTCTTCCGACGCCCGGATATCGACCTGTTCCTTCACGAACATGTCGATGTCCGACGCGGCCGGCAGCCAGACCTCGGCCGTGCTGCCGATCAGGCCGGGATCGTCGGCCACCATGCGGGCCAGCTGCCAGTCGGCGCCGGCGCTGACCAGAGCCTGCAGGCGGCGGCGCTCGCCACGGCTCTGCACCTCGGGGAAGCGTTTCTGCAAAGCGGCGAGGACGATGGCGCCATAATTGCCCTGCATGATGGTCTGCGCATCGGTGGTTCCGGCCGGCGCGATCTGCTCGGGACTGAACGCGACCTCGAGCCGCAGATGGGTCTGGCGGAAGGCGGTGAAGCCGCTGGAGGCGATGGTGAACAGCAGCACGAGCAGTGCCAGCAGCGAGAACAGGATGGCGCCCAGCCCGATCATGCGGAAACGGCGCTCGGCGGCATAGCGGGCCTTGAGGCGGCGCGCGGCCTTCTCGGTCATGTGCACGCCGGGGCCGAGATGCGACTGCGGCATGGCGGAACCCGGAGCGTCGGCGGCGAGGTCAGTCATATTGCTCCCGGTATTTCTTGACGATGCGCAGTGCCACGATATTCAGGCTCAGCGTCACCATGAACAGCACCAGACCAAGCGCGAAGGCCGCAAGCGTCTTCGGCGAATCGAATTCCTGGTCGCCGACCAGGAGCGTGGCGATGTGGACCGTGACCGTGCTGACCGCAGCCAGCGGATTGGCAGTCAGGTTCGCCGCCAGTCCTGCCGCCATCACCACAATCATGGTCTCGCCCAGCGCCCGGCTGAAGGCAAGGATGACCGACGCCGCGATACCCGGCAAAGCCGCCGGCAGGACGACCCGCCTGATCGTCTCCGACTGGGTGGCCCCGAGGCCGTAGGAGCCGTCGCGCAGGCTTTGCGGCACCGCGTTGATCACGTCGTCGGACAGCGAGGAGACGAACGGGATGATCATGATGCCCATGACGAGCCCGGCGGCGAGCGCCGATTGCGAGGCGACTTCCAGGCCGACGCTTTCGCCGGCGCGGCGGATCAGCGGCGCCACGGTCAGCGCCGCGAAGAAGCCGTAGACCACGGTGGGAATGCCGGCCAGCACCTCCAGCGCCGGCTTGGCCCAGGCGCGCAGCTTCGGCGCGGCATACTCGGCCATGTAGACCGCAGCCATCAGGCCGACCGGCACGGCGACCAGCATGGCGATTGCGGCGATCAGCAGCGTGCCGGTGAACAGCGGCACCGCGCCGAACGCGCCCGAGGAGCCGACCTGGTCGGCGCGGATCGCCAGTTGCGGCGACCAGTTCAGCCCGAACAGGAATTCCAGCGGCGAGACGGCGGCAAAGAAGCGCAGCGCCTCGAAGACCAGCGACAGCACGATGCCGATTGTCGTCATCACCGCGATGGTGGAGCTGACCACCAGCAGGATGCCGGCGACGGTTTCGACCCCGTTCCGGGCGCGGAATTCCGGATGGATGCGACTCCGGCTCCACAGCAGGCCGGCCACGCCGAGGCAGATCGCGACCACGGCCAGGGCGGCATGGGCGGTCTGCCGCAGCTCGATGTAATGCTCGACCACCGGCCGCAAGGCGGCGTCTGCCTTGTCGGGCGGAATGTTGCCATGGGCCATGTTGCGGATATCGGAGATCACCAAGCCGAGCCGGTCGGCCGGCAGGCTGCGCAGGGAATCCGGCAGGCCGGCGACGACCAGGCTGCGGATGATCGCATCCTCGAAACCAATCCAGAGGCCGAACAGCAGCAGCGCCGGCAGGCCGCACCACACCACCACATACCAGCCGTAAAAGCCCGGCAGCGAATGCAGCCTGGCAATCTTGCCGCCGGCGAGAGACAGCGCGCGCGACTTGCCGAGGTAAAAGCCGAGGATCGTAAGTCCGATCAGGATGGCGGCTAGCAGCGACAGCGGCATGACAGGTCCGGTAGTGAACACTCGGTCGGGAAACCCGGCGGCCGGTCCCCGGCCGCCAGCTACGCAACTACATCGTCAGATTGGCAAGGCCGGTCACCTGCGAGCGGACCTTGTCGAGTTCCGCCTTCGGCATGGCGACCAGCCCCTTTTTCTCCAGATAGCCGCCCGGCGCCATGGCGCGGTCGCTGGTATATTCAGCCAGGTATTCCCTGATGCCCGGCACCACGCCGATATGCGCCTTCTTGATATAGACGAAGAGCGGGCGCGAGACAGGATATTCGCCGCTGGAGATCGTGTCCGGGTCGGGCGCGACGCCGTCGACCCTGGCGCCGATCAGCTTGTCGGCATTCTCCTCCAGGAAGGAGTAGCCGAACACCCCCATCACGCCGACCCGGCCGGAGGCCAGGCGCTGCACGATCAGGTTGTCATTCTCGCCGGCCTCGATGAAGGCGCCGTCTTCACGGACTCTGGTGCAGGCCACCGCCCTGGCCTGCCGGTCGGCGATCGCTTCGATCTCGGCGAAGCGCTGGCAGCCATGCTCCATGACCAGTTCGACGAAGCTGTCGCGGGTGCCGGAGGTGGGCGGCGGCCCCATCACTTCGATCTTCCAGTCGGGCAGCGCGGCATCGACCTGCTTCCATGTCTTGTAGGGGTTGTCGACCAGCCGGCCGTTCTGCGGCACCCTGGCGGCGAGCGCCAGCCAGATCTGCTCGCGGGTCAGGCTGACGGGGGTCGCGCCCTTCTTCAGGGCAATCGCGATGCCGTCATAGCCGACCTTCATCTCGACGACTTCGGTGACGCCGTTCTTCCGGCAATCCTCGAATTCCGATTTCTTGATGGCGCGCGAAGCATTGGTCAGGTCGGGATGCTGGGTGCCGACGCCGGCGCAGAACAGCTTCATGCCGCCGCCGGTGCCGGTGCTTTCCACGATCGGCGCCTTGAACTTGCCGGTCCGGGCAAAGCGCTCGGCGACCGTGGTGGTGAAGGGGTAGACGGTCGACGAGCCGACGACGCGGATCTGGTCGCGCGCCTGCTGCGCGGCCGCCGGTCCGGCAAGCGCCAGCGACGCCACCGCCGTCAGGCCTGCGAGGAGAAGAGCTTTATGGGTCACGGTTTACCTCTTGTGGCTTCGCTGCGACGCGATTGCCCGCGTCCGACTGACCGGGCCAACCACTCCGTGTGAATTGCCGTCCGGTCGGCGCGACTTCTAGGCCGACCCAATGACACGCTTATGACGGGATTGTTTCAGGGATATGACACTTCGGCCGGGATGCGCGGCCGCCCGGAGGATCTAGCGAGGAAATGGCAGTTTAACGGTGAAAACGCTGCCCTCGCCGAGTTCGGACTCGATCGTCAGACGGCCGCGATGGCGGTTGACGATATGCTTCACGATCGCGAGTCCCAGGCCGGTGCCGCCGAGATCGCGGCTGCGCGCCGAATCGACCCGGTAGAACCGCTCGGTCAGGCGCGGCAGGTGGTCACGCGGAATGCCCTCGCCATGGTCGCGCACCGCCACCTCGATCCATTCCTCGTCGCGACGGCCGAGCCGTACCTCCACCGGCGTTTCAGGACGGCCGTATTTGATCGCGTTGTCGATCAGGTTCTGGAAAACCTGCAGCAACTCGTCGCGCGCGCCGCGCACCGGCGGCAGGGTTTCGTCGAGCTCGAGCCGCAGCGGAATCCTGCGGGCATCGGCCTGCGGCTGCAGGGCGGCCGCGGTATCGCGCAGCAGCGGCGCCAGTGCCACCGGGTCGGACGGGCGGTCATACTCGCGCATTTCGATCTGCGACAGCGACAGCAGGTCCTGGATCAGGCGCGACATGCGCGCGGCCTGCTCGCGCATGATGCCGAGGAACTTCATGCGGGCCGCCTCGTCGTCCTTGGCCGGCCCCTCCAGCGTTTCGATGAAGCCGACCAGCGACGCCAGCGGCGTGCGCAGCTCGTGGCTGGCATTGGCGACGAAATCGGCCCGCATCGCCTCGGCCCGCCGCGACGCGGTGACGTCATGCAGCGCCAGCACCGCGGCAGCGTCGCCGCGCGATACCGGCAGGGCGGCCACGCGCAGCGAGAAGCTGCGCCCGTCGGGCGCGGGCAGGGTCAGGTCGGCAGAGGCCAGGCCGCTGGCACCGTGCAAAACCGCATCGGCGGCCTCGAGCACGGCGGGATGCCGCAGCACCACGGCGAGATCGTGGCCGATCATGTCGCTGCCGAAAAACTTCTGCGCCGCGAAATTGGCGCGCGCGATCTGCCGTCGCGCATCCAGCAGCAGGACCGGATCGGGCAGCGCATTGAGGATGGCGTCGGCGGTCGTGCTCTGCAGCGCCACCTGCCCCTTCTCGTCCAGCAGCGTGCGCCGCAGCCGTTCGACCGTGACGCCGAGCTCGCCGATCACCGTGAAGGCATCCCAGTCGGCGACGGCGCGGGTCTCGCGGCCGATGATCTCGTCGGTACGGTTCAGCACCCGCCAGGCGGCATGGGTATGCCAGGCGGCGAACAGCCCGACCACGCCAAGCAGGGCGGCCAGCAATATCCAGGCGGCGCGCGCCGAGATCACGCCGCTGGCATAGGCCGCGCAAAGCACGAGCGCGACCGGCAGGCCGAGCACCAGGCTGAGCGCCAGCCAGCGCGACAGCGGAAAGCGCGGAGCGGCCTCAGGCATCGGGGCGCCAGCGCAGCAGGATCTCCACAAGCTGGCGCAAGACCGCATCCAGCGGCGCGGCACGCGCGGCATCCCAATGCTCCAGCCGCGCCTCGTCCATGTAGCAGGCCTGTGCGATCTCCAGCTGCAGGGCATGCAGGCCGTCGGCCGGGCGGCCGTAATGGCGGGTGATATAGCCGCCCTTGAACCGGCCGTTATGGACATGGGTGAAGCCGGACGCCGCGGCCAGCACCTTCACCGCTTCGGCGGCAAGGCCGGGTGCGCAGCTGCTGCCGTCGTTGGTGCCGAGATTGAGGTCGGGCAGCCGGCCGCTGAAGAAGCGCGGCACCTCGGCGCGAATGCTGTGGCCGTCGAGCAGGATGGCATAGCCATGCCGCTTCCGGATCGCCTCGAGCTCGGCCGCAAGCCGATCGTGATAGGGCCGCCAGTATTGCGCCACGCGCGCCGCGATCTCGGCCTCGTCGGGGATTTCCCCGACAAGATAGAGCGGCCCGCCATCGAAGCCCCGCGTCGGGCAGATTTCGGTATTGTCGGCGCCGGGATACAGCGCCCGGCCGCCCGGATCGCGGTTGAGGTCGACGACATAACGGGACTGCCCCGCCACCATGAGGCCGGCGCCAAGCCCGGTGACGAACCGGTACAGCGTCCCGACATGCCAGTCCGTATCGGCCAGACGCCGCGCGGCCGGCGTCAGCTTTGCCGCAAGGCCCGGCGAAAGGCCGAGGCCGGCATGCGGCACATTCACGAGCAGCGGCGTACGGCCCGGAACAAGCGTGAACAAGTCGTTGGAGATCGTGGTGTCGCTCATGGCGACGATGGTAGCGGCGAAGCCGGCGCCGACAAAGCATTTGGGCATTTCGGCGGGCGAAACGCTGGTCGAATCGGCCGGGAAGTGCATATTTGGGAATAGGCGCCCTGTTCTGTGCGCCCTGATTCTCCCCAGCATCGCCCCTGCGCGGGGTAAAGGCAAATTCGATGGATATTTCCTTATTCGGCCTCACGATCAGCGCCGCCGAGATCACCGCCTTTTTCCAGGTCATCATGATCGACGTGATCCTGTCGGGCGACAACGCCATCGTCATCGGCATGGCGGTGGCCGGCCTGCCGGCACAGGATCGCAACAAGATCATCATCTACGGCATTCTTGCCGCGACCGTGCTGCGCATCGTGTTCGCCGGCGTCGCCGTGCAGCTGCTGCAGATCATCGGGCTCACCCTGGCCGGCGGCATCCTGCTGCTCTGGGTGGCCTGGAAGATGTGGCGCGAGCTGCGCGAACAGGCCAAGGCGGAAAAGACCAAGCATGACGACACGGTCGAGAAGCCGGCGCCCAAGACGCGGCGCGAAGCGATCCTGCAGATCATCATGGCCGACGTATCGATGTCGCTC
>CAYSCA010000184.1:0-6891 GCA_964429465.1 uncultured Rhodospirillaceae bacterium
ACCTGAATTACCAGAATCCCTATCTCTCGCCCTTCGATGAATTCCAGCGCTTCAAGACGCATCCCGACATCCGCGGCTTCTTCGAAGGCGGCAAGCGCATCTCCTACGGCGCCCGCGCCATCAACGAGGGCGGGCTGCAATCGATCCCGAAGCTGACCTTCCCCGGCGGCGCGCTGATCGGCTGCTCGGCCGGCTTCGTCAACCTGCCGCGCATCAAGGGCAGCCACAATGCGATGAAGTCGGGCATGCTGGCGGCCGAAGCCGCTTTTGCAGCGCTGAAGGGCGGCGATTCCGGGGGCGATGAGCTGATCAACTACCCCGAGGCGTTCCTGAATTCCTGGGCCTACCGGGACCTGCACAAGGTCCGCAACGTGAAGCCGTCGCTGAAATACGGCATGTGGCTTGGCACCCTGCTGGGCGGCACCCATATGTGGCTGAACGACCTCGGCCTCGGCTTCCTGGTCGGCTGGACCAGCAAGCACGACAAGGCCGACCATGAAACCCTCAAGCTGGCAAAGGATTGCCAGCCGATCGTCTATCCCAAGCCCGACGGCAAGATCAGCTTCGACAAGCTGTCGTCAGTCTTTCTTTCGAGCACCAATCATGAGGAAGACCAGCCGATCCATCTTCGGCTGAAAGACCCGTCGATTCCGATCGCACAGAACCTGCCCAAATACGACGAGCCGGCGCAGCGCTATTGCCCGGCCGGGGTCTACGAGGTGCTGCGCGACGCGGACGGCAGCAACCCGCGCTTCCAGATCAATGCGCAGAACTGCGTCCACTGCAAAACCTGCGACATCAAGGATCCGGCGCAGAATATCAACTGGACCGTCCCGGAGGGGGGCGGCGGTCCGAATTATCCCAACATGTGAGCCCATGCCCATTGCCATAACCGCCCTCGACCGCCCGCAACCCTTCGTCCGCCGCAGCCGGCTGATCGCCGCATTGCTGCTCGGCGCCGTTGTCGCCCTTCCCCTCGCCTCCTGCAGCGACCCCGCGCCCGGCGGCTCGGCCGGCGAGCGGCGCATGATGGCGGGCCTGGGCACGGCATCGGGCAGTTACCGACTCAACTCGCCCTATGGCAGCTTCCTGGCGGCGCGCCATGCCCGCGAGCTCAACGACAATACCGTGGCGGCAAGCTATTACATGCGCGCGCTGCAGGAAGAGCCCGACAACGCAATGCTGGCCCAGGGCGCCTTTCTAGCGCTGCTGGCCGAAGGCCGCGTCGCCGAGGCTGTCGTCCTCACGCCCGCCCTGCGCAGCCATAATCCGGCGGATTACCTGCCGCGCATGACGCAGGCAGCGGCGCAGATGCTGGCGCGCGACTACGACGGCGTGCTGAAGCTGGTCGAAGATGGCCCGACCGGCGGGATCCACGCCGCCTTCAATCCGCTGCTGTCGACCTTCGCCCATGCCGGAAAAGGCGAAGGCGACGCGGCGCTCGCCAGCCTGCAGAAGCTGGAGCGCCATCCGCTGCTCGCCGGCGTGCATGCGCATCTGAAGCCGCTGCTGCTGGACCTGCTCAACCGGCCGGAAGCGGCCGACGCCGCCTATCGCGACGCCATCGAGGGCCGTGAGCGCGCCGGCACGCGGCTGGTGGAGGCTTATTCGCGCTTTCTGGAGCGGCAGAACCGCCGCGACGATGCGCGCCGGCTGCTGACCGAGCAGCTGGCCCAGAATGCCGACAATCCGGTCCTGCTGCATGCCCTCCGGCGACTGGATATGAGCGGGACGCAGCCGGTCGAGCCGCTGCTCGGCAATGCGGTCGACGGCCTGGCGGAGGCGATGTTCGCCTCGGCTTCGGCGCTGGGCCGCTCCGACGGCGGCGAACTGGCGGAACTGCATCTGCAGCTTGCGCTGTTCCTCAGGCCCGATCTCGACGACGCCCGCATGCTGCTCGGCGACATCTATGAGGCGCGCCAGCGCTGGGAGCAGGCGCTGGCGATGTATTCCAAGGTCTCGGCGGCTTCGGCCTATTCGGAAAGCGCGCAGCTCCGCAGCGCCTGGTGCATCAACGAACTCGAGCGCCCCGACGATGCGGTGAAGATTCTGCGCCACATGGCCAAGGCGGATCCGAAATCGCCCCGCGCCCTGCTCACCCTCGCCGACATGCATCGCCAGATGGAGCGCTGGCCCGATGCGGTGAAGGAATACACCGCCGCACTGGAGCGGATCCCGCAGCCCGAGGCCAGGCATTGGCCGGTCTTCTTCGGCCGCGGCGTGTCGCATGAGCGGACGAAGAACTGGGACAAGGCCGAGGCCGACATGCTGAAGGCGCTGGAGCTGCAGCCCGACCAGCCGCTGGTGCTCAACTATCTCGGCTATTCCTGGGTCGACATGAACCGGAATCTCGAGCGCGGCACCAAGATGATCGAGCGCGCCGTGGCCCTGCGCCCCAATGACGGCGCCATCGTGGACAGCCTCGGCTGGGCGCTGTACCGCCAGGGCCGCTACGACGAAGCCGTGGTGCAACTGGAACGCGCCGTCGAGCTGAAGGGCGGCGATCCGGTGATCACCGATCATCTCGGCGACGCTTACTGGCGTGTCGGTCGCCGCGAGGAAGCCCGCTTCCAGTGGCGGCGCGCGCTCGGGCTGAAGCCGGAGCAGGAGCTGGCGCTGCAGGTCCAGCGCAAGCTCGACCAAGGCCTCGCCCCGGTCGCCACCAGAAACTGACCGCCCGATGACGGCACCGGGATCATGAACGCCGCGCCACTCTCCCGGCTGGCGCCGGCGAAGGTCAACCTGTTCCTGCATGTCACCGGCCGCCGTCCGGCGGGCGGCGCGCATACGGGCTATCACGAACTGGAAAGCCTGGTTGTCTTCGCCCGCGACGCGGCCGCCAGCGACCATGTCGCGGTTGCTCCTGCCGATGCGCTGACCCTGACGCTGGACGGTCCGCAGGCCATGGCGCTGCAGGCCGCGTCGCTGCAGGAGGGCACGGACAATCTCGTGCTGCGCGCCGCGCGCCTGCTGCAGCCGATGATCGGCGCCGGCCCGAGAGGCGCGACGCTGACACTGACCAAAAACCTGCCGGTGGCGTCCGGGATCGGGGGAGGCTCTGCCGATGCCGCGGCAGCCCTGCAGGTTCTGCGCGCCCTGTGGAAGATCCCGGTCGACGACGAGGCGCTGGCGCAGGCCGCCCTGCAGCTCGGCGCCGATATTCCGGTCTGCCTGCGCGGCCGCGCGGTGGTGATGAGCGGCATCGGCGAGACCCTCGTGCCGGTGCCCGACCTGCCGCCTCTGTGGCTGGTGCTGGTCAATCCGGGCGTACCGCTGCCGACCCGCGACGTGTTCGGCGCGCTCGCCGGCCGCTTCGGGCCCGCAATGCCGCTGGACCGGAAGCCGGACAGCGCCGCCGATCTCGCCATCCTGCTGCGCGCCCGCCGCAACGACCTCGAAGCGCCGGCCCGTTATCTCGTGCCGGAAATCGATCCCGTGCTGGCGGCGCTGAAGGCGCAGGCCGGCTGCCTGCTCAGCCGCCTGTCCGGCTCGGGTCCGACCTGCTTCGGCCTGTTCGCGGCGAAGAAAGACGCCGATTTCGCCGCCCGAAACCTGAGCCGCGCCTATCCGAAATGGTGGGTGGCGGCGACGGCTGCCGGCTAGCCGATCCGGCCTGCCGGGACTGGCATTTGCCGGCGGCTGCGATTATTGTCCCGCCGCATTCGCATTGCCCTTCAGGGGCCCTGCTGGGGCGTAGCCAAGCGGTAAGGCAGCGGTTTTTGGTACCGCCATGCGGAGGTTCGAATCCTCCCGCCCCAGCCATCAATCCCGATCGCTGTCTTTCAACCCTTCGGAATCTGGATGCGGCTGATGACGAAACCGCTGCGCGGCCCGGTCGGCATCCGCCGCAGGCTGTAACCGAGATCCTGCGCGGGGACGTCATAGGCGACAAAGCGCGTGAGAAAGGTCAGCGCCAGCTTGATCGACTCGATGGTGATCCATTCGCCGGCGCAGCGATGACCGCCGGCATGATCGCCGCCGCCCTGCGGAATGAAGTTGAATGCGCTGCCATCCCATTGCCGGAAGCGCTCAGGGCAGAATTCCTCCGGTTCGGGCCATAGCCGCGGATCATGGTTGGTGCCGTAGACATCCAGCACCACCAGCTCTCCGGCTCTGAAGCGATGGCCGCGCCAGTCGAAGTCGCACTGCGCCCGGGCACCGAGGAAAGGCGTGAAGGGATAAAAGCGCCGGACCTCCTGGGTGAAGCATTCCAGATAGTCTCCGCCTTCGCGCTCCAGTTGCCGCCTTGCCTCGGGGTAACGATGCAGGGCGAGCGCAGCGAAGACGACATAGGTGGCGATCGCAACGATCGGGCGCAGCAGATTGAGCAGTTCGACAGCAGCGATCCGGCTGTCGAGCCATTCGCCGTTCAGGTCGCGATGATGGGCAACATGATAGAGGGGCAGCGCCATGGCGGCATCGTCAGGCGCACCCGACCGGCGCGCGCGTTCGACGACCACCATCACCCAGTCCTCCGAACGGTGCCGCGCCCGGCGGGCGCGCCAGTGGCGCGGCCCGATGCTGCCGAAACCATCCACCATCGCACCCATGTCCCGGGCGCGGGCGCGCATTTCCTGCGCCTCGAGCGGAATCCCCGCCCAGGCGCAGGCGGCGCGGCAGAGGATATCCTGCGCTTCGGGAAACAGCGTCACCTCTCCGCGCTTTTCCCATCTGCGGATCGCCGCCTGCCATTGCTGCGCCATCAGGGTCATGAGGCGGTCGATGCTCGTCTTGTCCATCAGGGCGAGGAACATCGCCTTGCGGTGCTGATGCGCCTCGCCATCGAGACCCTGCACTCCCCCTTCGCCCATCAGCGTCTTCCGGACCAGCTTCGGCACGGCATCGCGGCGCCGGAAGCGTTCAGGATCGTAGAACAGGCGCGTCGCCTCTTCGCCGCCGATGCAGATGGCAGGCTCGAGCATCAGCCGGGTGCGGAAAATGTCGGATCGATAGCGTTCACGGCGTCGTTGCACGAAACGATAGCCGTCACGCAGCAGCGCCAGCGAAGAGTCGAGGCTTTTGTCTCGCGGGGTGACTTCCATATGCCTGCGGCAGGTCGCGCCCAGGCAGTCTGGTCAGTTCGCCACGCGCCAGCTGCCGTCGGGCATCAGGCAGGCGGTACCGTAGCTCGGCTGGGTCCGGCCGTTGATGACCACCGTGCCCTGATACTCGCGGCAATACTGGCCGTTGGGGGCCTGGTAGACCGGCGAAGAAGGAACGGCGGAAACCACTGGCGGTGCGCTGTAGACCGGCGCGCTGTAGACCACGGGCGGAGCGGCGCGATAGACCACCGGCGGCGGCGCCACGATGACGGGCGGCCGGTAGAAGCCATGATATCCGGACCAGTAGGAATGCCGGTGATAGCCATGGTGATGCCAGGGCCCATGGCGGTGATGCCGGTAGCGGTCGCCGCCCGAGACGCCGAAGAAGAAGCTGTCCGCCTGCGCCGGCGCGGCTGCCCAAGGGGAAATCGCCGTCACCGCTGCAAGCGCAAGAAGAGTCGAGAACCCTGATAACCGACGCATCATGACAGCCTCCATGGACTGCGACAGGAGCAGCGTCGGTCAGGATGATGGCAACTTTGTGTTCGCCGGGATCGGTGGATCGCGCAAAAAAAGAAAGCGCCATGTCCGCTTGCCGGACATGGCGCTGCAAGGTTTGGCGGTCTTCCGCCGGAATCAGTACATGTGCTGGCCGCCATTGATGCTGAGCGTCGAGCCGGTGATGAAGCCGGCCTCGTCGGCGACCAGGAACAGCACGCCGCGCGCGATCTCCTCGGCGCGGCCGAGGCGGCCGACCGGAATCTTGGCGACGATCTTCTCCAGCACATTGGCCGGCACGGCGGCGACCATATCGGTGTCGATATAGCCCGGCGCGATCGCGTTGACGGTGATGCCGCGCGCCGCGCCTTCCTGCGCCAGCGCCTTGGTGAAGCCGTGGATCGCCGATTTCGCCGCCGCATAATTGACCTGGCCATACTGGCCGGCCTGGCCGTTGATCGAGCCGATATTGACGATGCGGCCGAAGCCGCGCTCGCGCATGCCGTCGATGGTGGCCCGGCACATGTTGAAGCAGCCGCCGACATTGGTGTCGATTACCGCCTGCCACTGCTCGGGCGTCATGCGGTGCATGGTGCCGTCGCGCGTGATGCCGGCGTTGTTGACCACCACGTCGATCGGGCCGAGATCGCGCTCGACCTGCTTCACGCCGTTGGAGCAATCCTCAAAGCTGGCGACATCCCATTTGTAGGCCTTGATGCCGGTCTCGGCCTCGAACGCCTTCGCGCGCTCGGCATTGCCGGCATAATTGGCCGCGACCTTGTAGCCGTTCTGGTGCAGCAGCTTGGAAATCGCAGCCCCGATGCCTCGGGTGCCGCCGGTGACGATTGCTACGCGCGACATGGAATCCCTCCTGTTGGTACTTTTCTCGTTGGCTTGGTCAGATGCTGGCCGGTATCCGGCTTCGCTGGAAAAGAAAAGGCCGGGATACCCCCTCCCGGCCTTTTCGTCCTGTGATCAGTCGCGGGCGACACACATGGCGATGCCCATGCCGCCGCCGATGCAGAGGGTTGCCAGGCCCTTCTTGGCGTCGCGTCGCTGCATTTCGTAGAGCAGCGTCGTCAGCACGCGGGCGCCCGAGGCGCCGATCGGGTGGCCGATGGCGATGGCGCCGCCATTGACGTTCACCTTCTCGGTATCCCAGCCCATATCCTTGTTCACCGCGCAGGCCTGGGCGGCAAAGGCTTCGTTGGCCTCGACGAGATCGAGATCGCTGGCTTTCCAGCCGGCCTTGGCCAGGGCCGTGCGCGAGGCCGGGATCGGGCCGGTGCCCATGATCGCCGGATCGACGCCCGCCTGGGCCCAGCTGGCGATGCGGGCCAGCGGCTTGATG
>CAYSCA010000185.1:0-6781 GCA_964429465.1 uncultured Rhodospirillaceae bacterium
GGACGCATCACCGCCAATCTTGAGGGCATCACCCCAGACGATGCCTTCCAGATTCCCGATGAGGAAGCCCTGCCCGTGGTGTTCGACCTGCTGCAGCATGAAGGCCTGGTACTCGGCGGCTCGACCGGCATCAACGTCGCCGCTGCGATCCGGCTGGCGAAGAAAATGGGGCCCGGCCACACCATCGTGACGATCCTCGCCGATGGCGGTGCGCGCTATCAGAGCAAGATGTTCAATCCCGACTTCCTGCGCGAGAAGCACCTGCCCGTGCCTCCCTGGATGAGCTGAGAAGCCATGACCGCACTGCTGTTTCGCGAAGACGCCTATCTCACCCAGTGCGATGCGGTGATCACCGCCATCGACGAGCGCGGTTTCCAGACCGACAGGACGATCTTCTATCCGATGGGCGGCGGGCAGCCCGGCGATACCGGCCGCTTTGTCCTGCCGGATGGCGAGATCGTCGAGATCAGCGATACCGTCAAAGGTGATGGCCCCGAAGGGGTGATCCACAAGCCCGGTCAGGGTTCGGCCGCGCTGAAGGTCGGGATCAGCGGCAAGCTGGAGATCGACTGGGCTCGCCGGCATCGCCTGATGCGCATGCATACCTGCCTGCATCTGCTCTCGGCACTGGTTCCTTTTCCGGTAACCGGCGGCCAGGTCGGCGACGGCAAAGGGCGGCTCGATTTCGACATGGCCGACAGCATCCCCGACAAGGAGACGCTGACCGCCAGGCTGAACGAGTTGATCAACGCCGACCATATGGTCACCGCACGCTGGATCACCGATGAAGAGCTGCTGGGCAATCCGGAGCTGGTAAAGACGATGGCGGTGAAGCCGCCGATGGGGCTCGGCCGCGTGCGCCTGATCGAGGTGGCCGGGCTGGACCGCCCGCTCGACCTCCAGGCCTGCGGCGGCACGCATGTCGGCAGGACCGGCGAAATCGGCCCGGTCAGCGTCCGCAAGGTGGAAAACAAGGGCCGGCAGAACCGGCGCGTGAACATCGAATTCGCCGCCTGACCGATACCGGGGAGCAGTCAATGACTTATGTGAACGGCGACGCGCTGGTCTCCACGGAATGGCTGGCGGACCATCTGAAGGCGCCCGACCTGCGCATCGTCGATGCGTCATGGTATCTGCCGTTCATGAAGCGTGACGGCAAGAAGGAATATGCCGAACGCCACATACCGGGCGCCGTGTATTTCGATATCGACGAGATCGCCGATACCGACAGCAGCCTGCCCCATATGCTGCCCAGCCCGGAGAAATTCGCTGCCCGCATGCGGCGGCTTGGCATCGGCGACGGCAATCGCATCGTCGTCTACGATGGTTCCGACAATCACCTCTCCGCGCCGCGGGCCTGGTGGATGTTCCGCGTCTTCGGCCATACAGACGTCGCGGTGCTGAATGGCGGTCTGAAGAAATGGCTGGCCGAAGGCCGCCCGGTGGAAGACCTGCCGCCGCTGCCGCGCGAGCGCCATTTCACGGCCCGCCGCAACGACATGCTGGTGCGCGATGTCGACCAGATGCGTGCCAATCTGGCCAGTCATCGCGAGCAGGTGGTGGATGCGCGTAGCAAGGGGCGCTTTGCGGGCACCGAACCCGAGCCGCGGCAGGGCCTGCGCGGCGGGCATATTCCGGGTGCGACCTGCGTGCCTGCCGGGGCGCTGACCGATCCGGCCACCGGGCTGTTCAAGGAAGCGGTCGACCTGAAGGTGCTGTTCCAGGATGCCGGCGTGGATATGTCGCGGCCGGTGGTGACCTCCTGCGGCTCGGGCGTCTCGGCCTGCGCGCTGACGCTGGCCCTGCACCTCATCGGTCATCGCCAGGTAGCAGGCTATGACGGGTCCTGGACCGAATGGGGCGGGCGGGCCGACCTGCCGGTGGAACGCTGAGATCAGGGGCGGACCATGGCCGAGGCGCGCGATAGCGGCAAAGCCAATGTCGAACCCGCTGTGTTTCGCCTGCCGCCGCCGCAGGATCTGGGCAATGGCCGCTACAACGTCACGGTCGTCTATCTGGAAATGACCAGGGCGCCGGCGGCGGATGCGCCAAATCCGCCGCCACTGGTCCCGAAGCTTGCGCTGCTGAAGCTGGAGAATCCCACCACCGGATTCTATCGCTATCTCTATGAGGCGGTCGGCCGCGCCTGGCACTGGGTGGACCGGCATCGCCTGAGCGATGTCGCGCTCGGCCAGATCATCCGCGACCCGAAAGTGGAAATCTGGGTGCCGTATGTCGGCGGCGTGCCGGCCGGCTATATTGAACTCGACCGGCGTGAAGATGGCGGCGAAGCAAAGCCGGTCAACATCGCCTATTTCGGCCTGGTGCCCGAATTCTTCAGCAGAGGACTTGGTCCCTGGCTGCTGCGCGCCGGCATCCGGCAGGCATTTTCATACGGCACGCAGCGACTGACGGTGAATACCTGCAATCTCGATCATCCTGCCGCCCTGCCGCTGTATCAGAAGCTCGGCTTCCGGCCCTATCAGACGCGCGAAGCGATTTTCGATTCCCGGCGCTGATCAGTCCCTCGCAAGCAGGGCCTGAAGCGCCTCAGCCAGCGTGTTGCCGTCATAGGGCTTATGCACGATGACGTGGTGCGACCAGTCTTTCAGAATGCCGTTGCGGCCGTAGCCGGTGGCGAAGACAAACGGGATCCCGGCGGCTTCCAGCTTTCTGGCGACCGGAAAAACCAGTTCGCCGCCCAGGTTGACATCGAGCACGGCGAGATCCGGCTGCCGGGCTGCGAGGAGCTTGAGGGCTTCATCGACATTGCTCGCATGCCAGACCGCGGTGCAGCCGCGGTCGAGCAGCATGTCTTCGATCATGAAGGAGACGATCGCCTCGTCCTCCACCACCATGACGTTAAGACCGCGAAAGAGTTCGGCGGTGTCGCTGGCAGTCGCTTCGCTCATGCTCCTGCCGTCATGAGCGGGACCGAAATGCTGCAATGAACCCCGCCAGGATCATAGGAGAGCGAGACATGCCCCTTCAGCTCCGAGGTGATCCCGCGCTCCAGAAGCCGCGCGCCGAAGCCGCGTTTTTCCGGAACCGCAACGGTTGGGCCGTTGGCTTCCTGCCATTCGATACGCAGGCTGCGCCGGCCGGACGTGTCGACCGTCTCCCGCCAGACCACCGACAGCGCGCCTGACGACCACGACAAGGCGCCATGCTTGCTGGCATTGGCCACCAGCTCATGTAGCACCATACCGAGCAGGACGGCTTCCCGCGGCGCCAGCCGGACCGGCCCCCCGTTATGTACGATGCGGCCGTTGTTGCCGGAGCGGAACGGCTTCAGCACGGCTTCCACCACGGCGCCCAGGTCGGCGGATTGCCACTGCTCCTGCGTGAGAAGATCGTGCACCCGCCCCAGCGCAAATAATCGCCCGTCGAAGCTGCGCAGCACGTCGCGCCCCACGCCGGCGCTGCGGATCGTCTGGATTGCCAGCGACTGCACGGTCGCCAGCATGTTCTTGACGCGGTGGTTCAGTTCATCGACCAGCGTCTTCTGATGCAGTTCGGCCTGCTTGCGATCGCTGATATCGATCAGCATGTTGACCGCCCCGGTTACCTCGCCGGCCGGATTGCGCAGCAACGTCGGATAGGCAATGAAGGGAATACGGGTGCCATCGGGCCGTTCGGCGACGGCTTCCGCCCCGCGGATCGCATGCTTCTCCTGGACGGCAATGGCCAGCGGCGAATCTTCATGCGCCATGGCCGAGCCGTCGGGCCAGAACAGCCGCAGCGCGCCGCACCACCGGGTAGCGCCAAGCGACGGTCGCAGCCCCCAGAACTCGACGGCAGCCTCGTTGAAGAAGGTGATCCAGCCCTGATGATCGGTGGTGTAGACGGCGATCGGCAATGCTTCGAGGATATTGCGGAAGTGCGGTTCCCCGGCCTTCTCCAGCCCGGCCGGATGGCGGCCTGAGGCTCCCTCGCGCAGGCTGGTGACGATTTCAAGAACGGCGTTGCTGTCGTCGATCGCGGCTGCATGATCGCTGGCCAGCGTCAGCATTCTCCCTGGTCGCTCGACATCGCCGTCCTGATCCCTGGAGCCAGCCGATACGGACGCAGAACCGGGCGCATAAGACACAGCAGTTTTATTCATGAGCCCCCCGAACCAGACGCACGTCTTCCGGTGCGCGCGCCGATGCCTGCCAGCCCGACACACCGATAAAAAACGAGACGGTTGTTATCCGGTTTTGCAGGGTGGTTGGGGCGTGACCATTCTGTGACTTTGAAATCTTTTTCCAAGAACAACGGCAACGCGGAGAGGATGTTCAGGCCAATGTCTTGCTGCGCTCGTAATGTCGCTTTGCCTTGGCGCGGTTGCCGCACCCTTCCATGGAGCACCAGCGTCGCCGCCGGTTGGGGCTGGTATCGACATAGAGCCAGCCGCAACCCGGCCCGGCGCAGCAGCCCACCCGGTGCAGTTGCTCTGAAGTCAGCAATTCTCCCGCGCTATGAGCCAGACGCCCGAGCAGGGCAGAGAAACCCATCCCGGATTGGCGATCCGCCCAGCCATAGCCGTCCGCGTTCGCGATAAGGTGTGAGGCCGACGCCTGCGCAAGCCAGCGATTGACATGCTCCAGATGCGCCGCCGAAGGATGTTGCGCGTTCCGCGCGGCATCCAGCAGGCCGCTGATGGCTTCCCGGAGGTCGATGGCAGCGCGGAGCGCCGCCTCCGATGCTTCAGGGTCACGCCTGGCGGCCGCCGTAAGGCCCTTCTCCTCCGCCGCCGTGATCAGGCCGGCCCGCCGGGCCCAGATCGCCAGGGCCTCAAACGAGACCAGGCATTCCTCGGCCCCGCCTGCCGCCGCCGCGCGGTCGCGCCAGTTCAGCGTATTTACGAAATCCAGCGTCGGATGGCCGCCAAGCAGTTCCAGGCTGCGGATGCGAAGTGCCTCGGACATATAACCATCATACCGGTTGACTGCGCCGGCGCCAATCCCCTAGCTTCCCCGCCCATGCAGCCCCAAACCGTTTCCGACACCGCCCCGCCTGCGGCCGTGTTCACCCGCGAAGGCGTATGGGCGGGAATGAAGCTGACCCTGCCCTACAGCGTCAGCGCCCTGCCCTTCGGCCTGGCCTTCGGCGCCGCCGCTGCCGGCGCGGCGATCTCGCCGCTCGAGGCGAGCCTGATGAGCGCGCTGGTCTTTGCCGGCAGCGCGCAATTCGCGGTGCTCGCCCTGTGGACCGGGCCGCTGCCAGTGGCCGCGATCGTGCTGACCGCCTTCCTGGTGAACGCCCGCCATATCGTGATGGGCGCTGCCCTGCATCCCTATATCGCGACGCTGCCCCGCCGCATGGTGCTGCCGATCGCCGGCGGCATGACCGATGCCGGCTGGGCGATCACGCTGCAGGAAATGATGCGCGGCAAACGGGATCTCGGCATCCTGCTCGGCACCGTCATCATGCAATGGCCGATCTGGGTCGGCGGCACGGCCATCGGCGCCCTGATCGGCAGCAGCGGCATGGAGCCAAAGCACTGGGGCCTCGACGTCCTGATCGCAGGCGTCTTCGCGACCTCCGTTGTCGGCCTGTATCGGGGCCGCAGCGACATTCTTCCCGTTCTGGCCGCGGTCGGCGGCAGCGTGGCCGCGCTGCTCTGGCTGCCGGGCAACTGGTATATCCTCATCGGCGGCCTGGCGGCCGGCCTGGCCGGGTTGCTGCGCGATGATGACTGATACCCTCTCTGTCAGCACGATGGGTCTGGTCGCCATCCTCGGCATGGCCGTCGTGACCTATATCACGCGCGCTGGCGGCTTCTGGCTGATGGGCCATGTCTCGATCACGCCGCGGATCGAACGCTTCCTGCGCCAGATGGCCAGCGGCGTGCTGATCGCCATCGTCACCGCGGCGGCGATGAGCGGCGATGCCGCGATGTGGATCGGCCTCGGCGCGGTATTGGCGATCATGCTGCTGATGCGCCGCTCGATGACGGCGATCCTGGTCGGCATGGCGATCGCCGCAGCTTTGCGTCAGTTCGTGCCGCTGTAGGCCTACCGCGCGGCCGATGGCGCCATGCCTGGCGGCGAGGCCCAGTCCACCACCTGCCACCCGCCGTTCTGCCGCCTCACACGATACTGCGTCGGCGGCGCCGGCGTGAGGACACAGTCCGGCGCCTGCAACTGCAGCCCGCAATTGCGCCCCGCAATCGCGATCAGGGCTTCATCGGCGGAGAGCTGCTCGGCTCCGGCCACGCGATAGCTCCACCAATAGCCGGGCCGCGCTTCGCCGGAAAACAGCGGCGCTCCCGCACCGGGCGGCTGCCAGACCCGCCAGCAGAGCGCGTCATCCCGGCGCGCGAAACAGGCCAGCAGCGTCTCCACCGCGCAGAGCGGCGTTTCGGGCCGGCCGATGCACTGGCTGTCGCTGCGTTCCGGCGTGCCGATCAGGCGATACTGCCCGGCGGGATCGATGGCTGGAATCTGGGCGGCGGCGGGGCCGGCCAGGCCGGCAAACAGAAGAAGCAAAGCGGTCAAACGCATGGCGCCCTCCCGTGCCAGGGCGGGCACCATAGCATGAAACGGCCGCTTCAGTGCAGAATCTGGCTCAGGAACAGCTGGGTCCGCTCGTTCTGTGGATTGGCGAAGAACTCGTCCGGCTTGTTCTGCTCCACGATCTCGCCGCGATCCATGAAGATGACGCGATGCGCCACCGCCTTGGCGAAACCCATCTCATGGGTGACGCAAAGCATGGTCATGCCGCCCTCTTCGGCCAGCTGGATCATCACGTCGAGCACTTCCTTGACCATTTCGGGATCGAGCGCCGAGGTCGGTTC
>CAYSCA010000186.1:0-6771 GCA_964429465.1 uncultured Rhodospirillaceae bacterium
GCCGGTCGACATCGCCAGGCGCGCCATCCAGGCCGGCAGGCTCGGCGGCTATGACGTCGTCATGCTGGATACCGCCGGCCGGCTGCATATCGACGAAACCCTGATGCTGGAAGTGGCGGCGGTGCGCGATGCCGTGCAGCCGCATGAAACCTTGCTGGTCGCCGATGCGCTGACCGGCCAGGACGCCGTCAATGTCGCCAAGAGCTTCAACGAGCGCGTCGGCGTCACCGGCATCGTGCTGACCCGCGTCGATGGCGATGGCCGCGGCGGTGCGGCGCTGTCCATGCGCGCGGTCACCGGCAAGCCGATCAAGCTGATCGGCGTCGGCGAGAAGATGGACGCGCTGGAAAGCTTCCATCCCGAGCGCATCGCGCAGCGCATCCTCGGCATGGGCGACATCGTGTCGCTGGTCGAGAAGGCCGCCGAGACGATCGAGAAGGAAGAAGCCGAGCGCCTTGCCGCGCGCGTGCAGAAGGGCCAGTTCGATCTCGACGACATGGCCTCCCAGCTCAAGCAGCTGCGCAAGATGGGCGGCATGTCGGGCGTGATGAACCTGCTGCCCGGCATCGGCAAGATGAAGCAGCAGATGGCGCAGGCCAATGTCGACGAAAGCATCCTGAAGCGCCAGGAAGCAATCATCGGCTCGATGACCAGGTCCGAGCGCAAGAATCCGAAGGTGATCCACGCCTCGCGCAAGAAGCGCATCGCGGCGGGCTCGGGCACCAGCGTGCAGGACGTCAACAAGCTGCTCAAGCAGCATATGCAGATGGCCGACATGATGAAGCGCATGTCCAAGCTCGGCCAGAAAGGTTTCATGCGCAGCATGGGCGCGATGCTGCCGGGCATGCCCGGCATGCCCAAGCTGTGAGATTCGGTTTCAGAGTTCAAACGAGTTCAACGAAAGGAAGACCATGTCAGTCAAGATCCGCATGACCCGCGGCGGCGCCAAGAAGCGCCCCTATTACCGCATCGTCGTGGCCGACTCGCGTTCGCCGCGCGATGGCCGCTTCATCGAGAAGATCGGCTCCTACGATCCGATGCTGCCCAAGGACCGCGAGCGCGTGCAGCTCGATGTCGAGCGCGTGAAATACTGGCTGAGCCACGGCGCGACGCCGTCGGACCGCTGCGCCCGTTTCTTCGCCAAGGCCGGCCTGATGACGTGGGAGCACGGCAACAATCCGGAGAAGGCGAAGCCGAAGGCCAAGGCGCAGGAGCGCATCAAGGCTGCTGAAGAGGCCGCCAAGGCTGCCGCCGAAGCGGCTGCCGCGCCGGCCGGCGACGCTGCCTAAGAAGGCATGACCCGCCGGGTTCTGCTGGGCGTGGTGATCGGTGCGCAGGGCATCCGGGGCGAGGTGAAGGTGAAGACCTTCACCGGCGATCCGGAGGCCATCGGGGATTACGGTCCCCTGTCTGATGCGAAGGCCGAGCGCCAGTTCAGGCTGAAGGTCCGGCGGGTTGCAGGGGGCAAGTACAAGGCGGGTGACGTGGTGATCGCGGCGATCCAGGGCATAGCCGACCGCAATGCGGCGGAAGCGCTGAAGGGCACGGAGCTTTACGTGTCCCGCGACGCGCTGCCCGCGGCCGGGGACGGCGAGTTCTATTACGCCGATCTGGTCGGGCTGCAGGCGGTCACCACGGAAGGAAGGCCGCTCGGCACTGTCGTCGCGGTGCATAATTTCGGCGCCGGCGACATGCTGGAGGTGAAGCCCGAAGGCGGCGCCTCCGTGATGGTGCCGTTCACCGACGCGGCCGTGCCCGAGGTGGATCTCGACGGCGGCAGGATCGGCGTCGATCCGGCCTTCTGGCTGGGCGCCGGGGCCGGGGATGCGCTGGAACGGCGGCAGGAGGAGGCGGACGAGCCGTGAGCCCCGATCCGGCCGGATCGTGGAACGCCCGGGTCCTGACCCTGTATCCGGCGATGTTTCCCGGTCCGCTGGGCCAGAGCCTGGCCGGCAGGGCACTGAACGAGGGGGTCTGGTCGCTGCGGGTGGTGGACATTCGCGATTTTGCACGCGATAAACACCGCTCCGTGGACGATACCCCCTTCGGCGGCGGGCCCGGCATGGTGATGCGGCCCGACGTTCTGGCCACGGCGATCGATGAAACGGTCGCGGCGGCCGGGGGAGCGGCAGCGGGACAGCCGCTGATCTACTTCTCGCCGCGCGGCCGGCGCCTGGACCAGGCGCTGGTGCATGCGGTGAAGGATGCAGGCGGCGCCACGCTGGTCTGCGGACGGTTCGAGGGGGTGGACGAGCGCCTGCTGCAGGCGCGCCCCGTCGTCGAGGTCAGCCTCGGCGATTTCGTCCTCTCGGGCGGCGAGATCGCAGCCTATGCACTGCTCGACGCGGTCGTGCGGCTGCTGCCCGGGGTGATGGGTGCCGAAGAGTCCGGCACCGAGGAGAGTTTCGCGGACGGATTGCTGGAATATCCCCAGTATACCCGGCCGCAGGAGTGGGAGGGCCGCAGCGTGCCGGAGGTGCTGCTGTCCGGCCACCACGAGAAGATCGCAGCCTGGCGGCGCGATCAGGCGGAACGGATCACCGCCGAGCGCCGCCCGGACCTGTGGGACGGATATGCCAAGCGCAAGCGCGGCAAGTGACGAACGGTTTGGTTTTTGACGAAGAAAGGCTGAGTGCCATGAACCTGCTGCAGCAGATCGAGAAAGAACAGTCGGACGCCCTGGCGGCGGCCCGCGCGGTGCCCGATTTCGGTCCCGGCGACACGCTGAAGGTCAACGTGAAGGTGGTCGAAGGCGGCCGCGAGCGCGTGCAGGCCTATGAAGGCGTGTGCATCGCCCGCTCCAACCGCGGCGTGAATTCCTCCTTCACCGTGCGCAAGATCAGCTACGGCGAGGGCGTGGAGCGTATCTTCCCGCTCTATTCGCCGCGCATCGAGTCGATCAATGTCGTGCGCCGCGGCGATGTGCGCCGCGCCAAGCTGTATTACCTGCGTGGCCGCACCGGCAAGGCCGCCCGCATCACCGAGAAGCGCGATCCGGCGCCGGCCGAGAAGGCTGCTGCCGCGGCGGCTGCTGCTGCCGCCGGTGCCGAGAAGCCGGCGGCCGCCGCCAAGCCGGCCGCCAAGAAGAAGGCCGCTGCCGCCAAGGCATGAGGCCGGCGCGGCTGACGGCTGCGTCCCTGTTCCAGCACAGCCGCCTGCCGGCGCCGCGCGAATGCGGCTGCCGGCGGGCGGCTTTTGCTTGCGTCCGGAACCATCCGGGCGCCATCTGCAGTTGCCGCCAAACGCGCTGGAATTGCACGGCGGACTGCGACTAAATTACTGTTTGTCCTAGGGTTCCGGTTCGGATTTAGTTAGCTCCGGCTACAGGTCAGAGACAGGAGGCGGCCCTGAGCAGCGCCACCCGGCAAGCGGTTTCCGATCGCCCCGCGCTGGATTTCCTCGCCGGCGGCGGCGAAATGGGCGCCCGCATGCGGGCCTTCGACTGGTCGGCGACGCCGCTCGGGCCTGCCGAAACCTGGCCGCAGAGCCTGCAGACCACCATCCGCATCCTGCTCGGCTCGCGCTTTGCCATGTGGATGCTGTGGGGGCCGGAACTCACCTTCTTCTGCAACGATGCCTACCGGCCCACTCTGGGCGTCAAGGAAGGCTGGGCGCTCGGCGCCCGCGCCGACAAGGTCTGGGCCGAAATCTGGGAGGATATCGGGCCGCGCATCGAGACGGTGCGGCAAACCGGCATCGCCACCTGGGACGAGAACCTGCTGCTCTATCTCGAGCGCAGCGGCTTTTCGGAAGAGACCTATCACACCTTCTCCTACAGCCCGCTGGCCGACGACGACGGCGCGATCGTCGGCATGCTCTGCGTGGTCACCGAAACCACCGAACGGGTGATCGCCGAGCGCCGCATGACACTGCTGCGCGACCTGGCGACGCGGCTGACCGGCGTCCTGACGCTGGATGGCATCTGCGCCGCATTGCAGGAGGCCGGCAGCGACGATCTGCCGGTGCTGGCCACCTATCTGTTCGACGAGGATGGCAGCGGCGGCGCCACCCGCATCTGCTATGTCGGCGACGAGCGCGACCGCATCCGGTTCCCGCTCATCACGTCGCCGGACGGCCGCGGGCCGTGGTCGGCCACGGCGATGTCGGCCCGCAGCAAATCGCTGCTGATCGACAATATCGCGACGATCCTGAGCGGGCCGCTGACCGCTTCCCACTGGGACAAGCCGCCGGCGCAGGCCCTGCTGGTGCCGCTGATGCAGAGCCAGGACCGGCCCGCCGGCTTCCTGGTCGCGGCGCTCAACCCCTATCGCCGCCATGACGCGGATTATGCCGGCTTCGTCAACCTGCTGGCCGGCCAGATCGAGGCGAGCCTCGCCAATATCCGCACCTATGAGGAAGAACGCCGCCGCGCCGAGGCGCTCACCGAGCTGGACCGCGCCAAGACGGACTTCTTCTCCAATGTCAGCCACGAATTCCGCACGCCGCTGACCCTCATGCTCGGGCCCCTGGAAGATGCGCTGGCGCGCAGCGAGGTGGCCGAATCCGAAACCCTGCGCAACACCATCGAACTGGCGCATCGCAACGGCCAGCGCCTGCTGCGGCTGGTCAACACGCTGCTGGATTTCTCGCGCATCGAGGCGGGCCGTGCCGATGCCTGTTTCGAGGCCACCGATCTGGCCGCCCTGACGGCCGACCTGGCATCCAATTTCCATACCGTGATGGCGCGGGCGGGCCTGCGCTTCACCGTCGATTGCCAGCCCCTGCCGCAGCCGGTGCATGTCGACCGCGACATGTGGGAAAAAGTGGTGCTGAACCTGATCTCCAACGCTTTCAAGTTCACCTTCGAAGGCGAAGTCGGGGTGACGCTGGCGCCGACGGCGGATGGCCGGCATGCCGAGCTGTGCATCCACGATACCGGCATCGGCATTCCGGCCGACCAGGTCCCGCTGCTCTTCTCGCGCTTCCATCGCGTCTCCGGCGCGCGCGGGCGCAGCTTTGAGGGCAGCGGCATCGGGCTGGCCCTGGCGCATGAACTGGTCAAGCTGCATGGCGGCCGCATCGAGGTGAGCAGCGAGGCCGGGCAAGGCTGCCGTTTCACCGTCACCCTGCCGTTCGGCACCCGCCATCTGCCGCCGGACCAGATCGCCCGTGCCGGACAGCGGGCCGGCAGCAAAAATCCTTCAACCGCCGAGGCCTATGTCGCCGAGGCGCTGCGCTGGCTGCCCGATACGCAGGAGATGCCGATAGCCGAGGACGCCACCGGCACCCTCGCCTTCGCCCCGCCGGCACAGGGCCGCCGCATCCTGCTGGCCGACGACAATGCCGACATGCGCGACTACCTGCGCCGGCTGCTGGAGCGGCATGGCTACCGCGTGGAGGCCGTGGCCGACGGCGAGGCCGCATTGCAGGCCGCAAAAGCGGAGACGCCGGATCTGGTGCTCAGCGATGTCATGATGCCGCGGCTCGACGGTTTCGGGCTGCTCAAGGCCCTGCGCGCCGAGGCCGGCATGGGGCTGGTGCCGGTGATCCTGCTCTCGGCCCGCGCCGGCGAGGAGGCGCGGCTGGAAGGCCTGGATGCCGGCGCCAACGATTACATGGTCAAGCCGTTCTCCTCGCGCGAGCTGCTCGCCCGCGTCAATTCCAAACTGCAGATCGCCGAGCTGCGCCGCGACACCGAGCGCGCGCTGGTCGAGGAAGCCGCCACGCTGGAAATCCTCAACCGGCTGGCCGCCACCGTTGCCGCCGAACTCGATCTTGACCGCACCGTGCAGGTGATCACCGATGCGGCGACCGAGCTGAGCAGTGCCGCTTTCGGTGCCTTCTTCTACAATGTGGTGAACAGCGAGGGCGAGAGCTACATGCTCTACACCATCTCCGGCGTGAAGCGGGAGATGTTCGAAAAATTCCCGATGCCGCGCAACACCGAGATTTTCGCGCCGACATTCCGGGGCGAAGACATCGTCATGTCCGACGACATCACGCAGGACCCGCGCTATGGCCGGAATGCGCCCTATCACGGAATGCCGAAGGGCCATCTGCCGGTGCGCTCGTATCTGGCCGTACCGGTGATCGCCGCCTCCGGCGAGGTGCTGGGCGGCATCTTCCTCGGTCATCCCGAGCCCGGCATCTTTGCCGAACGCGCCAAGCGGCTGGTCAAGGCGATCTCGTTCCATGCCGCCATCGCCGTCGAGAAGGGCCGGCTGTACCGGGCGGCGCAGACCGAACTGGCCGAGCGCAAGCAGGTGGAGGAGCAGCGCGAGCAGCTGGTCGCCGCCCTGCGCGAGCTGAACCAGACGCTGGAAAGCAAGGTGGTGGAGCGCACCGCCGACCTGGTCACCGCCAACCAGCGGCTGCGCCAGGAAGCCGCCGAACGCGAGCGCGTGGAAGAGGCATTGCGGCAGGCGCAGAAGATGGAGGCGATCGGCCAGCTGACCGGCGGCGTGGCGCATGACTTCAACAACCTGCTGACGGTGATCATCGGCAATCTGGAGACGCTGCAGCGGCAGTTCGAGCGCGAAATCCCGGATCGCGCGCGCATCAAGCGCTCGGCCGAGAACGCGACCCGCGGCGCGCAGCGGGCGGCGGCGCTGACCCAGCGGCTGCTGGCCTTCTCGCGGCGCCAGCCGCTCGAGCCGAAGCTGATCGATGTCAACAAGCTGGTCTCGGGCATGTCCGACCTGCTGCGGCGGACCCTGGGCGAACAGATCGCCGTGGAGGTGGTGCTGGCCGGCGGGCTGTGGCGGACCCATGCCGATCCCAACCAGCTGGAAAGCGCCATCCTCAATCTGGCCGTCAATGCCCGCGACGCCA
>CAYSCA010000187.1:0-6761 GCA_964429465.1 uncultured Rhodospirillaceae bacterium
CCAACGACCGCCTCATCGCCGAGACCACCGGCATGGCGGCGCTGCGGCGCGAGGAACTTGTCTACGGCCGACCCTATGGCAGCTTCATCAATGCGTCATTCGCGCATACCAGATCCGGCGGGCAACCGCTTCAATCCGGAAAGCCGGGGCGCCTGGTATTGCGCATTCACGGTGGAGACCGCGCTGGCCGAGGTGGCGTTTCACCGGACCCGCGAGCTGAGCAGTATCGGCCGCTTCGAGAACCGCACCGAGTACACCGAGCTGTTCGCCGGCTTCATCGGTCCATTTCACGATCTGCGCGGCGCGGCACCGGCGCCCGCCTGTGTGGATCCCGATCCGACGATTGGCTATCCGGCCGGTCAGCAGCTCGCGGCCGCTATCATCGCGGATGGCGGCAACCGGGTGTTGTATCCATCCGTGCGGCACGCTGGCGGAACCTGTGTTGCCGCATTCCATCCGCATCTGGTGCAGAATGTGCGGCCGGGCGGGCTGTGGCAGCTTGCCTGGTCTGGCGGTCCGGATCCGGTGATCTCGCCCGTGTAGGGTCAGGTTCGATAACGCCTCACCATCTCGATGATGCGCTTGCCGGCCGCAACAGCTGCAGTGTGGCCCTGAGAGAAGTTCAACCGGATGCTCGACCAATGCGGTCCAAACTCCGAGCCCGGCGTCACGGTCACCCCGGCCTGCACGCGCAGCAGCCGGACAAAGTCGCTAAGACTCACGCCGAGCGGCGGCAGTTCCGGGAAGAGATAGCTGCCGGCCTGCGGCATCCGCACCTTCAGATCGCCTGCACGGAAGACCCTGATCAGATCGTCGCGGATGGCCTGATGCAGCCGAATGCGCTCATTCAGCCAGTCTGCGGGCTCGACAAACCACGTGCGCAGCACCGCCTGGTTATAGCCCGGTGCCCGCAGCGTGACGATCGCCTGCAGCTTTTCCATTCTCTCGATGACCGCTTCTGCGCCAAAGGCAACGCCGAGGCGATAGCCTGACAGCGATTCGGTCTTTGATGGCCCCATGATGGTGACGATGCGATCCGCGGCCATGCCGGCTGCGCACAGGTGGGCATACGTCACACCCTCATAGCGCAGCCTTGAGTACAGCTGATCGACAATGACGGTGACGTCGAATTCTGCGGCCAGTCTGGCAATGGCCAATATCTCGGCCGGAGAGTAGACAGCGCCAGTCGGGTTGTTCGGATTGGAAAACAGGAACAGCCTGACGCCTGATGCAAAGGCGGCACGCAGCTGTGCCAGATCCAGGCCGGCAGCGTTCTCTTGCTTCATGTAGTCGATCTGCACCGGCACGATCTCGCCACCGAAGAACTGGACGAGCTTGCGATTCGCGAAGTAGTCGGGCTGCACAATGGCAACCCGATCACCGGCGGCAACTGTTGCGGCGATGGCCAGGAACAGCGCGCCCTGGGTCCCTGGCGTCAGGATCAGGCCGTTCTCGGCGGAGACCGGCGCCCCGGTGAAGCCGGCCAGCCTGCCGGCCAGCTCGGCGCGGATGGCCGCAGAGCCACGATACTCGGTATAGGCCTGCCGGCCGCCGGCCGCGACGGCATCGGCGAAGGCTTCAAAGGTGCCGGGCGTCGGCGTGAAGGCGTCGACGTCACCATGCGAAAAATCCACCGGTGTGCCGGGCAGTGCATCGCCACGCCGCAGGTTGTCGACATCGCCGACCGCCTGCCGCACCTCCTGTCCCGGCGCATGTTCGGTCGCAAGGGCCGCAAATTTGTCCGCAATCGTCAGCATGGCACGCTCACCCCATTCTGATGTTTGGCACACGGTTCCTACGACCACCGCCTCATGCCGCCGTGGCGCTCATCTCCGCCTTATGCAGCTGCACCAGTTCCGCCAGCGACGTCACGGTGATGTCCGGCGTGGCGTCTGTGGCCAGTGTCGCGCCGCTGCCGCGCTTGCCGAACCGGCGGTTCACCCAGACCGTACTGAGACCAAGCTGACGCCCGGGGTTGATGTCGTGGTGCTTGCTCTGGGCAACGTGCAGCAGTGAATCCTTCGGGAGGCCGAGGGCGTTCAGTTTCTGCAGCGTCTTCTCGAAATGCGGCAGGCCCGGCTTGTAGGAGCCGACATCTTCCGCCGTTACCGTGAAGGCAAATGGCACTTCCAGAAGCCGCAGCGTTCCGGCCAGCGACGTATTGTCGACATTCGACAGGATCACCAGTTTGTAGTGGCGCGACAGATACCGCAGGCTCTCGACGGTATCGGCGAATGGCGGCCATTCCGACACCGATCTCGCAAACGCTTCGGCATGTTCCGGGTGTGCTTCCCAGCCGAACTGCCCCTCGATGTCCCGCCAGGCGCGCTGCATGACCTCCGGGTACAGCAGCGCCGGGCGGACCTGCTGGTGCTTTGCCTGCATCAGGGCAAACGACGACAGGACGAGATCGGTCGGAACGGGCGAATTCATGGCCTCGAGCCACGGCCTGACCAGAGTGTCGATTCCGGTTTCCCAGTCGATCAGCGTCCCGTAGCAGTCGAACGACAGCGCCTTGAATTGCGTAAGCTTCATTGTTCCTACCCTGGTTGTCCTGGTGACTACTTTTCTTCGATCCGGCGCAGAACGTCGTGCACCCGCTCCGCCGATTCGACTGACTGGCTGGCGATCAGGTCGGCCGCACCATTGATGTCGTCCGCCCTGATCTTCCTGACGATGGCCATATGCGAGCCCACCCAGTCCTCGCTCAGGCCGACGCGCGACCACAGTGGCAGGAGATAGCGGTTGATGTTCGTATACAGTGAGGCGATCTGAGCCAGCTGCCGCGGCCGGCCCGCCCTGCTGTACAGGATGCGGTGGAAGTCCCAGTGGTGGCGGGCGCGCTCAAGCAGATCGGTTGCCGCTTCCGCCGCATGCAGGGCGGTTTCCGCTGCGGCAAAATCCTGATCCGTCAGCTTCGGGCCGGACAGGCGCAGGACATGCGGCTCGAGCAGGCTGCGCATCTCGGCAATGTCGATGAAGTTCTCCGCCGATACCGGTGTCACCATGACTCCCCGGTTGGGGATCAGGGTGGCCAAGCCATCTGCGACCAGACGGCTAAACGCCTCGCGTACCGGCACCACGCTGACACCGAAGGTCGATGCCACTTCCGTCTGCTTGAGCTGCGCGCCGCCGGCAATGCGGCCCTCGCAGATGGCCTGCCGCAGCGTGTCAGCGATGTGATCGGGCGTCGACTGCCGCCCGCCAGCGGCATTCAGTTCGAGCAGTCCTGCATTTGTCATCTTGACAACACCTCCGTCCTGGGCCTTTGATAGATTGTAGATTATCTAAAGTCAATGATCTTTCAGATGGGGAGACCAAGAATGTTGCATGCAATGAGGTTCATGGGCGCAGTAACGGCGCTAACCCTTTGTTTTTCCCACGCCCAGGCAGCGAACTACGAGTTCACCGCCGGCGATGTCGGTGGGGTGTGGTACACTACGGCGGCTGGGCTGTCGCAGATTGTCCAGGCCGCCCATCCCGACGTCGTGCTGAAAACCGTTCCCGGCGGCGGCGTCACCAACCCCGCGAAGCTGCAGGCCGGCGTCAGTCAGTTTGGTTTGGTGCAGAGCATCTTCGCCACCGCGGCGGTCAAGGGCGCAACGCCGTTCGACGGTAAGCCGAATCCGAAAATTCGTTTGGTGCTGCAGGGGCTGGCCAAGAACTATGTCCACTACGTGCAGGCCAAGGGTGACACGCGGGACATCGCCGAGGCGCTGAAGCAGCCAAAACTGCGGATTGCGCTGCCACGGGCGGGGTCGACCGACGAATACACCTTCCGCTTCATCATGAAGCACTACGGCACGTCCTACGACGCGATCCGCGCCAATGGGGGCAAGGTAGTCAACGCCGATTACAACGACATCGTCAGCGCCTTCAAGGACGACCAGGTTGATGCCTTCTTCGTCCTGCTGGGCATTCCCGGCGCTGCGATAATCGACGCGTCGCAGGGCCGCGCGGCCGCACTGGGCTCGCTGCCGGCGGAGCTGGTCGATCACCTTGCGGGTACCTACGGCTATACGAAGGCGTCAGTGCCGGCATCCACCTATCCGGACATCCAGACACGCGACGCCGCCACCGTCGTGACCTCCACCAGCCTCTATGCCAGCAGCGACGTGCCGGATGAGGTTGTTGGCAGGGTGACCGCCGCCATCTGCACGGACGCCGGCAGACTGCCGGATGTCCACAAGAGTATGACGGGCTTCACCTGCAATGCCGAGGCCATGGGTGACGGCTCCGTACCGCTCCATCCAGGTGCCAGGGCGTACTTCGCCAAAGCCGGCGTCCGCTAAGCAGTCTAAGTGAATAAGGCCTGCCATCGCATGATGGCAGGCCTTTCAAATACGTGAGGATGTGAAATGCGTCAGATCAGCGGTATCGTCGGGATTGCCCTCGGAATCTGGACCGGCCTGTGGGCCGTCATGCACATGTACTGGGCCGGCTTCGGTTACCCGGAGCCCCTGACCACGCGCGCGCTGCATATTCTCGCCTTCCTGCCGCCCGCCTTCCTGCTGTTTCCAGCCACCAGCCGCTCACCGGCCGACCGCCCCTCCGCACTCGACTGGCTGCTGGCGGCAGCCGCAATCCTGCCGCCCGGCTATGTCTATTACCATGCCGATGCGATCAATCTGCGCATCACCCAGATTGATCCGGTTCTGCCCGTGCACATCGCGCTGGGACTTGCGATCATCGCCCTGCTGCTGGAGGCGGTCCGCCGCGCGGTGGCGCCGGCGCTGATGATCATTGCCGGCATCATGGTCGTGTACCTGTTTGTCTGCGACTACATGCCCGGCTTCCTGCATTACCGCAGCTTCGCCGTCGGTGAGATCGTCGAGGGCCTCTATCTGTCCGGCAGCCAGGGGGTTTTCGGCTTCATCACCGGCATCTCCGCCACGGTGGTCTCGGCCTTCATCATCTTCGGCGCGTTTATTGAAGGGACCGGCAGCGGACGGCTGTTCATGAATCTCGGCACCCGCGCGGCCGGCCGCTATGTCGGCGGCGCGGCCAAGGTCGGTGTCGTCACCTCGGGGCTGTTCGGCATGATCAGCGGATCCAGTACCGCCAATGTCGCCAGTGTCGGCAGCTTCACCATTCCTGCCATGATCCGCCGTGGCTACACCCCGGCATTTGCCGGCGGTGTCGAGGCCGCGGCCAGCACGGGTGGCCAGATCATGCCGCCAATCATGGGGGCTGCGGCCTTCATCCTCGCCGAGACCACCCAGACCCCCTATTCCCATGTCATCGTCGCCGCTGCACTCGGTGCGGTGCTGTACTTCTTTTCGATCTACATCAATGTGCATTATGAAGCGCGCCGGCTGCGCCTTGCCGGCATGCGCGCCGATGAGTTGCCGGGCTGGCCGGTGGTGCTGCGCGATGCCCATCTGCTGCTGCCCATCGTCACCTTGGTGGTGCTGCTGCACGGCCATTTTTCACCGAACTTTGCCGCATTCTGGTCGCTGGTGACCATGGTGGTGATTGCCAGCCTGCGGGCCCATACGCGCCTCGGCCTGACCGCATTCATGGCGATTGTGGCCAGGGCCGGCCGCGCCGTGATCACCGTGGCGCTAGCCTGCACCTGCGCAAACCTGGTCGTGACCGCCCTGACCATGACTGGCATGACGCTCTCGTTTGGCTCGCTGGTCCTGTCGGTGTCTAACGGCAATCTGATCATCGCCGGCACGCTGCTGATGGCTGTATGCCTGGTCCTGGGCATGGGCGTGCCAACCTCGGCCGCCTATGTCATCGCCGCCGCGATCGGCGCGCCCCTGCTCATCCAGCTGGGCGTGCCCGAACTCGCGGCGCATCTCTTCGTGCTGTACTTCGCCGTCTTCGCCGAGGTGACGCCACCGGTGGCGGTAGCATCCTACACGGCGGCGGCCATCGCCAAGGCCAATCCGATGCAGACCGGCCTGCAGGCATTCCGCATGGCTACCGGTGGCATCATTGTCGGCTACAATTACCTGTTCTCCCAGGCGCTGCTCTTCACGGAGGGCTGGCTCGCCGCCGTCAGCCATTTCACCATGAACCTGGCCGGGCTGACGCTGATTGCCGGCGCGATCAGTGGCCATTTCAGCGCCGCCGCCGGCCTGCCGGTCCGCGCGCTGGCACTGGCGGCCGGCATCGCGGCCTGCCTGCTGCATGACGTGCCGATTGCCTACCGGCTGCTGGGGGTCGTCGTGCTGCTGGCCGCCATCTACGGTTGGCAGCACCTGCAGGGCCGGCGCGGGCGATCCCTGCCACTGGCCGGGGAGGGCGATCCTGGCCGCTGAGAGACCAGAGGCGGATGCGTCCTCGCCATCCGCGCAGGGTTGCCCGGTCTCACCCGGGTGATCCGGCCGCGAAGCCGAGGCCCGCCCGGATAACCTCCGACTATGGAAAATCGATTTTACCCAGAAGACCGCGCCTAAGCGCCGGCGCACGCTGAGCTTCCAGGTCGGCTGCTGCCCGGCCTGCCAGCGGACGAGTTGCGACCAGTTCGCCGGCAAATGCGCCACACAGGATGACTGCGGCGGATAGCGGCGGCCGGTAATCGCCATTACCTCGTTGCTCATACAAAGCTTGTCGACCAAGGCTTCTTTGGCCTGCTGCGACAGGTGGTGTTTCTGCACCACCGGGTCCTCCACCAGCAAATGGATCGACTCGTGGATCAAGCATTCGAGCAACGTCCATGGCGGCTGGCCGATGGCAGGGTCGCGAATGGTGACCGCGGCAACCTGAAACATTGATTTATTCGGCGTATGGTAACTGCCACCCGCGCCATA
>CAYSCA010000188.1:0-6722 GCA_964429465.1 uncultured Rhodospirillaceae bacterium
ATGGACATAGCCGCGCTCGTCGACCTTGCCGAGATCGCCGGTGATGAAGAAGCCGTCGGAGCGGAATTCGGCTGCCGTCTTCTCCGGCATCCGCCAATAGCCCTTGAACACGTTCGGGCCCTTCACCTCGATCATGCCGATCTCGCCCTGGGCAAGCGGCTTGCCGCTTTCCGGCTCGACCACACGCAGCGACACGCCGGGCAGCGGGAAGCCCACCGTGCCGGCGACGCGATCGCCGTCATAGGGATTCGACGTGTTCATGTTGGTTTCCGTCATCCCGTAGCGCTCGAGGATGCGGTGTCCGGTGCGCGTTTCCCATTCCTTGTGGGTATCGGCCAGCAGCGGCGCCGAGCCCGACACGAACAGCCTGATATGCTTCACCAGGTCCTTCGTCAGCTCCGGCGCCTGAAGCAGGCGGACGTAAAAGGTCGGTACGCCCATCATGGCAGTGGCGCGCGGCAGATTGCGGATCACCTCGTCGGCATCGAACTTCGGAAGGAAGATCATCGAGGCGCCGGCCAGCAGGATCACGTTGCTGGCGACGAACAGGCCATGGGTGTGGAAGATGGGCAGCGCATGCAGCAGCACGTCATCCCTGGTGAAGCGCCAGTATTCCACCAGGGTCTGGGCATTCGAGAAGAGATTGCGGTGGGTCAGCATCGCGCCCTTCGAGCGTCCGGTGGTACCCGAGGTATAGAGGATGGCGGCCAGGTCGTCGGCGCTGCGCGGCACGTCGCGGAAATCCGGCGCCGCGGCCTTCGCCTGGTCCATCAGGCTGCCGTCGCTTTTGGTGCCCAGCGTCAGGCAATGGGCGACGCCAAGCCTTTTGGCGAGCGGCGCCAGATCCTTCTCCGCCGACGGCCGGCAGACGACGACGCGCGGCTCGGCATCGCCGATGAAATATTCCAGCTCGGCCAGCGTATAGCCGGCATTGAGCGGCAGGTAGATGGCGCCGGCGGCGACCACGCCCAGATAGAGGATCAGCCCTTCCGGCGACTTGTCGACCTGCACGGCGACGCGGTCGCCCGGCTGCACGCCGGACGCGACCAGCAGATTGGCGAAGCGGCCGGCCAGCGCGAAGGTGTCGGCATAGGTGAAGACGCGGCCATCGCCGGTCTCGATGAAGGTCTTCTGCGGGTCGGAGATGCGGGAACGGATCAGCGTGACGAGATTATCGGACATGATGGGAATCGCTTGTCGGGAGGGAAAAACCTATTAACAGCGGAAGGCGCCCGGGCGCGCAAGGCTTTAGCGCCGGGCTTACTCGCCCAGGCAGGCGATCTGGTCGCGGCTCAGCCGGCCCATGCGGCCCCGGATGATGCCGGTGCGGCGCTCGATATAGGCGGTGGGACGGGCGGCGCTCCAGCGGTTCGGGTTCGGCAGCACGGCGGCGATCCGGGCCGCCTCGGTTTCGCTCAGGCGCGCCGCCGCCTTGCCGAAATGCCCCCGCGCCGCGGCCTCGGCGCCGAACAGGCCCGGGCCGGTCTCAGCGATGCTGAGATAGACCTCGATGATCCGCCGCTTCGGCCAGAGAAAGTCGAGCGCCAGGGCCAGCGGCGCCTCGATCGCCTTGCGCAGGAAACCGCCGCCCGGCCACAGGAACAGGTTGCGGGCGGTCTGCATGGTGATCGTGCTGGCGCCGCGCAGCCGCCCGGTCTCGCCGTAATCGTCCCAGGCTTCCTGCACCGCGCCGAGATCGATGCCGCGGTGGAAGCAGAAGCGGGCATCCTCGCTGGCAATCACCGCGCGGGCAAGCGACGGCGCCACCGCCGCCAGAGGGCGGGGCCGGTAATCGATCCAGCCCCCCTGCCCGATGCTGCGGATCAGCATCAGCGGCGTGGCCGGCGGGTCGACGAAGCGGAACAGGAGCAAGCCACCCAGCCAGAAGACCAGCAAAACCAGCAGGACGATCTTCGCCAGGCGGAGCAGGAATCGCATCGCTGCAGCAAAGCCCGGCAGGCCGGCCAAGGCAACCCTCACCCCCTGTGCCAATCCGGTGGACAGCCCGGCGGCCAAAGGCTTAACTGCTGGAACGGGGAGAAAACGGTCCATGCTGCAGGGCAGCGCCATCCTGTTACTGTCGCTCGGGTATCTCGGGCTGCTGTTCGCCATTGCCCATCTCGGCGACCGGCTCGGCCCGCGCTGGTATACCGGGCGCAGCGGCGCCACCATCTATGCGCTGTCGCTGGCGATCTACTGCACCTCGTGGACCTTCTACGGCTCGGTCGGCCGCGCCGCGCTGTCCGGCCCCGATTTCATCCTGATCTATGTCGGCCCGGTGCTGGCCATCACCCTGGCCTATCCGGTGATGGCCAAGATGATCGCCGTCGCCAAGCGCCAGAACGTGACCTCGATCGCCGATTTCATCGGCTCGCGCTACGGCAAGAGCCGGGCGGTCGCCGTGATGGTGACGCTGATCGCGGTGATCGGCGTGCTGCCTTATATCTCGCTGCAGATGCAGGCGGTGACCGTCACCTTCGAGGTGCTGGTCGGCAGCGACATGGCGCATCTGCTGAATGCCAGTCTGCCGCCGCCGTGGCGCGACACCGCCATCTTCGTCGCCGCCATCATGGCGCTGTTCACCATCCTGTTCGGCGTACGCCATGTGCAGGCCACCGAGCAGCATCGCGGCATGATGCTGGCTATCGCCTTCGAATCGCTGGTGAAGCTGGCGGCCTTTCTCGCCGTCGGCCTGTTCATCACTTTCGGGCTGTTCGATTCCGGCATGGACATCCTGGACCGCGCTCGCGCCGATCCCCTGATTTCCGAGCGACTGAACGGCGGACTGGGCAGCAACTGGGTCGTCATGACCTTCCTCTCGGCCTTTGCCTTCCTCTGCCTGCCCCGGCAGTTCCATGTCGCGGTGGTCGAGAATGGCGACCAAAACAGCCTGAAGGCCGCGCGCTGGCTGTTCCCGATCTACCTGGTGGTCATCAACCTCTTCGTCGTGCCGATCGCGGCCGCCGGCCTGCTGACCATGGACGGCGGCGCCAATCCCGACCTGTTCGTCATCACCATCCCGCTGGCTGCTGACCGCATCGCGCTGTCGGTCTTTGCCTTCATCGGCGGCCTCTCGGCGGCAACCTCGATGGTGATCGTCGCCTGCATGGCGCTGTCGATCATGGTGTCCAACGAACTGGTCACGCCGCTCTTGCTGCGCTCGCGCGCCGGCGGTTCGCGCGAGGTCGGCCAGATCGTGCTGAACGTGCGCCGCGCCGCCGTCGTGGTGATCCTCATCGCCGCCTACATCTATCACACCCGGATCGCGGGATACCTGCCGCTCGCCTCGATCGGCATGATCTCGTTCTGCGCCGTGGCCAATTTTGCGCCACCGCTGCTGATCGGGCTGTACTGGCGGCGCGCCCATCGCCATGGCGTGATCGTCGGCCTGACTGCCGGTTTCGCGGTCTGGTTCTACGCCCTGCTGCTGCCTTCGATCGAAGGCGCCGCCGCCGGGCGGCCGATGGTGGCGCCGCTGGCGGCGCTGCTGCCGCCGCCGTTCAACGGCTTCGATGCCATCCTGCAGGGCTTTGTCGCGAGCCTCGCGGTCAACCTCGCCCTGCTGGTCGTCGTCTCGCTGCTGACCCGGCCGCGCAGCCGCGACATCGAACAGGCGGTGATCTTCACCACTGGCGGCGAGGCCCTGCCGGCCGCTGGCTTCGACGACGGCTTCAACGATCCGCGCATCGACGAGCTGCGCGCCCTGGCCGCGCGCTTCATCGGCCCCGACCGCGCCGACCGCGCCTTTGCCGGGCGCCGCATGAGCGCGACCGAGGCGATGGCCTTCACCGAGCATCTGCTGGGCGGCGCCATCGGTGCGGCCTCAGCCCGCATCGTGATGGCCTCGGCGCAGGGCAAGAACCTGCTCAGCCCGCGGGCGGCGCGCGCCATGCTGGGCGAGGCATCGGAGGCGATCCGCCACAATCTCGACCTGCTGCGCACCACGCTCGACCATATCAGCCAGGGGCTCGGCGTGTTCGACGAGGAGCGCCGGCTGGCCGCCTGGAACGACCGCTTCTTCGACCTGCTCGGCCTGCCCGCCAATCTGGCCGAGAACGGCATTCCGCTGCAGATGCTGGCCGGCGAGACCGCGCCCGGTCTGGTCACCTTCCTGTCCGCCACCGATACCGCCTCGCGCATCCACGAGCAGCACCGGCCCGACGGAAGGGTGATCGAAATCCGCGTCGACCCGATGCCCGATGGCGGCGTCGTCGCCACCTGCACCGATATCAGCGAGCGCGTGCGTGCCGCCGAGGCGCTGCGCGATTCCGAACGCGCCATGCGCGTCTATACCGACAACGTCCCCGTCCTGATCGCCTATGTCGACCGGCAGGAGCGCTATCGCTTCACCAACATGCTGTTCCGCCGCGCGCTCAATCTGGGGCATCGCGATATCGATGGCCGGACCCTGCAGGAGATGCTGTCGCCGGAGCGCTATGCCCGCCTGAAGCCGCTGATCGACGCGGCCCTGGCCGGCCAGCGCCAGAGCTTCGACATGGAATTCCCGCCGAACGACGCGAATATCGAGGTCGCTCACGGCACCTATATCCCGCATGTCGACGAGCAGGGGAACGTGCTCGGCTTCTTCCTGCTCTACCAGGATATCACCGAGCGCCGGCGCGCCGACGCCGCCCTGCGCGCAGCCTATGAGGGGCTGGAGCGCCGGGTGGCCGAACGCACCGCCGAGCTGCAGCTTGCCGTGCAGGAACTGGAGCAGTCGCGCGCCGACGCCGAGGCCGCCAATCTCGGCAAGACCCGCTTCCTGGCGGCCGCCAGCCACGATCTTCTGCAGCCGCTGCATGCCGCCCGGCTGTTCACCGCGGCTTTGTCCGAGCGCGAGCCGGACAATGCCCTGGTGTCGAAGATCGACCATGGCCTCGGCGCGGTGGAAGCGCTGCTCGACACGTTGCTCGACATCTCCAAGCTGGATGCCGGCGCCGTCAAGCCCGAGGTGCGGCCGGTGGCGCTCGGGCCTTTGCTGGAATCGCTGGTCCTCGCCTTCGCGCCGGTGGCGGCAAAGCACGGCGTCGCGCTCAAGATGGTGCCCACGGCGGCGACGGTCAGCACCGATCCGGCCCTGCTGCGCCGCGTCTTGCAGAATTTCGTCGCCAACGCGATCCGCTATGCCCGCCCCGACCGCGACGACCGGCGGGTGCTGATCGGTGCCCGCCGCCGCGGCGACACGATCCGGATCTGCGTCTGGGATAACGGCCCCGGCATCCCGGATGACAAGCACAGCGTCATCTTCCACGAATTCGCCCGGCTGGAACGCGGCGGCGATGCGTCGGAGCGCGGCCTCGGCCTCGGCCTTGCCATCGTCGAGCGCATCGCCCGCATGCTGGACAACCCGATCCATCTGCGATCGACCCCCGGTCGCGGTTCGATGTTCGCCATCACCGTGCCGCGCGCCGCGGTGGAGCCGCAGCAGCCGGCCCTGCCGGCACCGCTGCCGGTCTTTCCGCCGGGCTCGCTGGATGACGCCTTCATGCTGTGCATCGAGAACGAGGCCGGCGTGCGCGAAGCGATGACGACCCTGCTGGAAGGCTGGTCCTGCAAGGTCGCGGCGGTGGATTCGGTCGAGGCAGCGCGGCATGCGGTCGCCGCGGCCGGCCGCAGCCCCGACGTGATCCTGGCCGACCTGCATCTGGAGGAAGGCATGCCCGACGGACTGGAAGCCATCGCGCTGCTGCGCCGCGACTGGGGCCAGCGCCTGCCGGCCATCCTGATCACCGCCGACCGCAGCCAGGAGATGCGGCAGCGCGCCGCCGCCATGGGCGTCGATGTCCTGCACAAGCCGGTCAAGCCGGCGGCCCTGCGCGCGCTGGTCAGCCAGCGCCGCAGGCCGGCCGGCGCGCTGGCCGAGACCGGCGACTGATCTAGGCGCTGGTGATCGAGAACTGGCGGGCGGCGATCACCGCCTGGGTGCGACTGCGCACGCCGAGCTTCTTCAGGATCGCGGTGACATGCGCCTTCACCGTCGCCTCGCCCACTGACAGCTCATGGGCGATCTGCTTGTTCAGCTTGCCCTGGCTGAGCAGCTGCAGGACGCGCAGCTGCTGCGGCGTCAGCTCGCCGATCCGGCGGGCGAAATCGTCCGGCATGGTGTCATCGCTGCCGTCGATATCGGGCGGCAGCCAGACCTCGCCATCGAGCACCGATTGCAGGGCCGAGGCGATGGTGTCCAGCGCCGCCGATTTCGGCACGAAGGCGGCAGCGCCGAATTCGATGGCCCGCCGCATCACCGCCGGCTCGCGGGTGGAGGATACGATGGCGACCGGAACGGCAGGATGCCTGGCGCGCACGGCCGCCAGGCCGGTGAAGCCGTCCATGCCCGGCATGTCGAGATCGAGGATCAGCAGGTCGACGGAATCGCGCTCGTCCAGCGCCTGGCGGGCACCGTCGAGATCGGCGGCGCCGATGACCTCGACGTCGTTCATCGCCTGGCGCAAAGCCTGGCCCAGCGCCTCACGCACCAGCGGATGATCGTCCGCGATGATGATTGTCAGCGCTGGTTCTGCGCCAGCCTTGCCCGCTCCCGTCATGGCAAAACCGTAAACCAGCACCCGCGGCGCGGCAAGGCGAAGCATGCCGCCGGGGCTGGACTCCGCCGCCCGCAAAGGTTAGGCACGGCAATCCAGACGAGCAGGAGACCGGCCATGGCCCATTCGGCGAGTGTAGAAATCGACGCCCTTGTTTCCGCCTGCGCCGCGGCAAAGCCGCGC
>CAYSCA010000189.1:0-6676 GCA_964429465.1 uncultured Rhodospirillaceae bacterium
GGTGGAAGGCACGCCGCTGGACGGCACCGAACGGCTGGACGGCATCGAATTCGTCCGCACCATTGCGGTGGCGCGGGTGATCATGCCGGAATCGATGGTGCGGCTGTCGGCCGGCCGCGAGCAGATGAGCGAGGAGTTGCAGGCACTGTGTTTCCTCGCCGGCGCCAATTCGATTTTCCTCGGCGACAAGCTGCTGACCACGAAGAATCCCGGCAAGGACCGCGATGCCGCGCTGTTCGCCAAGCTCGGTCTCGAGCCGATGCCCTACGCGACCGCGGAACTGGATTCAGCCGAAGCGGCGCAGTGACCGCGAGATCGGACCGGGTGGCAGGCCGGTACAGCCGGCCAGCGTGAACAGGCTGAAGGGCTGCGCCCGGTAGACGCCGATGGCACCGTTCTGCTGCAGCCGGCCGGCAAAGCCGGGCTGGTCGGACGCCACTTCCAGGATATTGGGCAGCCAGGTTTCCCGCACCAGCCGGCCCTCGGTGCGCAGCGCCGCGGCCGTGCTGACCTCACCGTTCCAGCCGAAGGGAAACACGGCGATCACCCGCCCGTCCGCTTCGGGTGGCAATTCGGCCTGCCGGAGCGTGACCGCGAAGGCCGCGGCCCAGGCGATCACCACCGCCGCGAAGAATCCGAATGCCAGCCGGTGTCCGCCTGCCATCGCGCGCTCAGGCCGGCGCCGGCGCCACGCGGGCCAGCGGCCGCTCGTCGATCGGCCAGTGCACGATGGCGGCGAAGATGCCGAGGCCCAGCGAGATCCACCAGACGATGTCGTAGGAGCCGGTGGCATCGAACAGCCGGCCGCCGAGCCAGACGCCGAGAAAGCCGCCGACCTGGTGGCTGAAGAAGACGATGCCGAACAGCGTCGCCATGTAGCGCGGGCCGAAGATCTGCGCCACCAGGCCCGACGTGAGCGGCACGGTGGAGAGCCACAGCAGCCCCATGGCGAAGGCGAAGACCAGCACGCTGATCTCGGTCATCGGCAGCATGACGAAAACCGCGATCACCACGGCGCGGGCGCCATAGATGAAGCTGAGCAGGTATTTCTTGCTGCGCTTGCCGCCCAGCACGCCGGCGGTATAGGAGCCGACCACGTTGGCCAGACCGACCAGCGCCAGCGCCCACGCGCCGGTGGCCGGATCGAGCCCGCGATCGACGATATAGGCCGGCAGATGGGTCTGGATGAAGGACACGTGGAAGCCGCAGACGAAAAAGCCGAAGATCAGCAGCCAGTAGCTGCGCTGGCCGCCGGCCTCCTTCAGCGCCTGGCTCAGGCTCTGCTGCACGCCGCTGCCTTCCGGCGCCTTGCCGGCCAGCACGGTGGCGAGCGGCACGATCGCCAGCGCAAACAGGCTGAGCAGGATCAGAGCAAACGCCCAGCCATAGGCGGCGATGAAGGCCTGCCCCAGCGGAACCATCAGAAACTGGCCGAGCGAGCCGGCCGCCGTGCCGATGCCCAGCGCCCAGGAGCGCTTCTCCGGCGGCACCATGCGGGCGATGGCGGCCAGCGCCACGGTGAAGGAGGTTCCGGCCAGGCCAAGGCCGAGCAGCACCCCCAAGGTCAAATTCAGCACCGCGGGCGTGGTGGAATAGGCGGTCAGCGCCACGCCGAACGCATAGAGCACCGCGCCGCCGGCCAGCACGCGGCCCGAGCCGTAGCGGTCGGCGATGGCGCCGGCGAAAGGCTGGCCGAAGCCCCAGAGCACGGTCTGGATGGCGATGGCGAAGGCGAAGACCTCGCGCCCCCAGCCATTGGCGGCGCTGATCGGCTCGAGGAACAGGCCGAAGCCGGAGCGCACGCCGAAATTCAGCAGCGCAATGGTGCAGCCGACAATGATGACCAGCAGCGGCGTGCGCCAGGTCAGCGCGGTCTGGGCGGAAGATGCCATGGGGAAAGACTCCGGTACGGTCGTTCGTTTCCCTGCATCTAGGGGAGTCCTGCCTGCCGGGCAAGCGGCGAATTGCGCGGGTACAATCCGCGGCCTGGGCAGGCCCGGTGACGGGCCTCCCTAGCCGTTGATCTGCGCCGATTCCATGATCCGCTGCGCGCTCCCCAGCCGCGCCGGATAATGATGCAGCTTGGTGCCGGAGAAGAAAATCATATAGAGGCGGCCGTCCTTCACCGCGGCATAGCCCAGGCCCGAGCGGTCGACCTCGTCTTTGCCGACGAAGCGGAAATCGAACCTGAACCCGGCGCTGCCGCCGAACTCCACGGGCTGGATGTTGCTGCCCTTTGCGATCGTCGTCTGGGAGATCCGCGCGGTGACCGCTTCCCACAGCTCGACGATTTCGGAGGGGGTCATGCTGCTGCGGAATATCAGCCTTTCATTGCCGCCGGTATCGCCTTGTGCCTTGAGCACCGGCTGGCCGTCCTTCACACCGCCGATGAAGATCATGCCGTTCAGCGCCGGCCCGTCCGCGGTCCAGTATGCAAGCGGTGCGCTGCTCTCCAGCCGCACCTGGTTGACCCGGTTCCATGCGATGTCGCTTTCGACGCGGAAATTGGCGACGTCGTTGGTCGTGGCCGGCACCAGCGTGAAAGGCGCGCAGGCCGCGAACAGCAGCAGCAGCGAAAATGCCGCCCAGCGGCGAAGCGAATTGAAGAAAGCGGTCATGCTGTCTTCTCCATATAGCTGGTGATGATGGCTCGGTCGTCGGCATCCGGCCGCAGATCGAGGTATTTGCGGAATGATTGCGACGCGGCATCGTGACGCCCGTCGCGCCGCTGGATCAGGCCCAGCGAGCGCCAGGCCTGCGGCGGCGCACCGGACGCCGCGACCGCGCGCTCATAGGTTTCCTCGGCCAGCTTCAGGTCGCCCTCGTTTTCGCGCAGGCGATAGATTTCGGCCTCGAAGTAGATCAGCTCGCCGTCCCCCGGCGCGTCATCCTGAAGATGCTTCAGCAGCACCAGGCTGCGGTCGTACTGGCGGAGACGGATTTCATCCTCCAGCATCATGAAGCGGATCAGCCGGATCTTCTCACGATAGCGCTGGGCATACAGCTCGCCGCCATTGCCGAGCTCCTGGGCTTTCGCCTTCAGCGTCTCCATGCGCTCCTGACTGGCCGGATGCGTGGCGAACAGCAGGCTCGGCGTGCGGCCACTCTTGTCGGCCTCGGTTTCCTCGATGATCTGCTGCCATATCTCGGAGGCGGCGATCGGCCGATAGCCGGCCCGGGCCATGAGCGTGATGCCGACATCGTCGGCTTCGCGTTCATGTTCCCGGCTGTAGGCGGACTGGCCGGCGATCAGCACCAGGTTGGCCAGGTCGCCGAGGCCGCCAACCCCGGCTGCGGCCAGCCCCATGTTCAGGAAAATGGCGAAGTCTGCCCGCGCCTTGGCGTCGCGGAACCGGGCGAGCGTATGGCGCTGCGTGTAATGGCCGATTTCGTGACCGAGCACGGCGGCAAGCTGTGCCTCATCCTTGGCGCGCAGCAGCAGGCCGGTCCACACATTCATCATGCCGTTCGGATACATGCTGGCGTTGAAATGCGGCGTGCGCATGAGATAGACGCGCATGTCACGATGGAATTCCGGACTGAGGCGCGCGATGATCTCTTCGAGATAGCGGTTCCATTCCGCGTTGCGAATACGGTAGCGGGAGCGCGCCGTTTCGCGCTCCATCTTCTCGACGCTGTGCCACAACCCGCCTTCATCCGTGCCGGCATCCGGGCGATATCCCGCCACCAGCGGAGGTTCGCTGCCGGCGGTGGTGCAGCCGGCAAGCCCGAGGAACGAGCAGGCGCAGATACCGCCCAGCACATGCCTGCGGTGCGGCGCGTTCATTGCGGCAGCTGCGCCATGAGATTCTGGGCCGTATCGGCGGCGCCTTCGGGATTGCGCAGATCCCCGTTGCCGCGCGCCAGCAGATTGAACCACACCACGTTGCCGGTCTCGAGTTCGACCAGAGAGGCGAAGCCGAGCTGCTGGCCGCCGGGCAGCGCAACCCCGAAGGCGGCCGCGGCGAGGAACATCACCAGGGCCCGGCCGCCACTGGTGTAACTGTCCCGCACCCAGACGAACAGCGCATAATCCGCGTTGTAGGTGTCCTTCAGCGCCCGGGCCGCCGGGCCGATGCTCCATTCGAAGGCACCGTTCTTGCTGGGCAGGGCGCCCTGCGGATTATACTGGTGCACCAGGATGGAATTACCGACCACGCGATGCAGCTTGATCAGTTGGTTCGCCAGATCGGCCTTCACTGCATCAACGGCGGCATCGCTGAATACCGCCATCTGGATATGGCGCGACTGCTGCTCATTGCGGATGGCCTCGAGCAGCAGCTTGTTGGCGGCTTCGGTCCAGTCCGCCCGCACCTCCGGGACACCACCCGCTGACAGCGAGGACAGCTCCACATCGAGCGGCATCAGAACCACTTTCGGGTTGTGGCCTTCCGCGTGGTTCAACGTTGTGGTGAGTTGATGCGTACGAGTATTGCAGCCGGTCAGCGCAACCATCAGCGCAGCGGCGACGAGTATGTGTCTCACTGTATCCCCCCAGATACCTGCCCTATGAAATCGTGACGGGTAACGGGGAAAAACTCAACAGCTTTAAAGAGAGTTGCGGGACTGATCTACACCCGGCGCCCCGTCGCCTCCTCGATCTGCCGCTTCGTATTGTACTGACTGAGCGCATAAACGGCCCAGAGCGCCGCCGGCAGCCAGCCGATCAGGGTGATCTGCAGGATCAGGCAGATGATGCCGGCAATCGGCCGGCCGATGGTGAAGAACAGCAGGAAGGGCAGGAAGATCGCGATCAGCAGGCGCATGGTGTCTCCGGAATCGGCCAGCGGCCAAGATTACGCGATGGCCCCGTCCCTGCGCCAGCCCAGAACGATCAGGACCTGGGCCAGCACATAGGTGATCCAGATCGCCGGGCCGGCAAAACCCAGCGGCGCCACGAACTTGTCGAGCGCGATCAGCGCGTCGGAAAGGATGAAGCAAACGGCGCCGAGCGCCACCAGCGGACGGTGCGGCAAGGCTATCGCCGCCAGCCCCATCGCGGTGATCGCGGCGATGTAGAGCCCGACCGGCAGCGCCAGTTTGCCGAGATTGGGTGTCAGTATCGTGAGCATGATCGCAACGAAGCCCAGCAGGCCCGCCACCAGCAGCCACTTGCCGCGCGGCAGGCGGAACGGCCGGGGCCGAAGCCGCAGGAACTGCCAGAGATAGACCAGATGCGCGGCCAGGAAGCTGGCCAGCCCTTGGATGAACAGCCCTGAGCGATCGATGGCGAGAAAGGCATCGCCGGCGGCCGAGAGCAGCAGCGCCAGGCCGATTCGCCTGGCCGTCGCATCGCCGCCGCGCGCCAGCCAGAGAGACGCCGCGAGCGACGGGCAGAAGGCAGCCTTGATCAGGACCTGCGGCCAGACCAGTTGCAGCAACGCGAACGCGAGTGCCAGGCCCAGAAACGCAAACGGCGCGCCGGTGCTGGCCGGACGCGCCGCTGCGGTCATCTCAGCGGCCTTGTTACTTGCCGAGGCTGGGATCGATCTGCTTGCAGGCGTCGACCAGACCCTTCACGGCATTGGCGGAATGGTCGAACATCTTCTGCTCGTCGGCATTGAACTGGATCTCGACCACCTTCTCGACGCCGTTGGCGCCGATCACCACCGGCACGCCGACATACATGTTCTTCACGCCATACTGGCCGGTCAGCCAGGCGGCGCAGGGCAGCACGCGGCGCTTGTCCTTCAGATAGCTCTCGGCCATTTCGATGGCCGACGAGGCCGGCGCGTAGAAGGCCGAACCGGTCTTGAGCAGGGCGACGATCTCGGCGCCGCCATCACGGGTGCGCTGCACGATCTTGTCGATCTTCTCCTGGGTCGACCAGCCCATCTTGATCAGGTCGGGCACCGGGATGCCGGCCACGGCCGAATAGCGGATCAGCGGCACCATCGTGTCGCCATGGCCGCCCAGCACGAAGGCATTCACGTCGTTGACCGAGACGTTGAATTCCTCGGCGAGGAAATGGCGGAAGCGGGCGGAGTCGAGCACGCCGGCCATGCCGACCACCTTGTTATGCGGCAGGCCGCAGACCTCGCGCAGCACCCAGACCATCGCATCCAGCGGATTGGTGATGCAGATGACGAAGGCATTCGGCGCATGCTGCTTGATGCCGGCGCCGACCGCCTGCATGACCTTGATGTTGATGCCGAGCAGGTCGTCGCGGCTCATGCCCGGCTTGCGGGCCACGCCGGCGGTCACGATGATGACGTCCGAACCGGCGATATCGGCATAATCCTGGGTGCCCTTCAGCTTGGCGTCGTAGCCTTCGACGGCGCCGGCCTGCGCCATGTCGAGCGCCTTGCCCTGCGGCAGGCCTTCGACCACGTCGAAGATGGTGATGTCGCCGAGTTCCTTCAGCCCGGCCAGCAGGGCCAGAGTGCCGCCGATATTGCCGCCGCCGATAAGGGCGATTTTCTTGCGCGCCATGAGAAGAACCTCCGGAAATGGGCTGAAAGTCAGGGGTGGAAAATCCGGCCCAAGGGGTAGCGGGAATCGCCCCTCCCGGCAAGGCTCCGGGCCCCTTCCGCAGACCGCGAAGCCCCGGATTCCGGCAAAGAAAAAGGCCGCCTGAAAAAGGCGGCCTTCTTGTCTCGTCGTGCCGGCGACGAGAAATTTACCGCGGCGCCATACGCAGCGCGCCGTCGAGGCGGATGGTCTCGCCGTTCAGCAT
>CAYSCA010000190.1:0-4663 GCA_964429465.1 uncultured Rhodospirillaceae bacterium
AGCACGGCGCAGGCGCTCGGCTTCGACCGTCCGATGGCCAACTCGCTGGACGCCGTCTCCGACCGCGACTATGCGCTGGAATTCCTCTCGGCCGCTGCGATCTGCGCCGTGCATCTGTCGCGGCTGGCGGAAGAGATCGTGATCTGGACATCCGCCCAGTTCCGCTTCCTGACGCTCAGCGATGCTTTCACCACCGGCTCGTCGATCATGCCGCAGAAGCGCAATCCCGACGCGGCCGAGCTGGTGCGCGGCAAGGTGGGCCGCATCATCGGCGACATGAATGCCCTGCTGATCACCATGAAGGGCCTGCCGATGACCTACGGCAAGGACATGCAGGAGGACAAGGAACCGACCTTCGACGCGGTCGACAGCCTCGAACTCTGCATCGCCGCCATGGCCGGCATGGTCGCCGACCTGAAGGCCAACGAGGCGCGCATGCATGAAGCCGCCGGCGAAGGCTACACGACGGCCACCGACCTGGCCGACTGGTGCGTGCGCAAGCTCAACATGCCGTTCCGCAGCGCGCATCATGTGGCGGGCCGCATCGTGCGGCTGGCCGAACAGCAGAACAAGCCGATCGAGGCGCTGTCGCTGGCCGAGATGCAGAGCGTCGAGAAGCGCATCACGAAGGATGTCTTCGCCGTGCTCGGCGTCGACAATTCGGTGAAAAGCCGCGTGTCCTATGGCGGCACCGCGCCGGCCAACGTGAAGAAGCAGATTGCCCGCTGGCGCCGGCAGCTCGCGAAAGGCGGCGTGTGATGGGTGGCACTATGAAAGCCCCTCACCCTCCCATTGCTTTGCAATGGGCCCCTCCCTCTCCCGCTATCGCGGGCGAGGGGAGAAAAAGCTCCCTCTCCCGCCTGCGGGAGAGGGCTGGGGTGAGGGTGGCGGTCGCCACAGGACTGGCCATCGTCTTGCTTCCCCTCCTCGCCGGCTGCGGCCGCAAGGATCATCCCGATTACCCGCCCGACGCGGTCGAGCGGCCGGGGGCCCTTGAGCGGCGCGGCGAGCCCATCCGCTATTATTGAGATTCTCCCCATGACCGGATTCTCCTGGTTCGCCTATCGCGACAACGAACTGCATGCCGAAGGCGTGCCGCTGTCGCGCATCGCCGCCGAAGTCGGCACGCCCGCCTATGTCTACAGCCATGCGGCGCTGGTCGACCGATACACCAGCCTGCGCGATGCCTTTGCCGGCATCGACCACCTGATCGCCTATGCGGTGAAGGCCAATGCAAGCCTTGCCGTGCTCAAGGTCTTCGCCTCGCTGGGCGCCGGCGCCGACGTGGTTTCCGGCGGCGAGCTGCTGCTGGCCCTCAAGGCGGGCATTGCGCCGGACAGGATCATCTTCGCCGGCGTCGGCAAGACGCGCGAGGAAATGGCGCTCGGGCTCAAGCACGGCATCGCGCAGTTCAACGTCGAATCGGAAGCCGAGCTGGAAGCGCTGTCGGCCGTCGCGGTCGCCCAGGGCGCCGTGGCGCCGGTGGCCATCCGCATCAACCCCGATGTCGATGCCAAGACGCACAAGAAGATCACCACCGGCAAGGCGGAAAACAAATTCGGCATCGCCTATCAGCGCGCCGGCCGGGTCTATGCGCTGGCGGCCTCCCTGCCCGGCATCCGGGTGGTGGGCGTCCATGTCCATATCGGCAGCCAGCTGACCGAGCTGGCGCCCTACGAGGCGACCTTCGCGCGCGTCGCCGATCTGGTGCGGTCCCTGCGCGCGGAGGGCCACGACATCCGCCGCGTCGATCTCGGCGGCGGCATCGGCATCCGGTATGACGGCGAGACCCCGCCCGACCCGCGCGACTATGCCGCGCTGGTGCGCAGGCATATCCTGCCGCTGGGCTGCGAGATCGCGCTGGAGCCGGGGCGCTACCTGGTCGGCAATGCCGGCCTGCTGCTCAGCCGCGTGACATTCGTGAAACGCAGCGATGCCAAGAGCTTCCTGATCCTAGATGCCGGCATGAACGACCTGATCCGGCCCGCCATGTATGATGCCTTCCACCGCATCGTGCCGGTAAAAGCGCCGGATTCCGGCGCGAAGCTGGAGCCGATGGATATCGTCGGCCCGGTCTGCGAAAGCGCCGATCTGTTTGCCGAAGCCCGCCCGATGCCGGCAATGTCACACGGAGATTTGCTCGCCATCCTGTCGGCCGGAGCCTATAGTTCCGTCATGGCCTCGACCTACAATGCCCGGCCGCTGGCGCCGGAAGTGATGGTGCGCGGGACCGCGTTTGCCATCACCCGCCGCCGCCCTAGCATTGAAGAGATGACGGCCCTGGAGACGATGCCGGCGTGGCTCAGCGAGGCGACAGCGTAACTTCGACCGACGGAGCGGTGCCGGTTCTCACCCCGGCCCTGGAACGCCGTCTCGGCATTGCGCGCGCCGCCCTGTTCTGGGAAGCCTTCTGGCCGGGATTAATGCCGGCTGGCTATCTGCTCGCCGTCCTTCTCATCCTCGCCGGCTTCGATGTCTGGCGCTTCCTGCCCATCTGGCTGCACTGGACCCTGCTTGCCGGCTTCGGCGCCGGCCTGGCCGGCGCCTTGTGGTATGGCCTGCGCGGCCTGCGCTGGCCGGGCCGCGCCGCCGCGATGCGACGGCTGGAAATCGTCAACCTGCTGCCGCATCGACCGCTGGAAGCCGCCGCCGATACCCTGCCGGCCGAGCAGCATGATCCGATCGCCCGCGCGATCTGGGCGCTGCATCGCCGCCGCGCCCTGGAAAAGCTTTCCGCCGTGCGGGTCGGTGTGCCGGAAGCCGGCTGGTGGCGCCGCGACGTCTGGGGCATCCGCGCGGCCCTGGGCCTGCTGCTGGTGATCGCCTGGGCCAGCCCCGGCGAGGATCGCGCGCAGCGCCTGGCCGACACGCTCAATCCCGGCACCGTGCTGCCGCATGGCACCACGCTGATGCTGGAAGCCTGGATCACCCCGCCGCCCTATACCGGCAAGGCGCCGCTGTTCCTCTCACGCGACGGCAAGCCGACCCATCAGTCTTCCGGCCAGGCGGCCGAGGCGCTGGCGATCCCGGCCGGCAGCCAGCTGAAACTCCGGCTTGCCGCGCCGCCAGGCGGCTTCTCGCTGCGCTTCGGCCAGAAGGAACAGGACCTGAAGGCCATCGACGAGCGCAACGGCGAACTGGATCTTGCGCTGGACCTGACCCAGGGCGAGACGCCCGTGCTTGCCCTGATGCGGCGCGACAAGCCCTTCGCCGAATGGCAGCTGCAGATGGTTCCCGACCAGCCGCCGGTGATCGACCTCGCCGAGGCGCCGAAATCCGGCAAGCGCAACGAACTGGAGATTGGCTTCGCGGCCAGCGACGATTACGGCGTGCAGCAGGTGCGGATCGAACTGCGCCGTGACGAGGCCGAGCAGCCGGTGACGGTGGACTGGCCGGCGCCGCCGGCCGCGCCCGGCGATATCGAGGACAGGCAGAAATTCGACCTGACCGCGCATCCCTGGGCCGGACTGGACGTCGAGATGACGCTGATCGCCACCGACGCGATCGGCCAGAACGGCCGCAGCGAAACGGTGACGGTGACGCTGCCGGCGCGGCGCTTCAACCACCCGGTCGCCAAGGCGATCATCGAGCAGCGCCGCGAACTGGCGCTGCATCCGCGGCAGTGGCAGCGCGTCGTCACCGCCCTGCGCGCCCTGACGCTGGCGCCGGAGCTCTATCGCGAGGACGCCACCGCGCATCTGGGCATGCGCACCGCGGCGGCGCGGCTGTCGCTCAACCGCAGCCCGGAATCGGTCGATTCCGTGCAGAGCCTGCTGTGGCAGACCGCCCTGCATGTCGAGAATGGGCGCCGCAGCCAGGCCGAGCAGGATTTCCAGGCTCTGATGGACCGCCTGCAGGATGCGCTCGACCGCAATGCCGATGACCAGGAAATCCAGCAGCTGATGAACGAGATGCGCGAAGCGATGAATCGTCTGATGGAGCAGATGATGCGCGACGCGATGGAACGTCTGGCTCGCGGCGAGGAGCTGGAGGAGCTCGGCGAGGATGAGCAGGCGCTGTCGTCCGACGACCTGCAGGACATGATGGATCAGGCCGAGGACATGGCCCGCATGGGCGATCGCGACCAGGCGCGCGAGATGCTGCAGCAGATGCAGCGCATGCTGGAGGCAATGAAGAACGGCCGGCTGGCCCGCATGCCGGAAGGCCGCCAGCGCGGGCAGCGGGGACAGCGCGGCCAGAACGGCCAGGGCCAGATGATGCAGGAATTCGGCGACATGATGCGCCAGCAGCAGCAACTGCTCGACCGCTCGTTCCGCCGCAGCCAGCAATTCGGCCGCGGCGAAGGCGGCCAGCGTGGCGAGAACGAGGCCGATGCGCGCCAGCAGGAGGAGCTGCGCCGCCGGCTGGGTGAGATGATGGGCCGCATGGCTGAGCGCGGCATGGACCTGCCCGAGCAGCTCGGCCGCGCCGACCGCTCGATGCGCGATGCGCGCGAGGCGCTGCGGCGCGGCGAGCCCGGCGAAGCCATGCAGGGCCAGAATGACGCCCTCGACCAGCTGCGCCAGGGCCTGAACGAAATGCGCCAGGCGCAGCGCGGCAATCCCGACGGCCAGGCGCCCTCGGCCGATGCCCGCCAGAGCCAGCGCAATCCCGACCGCGATCCCTTCGGCCGCAACCTGCAGGGCTACGAGGATAACGCCAA
>CAYSCA010000190.1:4763-6609 GCA_964429465.1 uncultured Rhodospirillaceae bacterium
GAGCGCGTGCTCGGCATGAAGGAAGTGCGGTTCACGACGGCAGACGGCACCGTCCGCATGGCGCTGGCCTTCGGGCGCCAGAAGATCAACCTGCATGAGGCCGGCCGCGAGTTCGAACCGAAGGCGGCGCAGCCCATGCCCGGCTCGGCCGATCTGTGTTTCCTGACCCGCGAGCCGATCGAGGCCGTGCAGGCGCGCCTGCAGGCCAATGGCGCGACGATCATCGAGGGCCCGGTGCGGCGCACCGGCGCCACTGGACCGATCCTGTCGGTCTATATCCGCGATCCCGACGGCAACCTGATCGAGGTCGCCAACCAGCTCGCCGCGAACGACTAGGCCTCGGCGCCGGGCGGCGGGGCGGCCAGCGCGCGGTCCACCTCGTCCGTCAACCCGACCATGGTGAACGGCTTCTGCAGCACGCCCATCGCCAGCTGGCCGATGCCATGGGCCTGCTGGCGCTCCACGGTAAGGCCCGACATCATCAGCACCCGCAGACCGGGCCAGTCGCGCGCCGCCTTCAGGGCCAGTTCGACGCCATCCATGTTGGGCATGCCGATATCGGTCAGCAGCAGGTCGAAAGACTCGCGACCCAGCCAGCGCACGGCTTCGGCGCCGTCGCTGACTGCCACGACCTCGTGGCCGCGCGCCACCAGCACCCGCCGGATGAACTCGCGCATCGGAATCTCGTCTTCGGCCACCAGAATCCGCGCCATGCATCCTCGCCGACGGCCATTCCGGAATCCGGCAGATTCTTGCCGTCGGATGGCCCGCATTCTGAAATCAGCTCTGCCATGGCTGCCATCTGCGACGCGGCAACCGGTTCCGGCGAGACTAGCACCGGAACCCCGGGCAGTAAACGGATAAGTTGCATTATACAGGTATTCCAAACGCGCTGTGCGGGCACCAGGCCCGGGCGGTTGCAGCCCGGCCGGCTTCGCGCCATACCCTCTGCCGGTCAGCTTAACGCCCGGGGGCGTGGATGTCGGCAGTAAATGATCATCGGAACGCTTTACGGGCCGCCATAACCGACCTGCCGCCGGCCTATTTTGCCGTCACGATGGCCACCGGCATCGTCTCGATCGCCGCCCGGATGCAGGGCTTCGACCTGCTGGCCGCCATCCTGTTCGACCTCAACATCGCCGCTTACGGCATCCTCTGGCTGCTCAGCCTGCTGCGGCTGCTCTGGCACCCGCGCCGCATGCTCGCCGACCTGGCCGACCATCGCCGCGGACCGGGCTTCTTCACCACGGCCGCCGGCACCTGCGTGCTCGGCGGCCAGTTCTTCCTGCTGGCCGGTGACGACAGGACGGCATTCGCGCTGTGGGTCTTCGGCGGCCTGCTGTGGCTCGGGCTCACCTACGCAATCTTCACCGCGCTCACGATCAAGGAGGACAAGCCGTCGCTGGCCGAGGGCATCAACGGCGGCTGGCTGCTGGCGGTGGTGGCGACGCAATCGGTTGCCGTGCTCGGCGCGCTGCTGGCCGCGCATGCGCCGCAGCCCTGGCGGCTGGAATTCAACTTCCTCGCGCTGTCGATGTGGCTGTGGGGCGGCATGCTCTACATCTGGACGATGACGCTGATCTTCTATCGCTATGCCTTCTTCCGCTTCTCGCCCGGCGACCTGGCGCCGCCCTACTGGATCAACATGGGGGCGATGGCGATCTCGACCCTGGCCGGCTCCCATCTGATCGCCAACAGCGCCGATGCCCCCTTCCTCCACACCCTGCTCCCCTTCCTGGAGGGCTTCACGGTCTTCTACTGGGCCACCGGCAGCTGGTGGATCCCGATCATCGCCATCCTCGCGATCTGGCGACATGTCTATCGCCGCCAGCCGCTTGAATATGAC
>CAYSCA010000191.1:0-6544 GCA_964429465.1 uncultured Rhodospirillaceae bacterium
GGGGCACGGCGCTGGCGGCGCTGTCTGCCGAGCAGGGCGAGACCCTGCTGTGGGCGCGCAACGGCGATGTGGTGGCGATGATCAACCGCGACCATGCCAATCCGCCCTATCTGCCCGATGTCACCCTGCCGGCCGCTCTGCAGGCCACCGGCGATCTCGGCGCGCTGAAAGACTGCGAGGCGCTGGTGCTCGCCGTGCCGGCGCAGAGCCTGCGGCAATTCGGCGCCGAGATCGCGCGGCAACTGCCCGGTGATGCGCCGATCGTGATCGCCGCCAAGGGCATCGAGATCGCGACCGGCAAACTGCCCTCCGAGCTGCTGGCCGCATTGCTGCCCGGCCGCGCGCTGGCGGTGCTGACCGGGCCGAATTTCGCCACCGAGATCGCGCGCGGCCTGCCGGCGGCGGCGACGCTCGCCTGCGCCGACCCGCAACTGGGCGCGGCGCTGGTCCAGCGGCTGGGACGGCCGACCTTCCGGCCCTATCTGTCCGACGATGTCATCGGCGCGCAGGTCGGCGGCGCGGTGAAGAACGTGCTGGCGATCGCCTGTGGCATCGTGATTGGGCGCCGGCTGGGCGACAATGCGCGCGCGGCGCTGATCACCCGCGGGCTGGCCGAGATGACGCGGCTGGGGCTTTCGCTGGGCGCGAAACGCGAGACGCTGATGGGCCTTTCCGGCCTCGGCGACCTGGTGCTGACCTGCTCCGGCCCGCAATCGCGCAACCTGTCGCTCGGGATCGCTTTGGGCGAAGGCAAGGCGCTGGCCGATATCATGGCGCAGCGGCGCAGCGTTGCCGAGGGCGTGTATACTGCGCGAGCCATCGAGGCGCTGGCGGCACGACAGCGGATCGAGATGCCGATCTGCGCGGCGGTGGACGCGATCCTGCATCAGGGCGCCAGCATCGACGAAGCGCTGGCTGCCTTGCTGGCACGGCCGTTCCGGGCTGAGGAATAGAGGATACGAATGAACTACTGGCTGATGAAAACCGAGCCGTCCACCTGGTCCTGGGACATGCAGGTGAAGAAGAAGGTCGAGAGCTGGAACGGCGTGCGCAACCATCAGGCCGCCGCCAACATGAAGGCGATGGCTTTGGGCGACCGCGCCTTCTTCTACCATTCGGTGGACGAGAAGCGGATCGTCGGCATCGTGGAAATCTGCAAGCTCTATTATCCCGATCCGACCGACGAGACCGGCAAGTTCGGCATGGTCGACGTGAAAGCGGTGATGCCGCTGAAGACTCCGGTGACCCTGGCGCAGATCAAGGCCGAGCCGAAGCTGCAGCATCTGCAGCTCGTCACCCATTCGCGGCTGTCGGTGCAGCAGGTGGATGCGCCGAGCTGGAAGCTGATCTGCAAGCTGGGCGGCGTCGCGGCGTGACAGGCAGTTCCTTTTTCCGTCATTCCCCCGCAAGCGGGATTCCAGCGCAGCGGCGGTTCCGGGCTCCCGCTGTCGCGGGAGCGACGACAGCGGGCGAACCATGACCCGCCCCGGCCAGCCGGCGCCAGGTACGCCGCTGATCCGCTTCGACGATCTTGCCGAAACCGATGCGCGTGGCTTCAGCTTCGGCGAGGGCAAGGAGCGCTTCCAGTGCTTCGTCGTGCGCTGGCAGGGCGGCGTGTTCGGCTATGTCAATGAATGCCCGCATGCGCGCACCTCGCTGGACTGGCAGCCGGACAAGTTCTTCAACCTGCGCAGGGATGCCCTGCAATGCGGCACCCATGGCGCGCTGTTCGAGCCGGTGACCGGCCATTGCTTCCTCGGCCCCTGCAAGGGCAAGAGCCTGCTGCCCTTTCCGGTGAAGCTGGCCGACGGCTGGGTCGTCGCCGCCTGAGCGGCGGAACGGAAGGCCGCCGGCGGGGTTTAGGCTGCATCTCTCCCGCGACGGAGCGCCGGAATGTTCGAATTCCTCGGCAAGAGCATCCTCTTCATCTTCCTGGTCGGGCTCGCCGTCATCATCGGCCTGCTGATGCTGATCTTCTGAGGCCCGGCTCGCGCATGCCTGTCCTGCTCATCCTGCTGCTGGCCTTCCTCGTCGCGCAATTCGGCTTCTGGGATACCTTCACCGGCATCCTGGGCGGCATCGGCATCATCATCCTGATGGTGCTGACCGGCGCGGCCCTGCTGGCGGTCGTGGCGGTGCTCGCGGTCAAGCGGCTGGGGCGCCGCTGAATGCAGAACCGCCGCCGTAAGGAGATACGGCGGCGGCCAGCCAGGAGGCAGTCAGGCTGCGGAATAAGCGGTTCAGTGCGCCCCGCTGCTGAGCAGGGCGGAATTGACGGCGGTCTCGAGCGAGCCGTATTCGAACGGCTTCGGCACCAGGAATTTTTTCGAGCCCTTGCGGACCCGGTCGGGATAGCCGGTCAGCACCACCGTCGGGATGGCCTTGCCGGTGCCGCAGATATCGGCCACGGCATCCAGGCCCGAGGAGCGGTCGGCCAGCACGATATCGGTGATGATCAGGCCCGGCTCGCCGGCGCGCGCGGTATGCACGGCCTCGTCGCGGGTGGCGGCCACCCCCATCACCTCATGGCCCATCTCGCCGATCATGTCCTCGAGCAGCAGCGCGACCAGCGGATCGTCCTCGATCAGCAGCACCCTGGTGCGCAGGCTGCGGGCGATGCGCGCCTTGGCCTGGCTGAGCAGCTCGTTCACATAGGCCGGGCTGCGGCCGAGAATCTCGGCGACTTCCGCCGGGGTGAAATCCTCCAGCGCGTAGAGCAGCACCGCCTGGCGCTGCTCTTCCGGCAGCGAGGACAGCACACGCTCGGAATTCTCGGCGCCGCGATCGGTGCGCGAATGCAGCCGGATGACGTTGTCGGCGGTGGCCGAGGCATGCCGGCGCACCAGCGAGCGGTAGAGATCGAGGCGCAGCTCGCGCTTGTCCATCAGGCCGGGATTGGCGACCAGTTCTTCGATGATGGAATAGATGAAGGCATCGCCCGTCTGGGTCTGGCCGCACAGCGCGGTGGCGAAGCGGCGCAACATCGGAAGCTCTTTTTCGATCTGGGGCTTCAGGTCGGACATTATCATCTTCTCCCGTTGATTATGGCCCGTAGAGATCGGCTGGGCGGAGACGGGATACGGCGGGATGCCGCATGTCTCCTGTCAGAGGAGAGGCCAGACTAAGCAGGAATCCAAGCGGCGCCGATAAGCTTATCGGGATGAAGTTGTGACAATCCTGTGTTTCGTGGAACACTATTTTCCGCGGAATTCCGATACAAGCAGGCGGCGTGCGCTTGCGGCCGCGCCGTGACGGCCGCGCTCGGCAGAGCCTTGCGGGAAACTTGCGTCAGACGCGCCGCTGCGAACGGCGCAGGCGCTGGACCAGACGCCGCACCTCGCCTTCCTTGACGCCGTCGCGGCGCATCAGCATCTGGGTGATCGGATCGGCGAGCATGTCGTTGAGGGCCGGCTCCCAGGCCGGCCGGAGATGGGTCGCGCCGAGTCCGGACGCGGAAACGGGCGGCATGACGAAATCGCGAAAGTCTTCCATGTGGCTGTCTCCCTGCGGCTGTCTCGGGGCATCGCTTCTGGCCGCGCCTTTTTTCTGGCCGGCCTCATGCACCAATGTAGCCCGCCGCAGATGAAGCCAGCGTGACGAGAACGGGGCTTTTTCAGGGCAGACGCCGCTATGTATGCGCTGTGGCCGCCTGGCGCAGCCATGCGTTACACAGGCGGCAGCCTATGCAAGGAAGGCGCGATAGGAATCCGCCAGTTCCGGCACCACCGCCTCGATGATCGTCTTGCCATGCGCCGCCGAAGCGAGCGCGGGATTGGAGCCGATGCGGCCATCGGCAAAGCGGCGGCGGTAATCGGCCGCATCGGTGAAGGGGCCGGAAGGCGCGACCCGCGGCGTCATCTCGGCCTGCTTCACGGCGTCCGGATAGGCATGGTAGGTGACCGAGACCTCCGACGGCGTGGCATGCATGCCCTCCTCGGCGCCGAACAGCTCGCGCGACAGCCGCTTGGCCGAGGGCGCTTCCCACCAGTTCCTGATCGTGCAGCGGATGCTGGGCAGGTTATGGCCCGGCGGCGCCAGGCTGGCTTCGGCATAGATTTCGGAAAAGGCCGCCGTGACCGTGGCGACATTGCCGCCATGGCCGTTGAGGAAGAAGAAGCGGTCGAAGCCATGGCGGCTCAGCGATGCCACCATGTCGCGGATCACCGCGATCAGCGTGCTGGGCCGCAGCGTCATCGAGCCGGGGAAGCCGAGGTGATGCTGCGCCATGCCGACATTGACCGTCGGGCCCACCAGCGCATCGGCCGCCTTGCCGACGGCATGGGCGAAGACCTCGGCGCAGATCGCATCGGTGCCGACCAGGCCGTTCGGGCCATGCTGCTCGGTTGAGCCGATCGGGATGATGATGCCGGTCGAGCGCTTCAGATAGGCCTCGATCTCGGCCCAGGTGGACAGATGCAGCAGCATGGGAGCCTCGCAGGACGGGGAAGATCAGGCTACGGATGAAAATGCCGGCCCGTCAATCGCCGGACCTTTCCGCAGTTACCAAATAGCAACTTTTCCAGCGGCAGGATCGGCTTAGGCTGCACGAGGCCTGCCGCCCAGACAGGAGTGCCCATGCATCGCCCTGCGGAATCCGGGACCCGATCCGGCGCCGCCCTTCTCGACCCCTTGCTGGCGACGATTCCCGCCCCGGCCCTGCCGGGCAGCCGGGCGCTGTTCGCGCTCTGGGAGGAGGCGAAGGCCAGCGGAGCGGAAGGGCTGCCCGACCGCGATGCCTTCAGCATCGACGCGCTCAAGCGCATCGGCGTCCTCGGCCAGGAATTCCTCATCGAGCCGATCGCGGGCGGCCGCGACTGGCGCTACCGCCTGGTGGGGGCGGATATCGTCTGGATGTTCGGCCGCGACCCGACCGGGATACCCTTCACGCAGCATTTCGTGCCGTTCGAGGCGGAGCAATGCATCGCCTTCTCCAACCAGGTGGCGCGCTCGCGCCGGCCGGTCTTCCTGCGCGCCCGCTTTGTCAGCAAGGGCCATTCCGCCAGCCTGCTGGAAACCATGTCGCTGCCGGTCTGGAGCCGCGACCGCACCGTGATCTGGCTGATCGGCGCCAGCTTCCCGGTCGAGGGGGAGTAGCCGCCGCCTTTATTTGTGGCGCGCCACCAGTCCCCGGATCGCCTGCACGGCGACGGCATAGCCCTCGGGCCCCAGTCCCGCGATCACCGCCGTCGCGATCTTCGAGACCAGCGAATTGTGGTAGATCGCCTCGCGGCGGTGGATGTTGGAGATATGCAGCTCGATGATCGGGCCGGGAAACTGCTTGAGCGCGTCGAGGATGGCGATCGAGGTGAAGGTGAAGGCGGCGGGATTGATGATGATCGCCGCGCCCTCGTCGATCGCCTCATGGATCCAGTTGATGATCTCGCCCTCGATATTCGACTGGTTGAAGCGCAGCGCCCAGTCGCCGGCCGCCTGGCGGCACATCGCCTCCACCTCGGCCAGCGTGGTATGGCCGTAGATCTCGGGCTCGCGTTTGCCCAGGCGGTTCAGGTTCGGGCCGTTGAGCACATAAAGCGGCTTGGCAGGCGTCATGGCGTCCTCGTCTGGAAAGGCCTCAGCCCTGGTAGCCGAGCAGGCGCGGCAGCCAGAGCACGATGCCGGGAATGAAGGTGATCAGCGCCAGCGACGCGATCATCGCGAACAGGAAGGGCAGCACGTCGCGCACGATGTCGCGCACCGGCACATTGGCGATGCGGGTCATCACGAAAAGCAGCAGCCCGTAGGGCGGCGTGATCAGGCCGAGCATGATGTTGACCACCACCATGACGCCGAAATGCACGAGGTCGATGCCCAGCGCCCTGGCGGTCGGGATCAGCACCGGCACCACCACCAGCAGGATCGTGGTGCCTTCCAGCAGGCAGCCGAGCAGCAGCAGCAGGATGTTGACCAGGATCAGGAAGCCGAGCGGCGAGAGCTGCCAGCCGGCCAGCAGCGCCCGGATGCCGTCGGGGATGTTCTCCACCGTGACGACATAGTTGAAGACCAGCGCACCGGCGATCAGCATGCCGATCGAGGCCGAGGTGCGGGCGGAATCGAGCATCGATTTGTAGAAATCGCGGAAGCTGACGCTGCGATAGAGCAGCACTGAAATGACCAGCGCATAGGCGGCCGCCACCGCCGCGGCCTCGGTCGGCGTGGTGACGCCGCTATAGATGCCGCCGAGCAGCACCACCGGCATCATCAGGGTCGGGAAGGCCTGCCAGGTGATGCGCGGCAACTCGCGCAGAGGCGTCGGCGGCTCGACCGGGAAATTCTCGCGCCGCGCCCCGATGGCGACGATCACCATCTGCGAGAAGGCCATCAGCAGGCCGGGCAGGACGCCGCCGAGGAAGAGGTAGCCGATCGAGGCGTCGGACACCAGCGCATAGAGGATCATCGGGATCGAGGGCGGGATGATCGGACCGACCACCGCGGTGGCGGCGGTTAGCGCCGCGGCATAGCTGGCGCGGTATTTGCCGTTCGCCGTCATCATGTTCTGCATCATCTTGCCGGTGCCGGCGGCATCGGCGATGGCCGAGCCGGACAT
>CAYSCA010000192.1:0-6502 GCA_964429465.1 uncultured Rhodospirillaceae bacterium
CCTTTCGCGCCGAGGCTCATGACGAAGTCGCGTTTCGACTCGTCCGAGATGATGCCGATGGCATTGGCGCCGGCCGTGGCGATCAGCTGGATCGCCATGGAGCCGAGGCCGCCTGCCGCGCCCCAGACCAGCACGTTGTGGCCCGGCCGCAGGATATGCGGGCGATGGCCGAACAGCATGCGATAGGCGGTGGCCAGCGTCAGCGTATAGCAGGCGCTCTCTTCCCAGGTCAGGTGCTTGGGCCGGGGCATCAGCTGGCGCGACTGTACGCGGGCGAACTGGGCGAAGCTGCCGTCGGGCGTCTCGTAGCCCCAGATGCGCTGGCTGGGCGAGTTCATCGGATCGCCGCCGTTGCACTCCTCGTCGTCGCCGTCATCCTGGTTGCAGTGGACGACCACTTCGTCGCCGACCTTCCAGCGCTTCACGCGGCGGCCGACCTTGTAGACGATGCCTGCCGCATCCGAGCCGGCGATATGGTACTCGGCCTTGTGGACGTCGAAGGGCGAGATCGGCACGCCGAGGCCGGCCCAGACGCCGTTGTAGTTCACGCCGGCCGCCATCACTAGGATCAGCACCTCATCGGCGTCGATCTCGGGCGTCGGCAGCACCTCCAGCTGCATGGAATCTTCCGGCGGCCCGTGGCGCTCGCGGCGGATCGCCCAAGCATACATCTGCTTGGGCACATGGCCGAGCGGCGGGATCTCGCCGACCTCATAAAGGTCCTTGTAGCCGCCCTTTGCCTGGCTGCCGTTACTGGTTTGCAGTGCAACCACCGCTCCGCCGGTATTGGACATTGCGCAACTCCTCTGCTTCCCTGACAAGACGATGGTGCCGAAATCCCCCGGCGCCGGTGTGATCAGCCTGCGTTCGCGGCTTTTTTGGCTGTGTTTTGTAAAATGCCCTGCTATCCTTTTGCGGTAGCGAGAAGAACGCAAGTTGATTTTGCAATGCAACAGAAGTTATGTTATTTCTAAAGGTGCGCGCAAGGGGAAATTTAATATCCCCAATCAGGCTTGACACGGAATAAAATTATGTACGCGACTCGCCAAGACGGCTCTCGAAATAGTTCTGATATTCGCAACCGCGAAAAGCCGTGGTTGTTCCGGACCTATTCAGGCCATTCCTCGGCCAAGGCTTCAAACGAGCTCTACCGGACCAATCTGGGGCGCGGCCAGACCGGCCTCTCGGTCGCTTTCGACCTGCCGACCCAGACCGGCTACGACAGCGACCATGTGCTGGCCCGCGGCGAAGTGGGGAAGGTTGGTGTGCCGATCAGCCATCTGGGCGACATGCGGGTGCTGTTCGACCAGATCCCGCTCTCCCGGATGAACACCTCGATGACCATCAATGCGCCGGCTGCCTGGCTGCTGGCGCTGTATATCGCCGTCGCCGAGGAGCAGGGTGCCAGCCGGGCCGATCTCAACGGCACCGTACAGAACGACATCATCAAGGAATATCTCTCGCGCGGCACCTACATCTTCCCGCCGGCGGCCTCGATGCGGCTGATCACCGACGTGATTGCCTTCACCTATCGCGAGCTGCCGAAATGGAATCCCACCAATGTCTGCAGCTATCACCTGCAGGAAGCCGGCGCCACGCCGGTGCAGGAACTGGCCTATGCGCTGGCGACTGCCATCGCCGTGCTGGATGCGGTGCGCGATTCCGGCCAGGTGCCGCCCGAGGATTTCGCCCAGGCCTTCGGACGGATCAGTTTCTTCGTCAATGCCGGTATCCGGTTTGTGACCGAAATCTGCAAGATGCGCGCCTTCGTCGATCTCTGGGAGGAGATCGGCCGGGAGCGCTACGGCGTTACCGACCCGAAGGCCCTGCTGTTCCGCTATGGCGTGCAGGTGAACTCGCTGGGCCTCACCGAACCCCAGCCGGAAAACAACGTCTATCGCATCCTGCTCGAGATGCTGGCCGTTGTGCTGTCGAAGAAGGCGCGCGCCCGCGCCGTGCAGCTGCCGGCCTGGAACGAGGCGCTCGGCCTGCCGCGGCCCTGGGACCAGCAATGGTCGCTGCGGCTGCAGCAGATCGTCGCCTATGAGACCGACCTGCTGGAATATGAGGATCTATTCGACGGCAATCCGGCCATCGAACGCAAGGTCGGGGAGCTGAAGCAGGCGGCCCGTGCCGAGCTGAAGCGTATCGGGGATATGGGCGGCGTGATCCCGGCCGTGGAGAGCGGCTATCTCAAGCAGGCGCTGGTCGAGAGCAACACGGCCCGCGTGCGCGGCATCGAGACGGGCGAGATCACCGTGGTCGGCGTCAACAAGTTCACCGAAAGCGCGCCGTCACCCTTGGTGGCGTCCGAAGGCGGTGCCATCATGACGGTCGATCCGGCAGCAGAATCCGAGCAGATCGAGCGGCTGAAGCAATGGCGTGCCCAGCGCGATGCAAAGGCGGTCGAGAAGGCGCTGGCCGACCTGGAAGCGGCGGCCCGCGAGAATCGCAACATCATGGAGCCGAGCATCAGCGCGGCGAAGGCCGGCGTCACCACCGGCGAATGGGCGGCGTGCCTGCGCAAGGTGTTCGGCGAATACCGTGCGCCAACCGGCGTGGGCGCGGCCAGCGCGGCACCGGGCAATGACGGCATGGACGAGCTGCGCGCCGAGGTGAAGGCGGTGGCCCAGCGGCTCGGCCGGCCGGTGAAGCTGCTGGTCGGCAAGCCGGGACTGGACGGCCATTCCAACGGAGCCGAGCAGATCGCGGTGAAGGCGCGCGATTGCGGCATGGAGGTGGTTTACGAGGGCATCCGCCTGACGCCCGAGCAGATCGTCGCCGCCGCGCTGGAAGAAGGCGTGCATCTGGTCGGGCTGTCGATCCTCTCGGGCAGCCATGTCGAGCTGGCGACCGAGGTGATCGAACGCATGCGGGCCGAAGGCATCGGCGAGGTGCCGGTGGTGGTCGGCGGCATCATTCCGCCGGAGGACGAGAAGCGGCTGAAAGCAGCCGGCATCGCCGGGGTCTTCACGCCGAAGGATTTTGATCTGACTGCCATCATGCGCGCCATCGTCGCGCTGGTGGATCGCAGCTGGCCCCAGGCTGCGTGACGGATGCGGCGTAACGACATGCCACGATTTTTCTGGGTCTTGTCGGCCGCCTGGGCTGCCGGGCTGATCCTGAGCGGCATCGCTCCTCACGACCGGCTCACCTGGGTGATGGAGGTCGCGCCGGCCGTGATCGCCTGGCCGATCCTGTTCGCCAGTGCGCGCCGTTTCCCGCTGACGGACCTGCTTTACGCGCTGATCCTGGTGCATGGCCTGATCCTCATGCTGGGCGGCGCCTACACATACGCGCGCGTACCGCTCGGCTTCTGGCTGCAGGATGTGCTGGGCACGGTGCGCAATCCCTACGACAAGATCGGCCATTTCGCGCAGGGCTTCGTGCCGGCGATGATTGCGCGCGAATTGCTGATCCGTCGTTTCGCCGTCACCGGGCGCAGGCTGGTGATATTCCTGAGCATCTGCATCTGCCTGGCGATCAGTTCTGCCTATGAGCTGATCGAATGGGCGGCAGCGCTGGTGATGGGACAGGGGGCCGATGAATTCCTCGGCACCCAGGGCGACGAGTGGGATACGCAATCGGACATGTTCTGGGCGCTGCTCGGCGCGTCTGCGGCCCTGACGATCCTGTCGCGCTGGCACGATCGCCAGATGCAGTCGCGTGATCCTGCCGCGGTGCAGGGGGCGCGCTGCTGACGGCTGCGCCCGGATGTCTTATGATCGCCGCGTGTGACGATTAGAGGCATTTGCGTCCATGCGTATGAAAACTCCTGACAGCGCGTTCGGCCGGGCCCTGCTCAGCCTTGCCATCGGCATTGCGCTGCCTGTCCTGCTGATCGGAACCCTGCTGCTGCGCAGCCTCGGCAACGAGCCGCAGGGCATGTGCACGCGGGTGCAGGGAATGGGCGGCACTCTGCCGATCGACATGAGTCGCGGCGGCGACGTGCCCTATACCTGCGATCTCAACTGGGATTACGTCTTCTTCAATCTCGGCCTGCCGGCGCTCGGCTTCACCCTGCTGGCCTACATCCTGCTCGGCGTATTGCGGCGGACCGCATCGCATTAGTTACGGCCCTGTCATCGATTGGCCACAGCCGGAAGGTCGGCAGCAGGATATAGAGGCATTATCTCCGGTGCGGGGTTTCGTTCGCGCCTCGTGTCGTGCATTCCCCGTCCACATCCAAGGAGGCTGGCGTGCTTCGGTCGCGGTCTTTCGGTGGCCTGCGATCGCCACCGCTGTACCGTCTGCTCAATCGCTTCGCGGTCTGGAAACGGCTGTCCAGGCGCTGGCGCAGCCTGCGAGAACTGATCGGCACCCGGTTCGCGCGCGACAAGCAGCCCGTCCACCTGTTCCGTCCGGAGATACTGCACCGTCTGCCTGTGGCCGCGGGCGATACGCTGTTCGGGCCGCTCGATCCCGGCGATTGCCTCGCCGGGCTCCGCGACGAAGGATACTGGGCGGGCCTGCAATTGCCGGTGGACCTGGTGACGCAGGTCAGGGCCTTTGCCACCAGCACCTTCTGCTCCCGCCACCCGCATGACCCGGAACGCTTCCTGATCGCCGATGTCTGTAACGGCCGTTCTCCGGCCGGGGCGCCCGTTGCCGTCGCCGATGTCAATTGCACCATTCCCTGCGAGGCCATCGACCGCATCGCCGCCGATCCGCTGCTGATCCGGATCAGCGAAGACTATCTCGGCTACCGGCCCCGGCAGGTGCGGACGCGGCTTTACTGGAGTCCGGTCTCCGACCTGCCCGATGAGCTGCGCCGGAAGAACGGCCAGACCATCGATTTCCATTACGACATCGAGCCGAGCAGCGCGCTTTACGTGTTTTTCTACATTACGGCGGCCGATCGCGATTCCGGCGCCCATGTGGCGATGGCGCGATCGCACCGGGTCAAATCCCTGCCGATGATTTTTTCCTCCGCCTTCCAGCCCGAGAACCGCGTATTGGCGCATTACGGCAGCGCAAGCCAGATCGTCATCGAGGGGGAGGCCGGTTTCGGATTCCTGGAAGATCCGGCGGCTTTCCACAAGGTTTTGCCGCCGCGCAAGGCGGAACGTCTGGTCCTCCAATTCCGTTATTCCTGAAGGATACAGCAATCCCGGGGAATGCCGTGCCGAACGACGCGAGCGAGCGACTTGCCGAGATGCCGCATGGCGCCCTGACGCTGCCCGCCGTGAGGATCGAAAGCTACAATCTCGAGATCCGCAACGGAAAGGGCTTTGTCGGCGACCAGGCCAGCGGCCGCGCCTTCCGCATGCTGCTCGACAAGGTGCAGGACGAGGCCGGAGAACTGGCGGAAGATGCGCTGGGCGAAGCGCGTGCCGCCGAAATGAAGAAGAAGGAATGGGACAAGCTGCTCACCCAGGGCGACGCCGAGGCCGCGGCGATCATCCACGGCGCGGTCGAGGAATTCTCCCAGAGCCTGGCGACCGTGGTGCGGCGCTACCTGGCGCATAAAAGCTGGCGGCAGGTCAGGCGCGTGGTGGTCGGCGGCGGATTGCGGCGCAGCCGCGTCGGCGAGCTCTCGATCGCCCGGACCGAGATGATCCTGCGGTCGGACGACATCGACGTCGATCTGGTGCCGCTGCATCACCATCCCGATGCCGGCGGCCTGATCGGCTGCGTGCAGTTGCTGCCGCCAGAGGCTTTCGAAGGCTTCGACAGCTTCATCGCCGTCGATATCGGCGGCTCGAATATCCGCAGCGGCATCGTCCAGCTGAACCGGAATAAGGCCGAGGATTTGAGCCAGGCCAGCGTCGCGGGCTGCGAGCTATGGCGCCACCGCGACGACAAGCCGAAGCGCGACGAGGCGCTGGATCACCTCGGCGGCATGGTGCGGCTGCTGGTCGGCCATGCCGAGGATGCCGGGCTGAAGCTGGCGCCGATCATCGGCATCGGCTGCCCTGGCCGGATCGCGGAGGATGGCGCGATCGAGAGCGGCACGCAGAACCTGCCGGGCAACTGGGAAGCCGCCGGATTCCATCTGCCGGAGGCGGTGCGCGAGCGCATGCCCTATATCGGTGGCGAGAAGACCCGCGTGGTGCTCCATAACGACGCCGTGGTCCAGGGCCTCAGCGAGCTCGGCCATATGCGCGACGTGAAGCGCTGGGGCGTGCTGACCATCGGCACCGGGCTGGGAAATGCCAGCTTCACGACGCTGGACTGACGAGCAGGAACGACAAGCCCGGCAAGTCGCGCGCCGCGAGATGCTATTCCGCCGCCGCCTTATCCGCCGGCGCGCCGTTGCTGCCGGGCTTCCAGCGCAGCACGGGTGAGCGCGCGGCGCGGGTCTCATCGAGGCGGCGGCGCGGGGTGAGCCGCGGGGCGCCCTGGAACCATGCCGCCTGGTCGCCCAGCTTCGCCTTCTGGGCCAGACCGCGCAAAGTGCCGACGAACATGTCGAGGCTGTCCTTGCTCTCGCTTTCCGTCGGCTCGATCAGCATGGCGCCATGGACGACCAGCGGGAAATACACGGTCATCGGGTGATAGC
>CAYSCA010000193.1:0-6485 GCA_964429465.1 uncultured Rhodospirillaceae bacterium
GCGCCAGCGCTTTGCGCAGATCGAGGGGCCGAAGAAGGAAGACATCTGCTACGCCACCACCAACCGCCAGGTCGCGGTGAAGGCGATCGCGGCGACCTGCGACGCCGTGCTGGTGATCGGCGCGCCGAATTCGTCGAACTCGCTGCGGCTGGTGGAAGTGGCCAGGCGCGCCGGCTGCTCCCGCGCCCTGCTGGTGCAGCGCGCGGCCGATATCGACTGGGCGATGCTCGACGGCGTGCGCGCGGTGGGGATCACCGCCGGCGCCAGCGCGCCCGAGACCCTGGTCGAGGAGGTGATCGATGCCTTCCGCGGCCGTTTCGAGGTGACCGTGCGCGAGGTCGCCACCGCGACAGAATCCGTCCAGTTCAAGCTGCCTGCCGCCCTCGACGCTTCCGCCGCCTGATCCCGACATGGCCGTCTATACCGAAATCGACGACGAGCAGCTCGGGGCGTTGCTTGCGCGCTACGACCTCGGCGCGCCGCTCTCCTTCAAGGGGATCACCGAAGGCGTGGAGAATTCCAACTTCATGCTGGTGACCGAGAAAGGCTCGTATTTCCTCACGCTCTACGAAAAGCGGGTGAAGCGGGAAGACCTGCCCTTTTTCCTCGGCCTGATGGATCATCTGGCGGCCAAGGGCCTCACCTGCCCGACGCCAGTCCACGACCGCGATGGCAGGGCGCTGAACGAGATTGCCGGGCGGCCCTGCGCGATCGTCAGTTTTCTCACCGGCATGTGGCCGCGGCGCCCGACCACTCGACATTGCCAGGAACTCGGCATCGCCATGGCGAAGCTGCATATCGCCGGACAGGATTTCCCGATGCAGCGCCGCAATGCGCTGAGCGTCGATGGCTGGCATCCGCTGCTGGAGGCCTGCGACGGCCGCGCCGACAGCGTGCGCCCCGGCCTGGGCAAGGAGCTGCAGCGCGAATTCGACGCGCTGTCCGCCGCCTGGCCGGAGACGCCGGGGCGCGCCGGATCGAAGCCATTGCCGCATGGCGTGATCCATGCCGACCTCTTCCCCGACAATGTCTTCTTCATCGGCGACCGCTTCAGCGGCATGTTCGACTTCTACTTCGCCTGCAACGACTATTTCGCCTACGACCTCGCCATCGCGCTGAATGCCTGGTGCTTCGAGGCCGATGGCGCCTTCAACGTCACCAAGGGACGGCAGCTGATCAATGGCTACGAGAGCGTGCGGCCGCTGACCGACGGCGAGGTGCATTCGCTGCCGCTGTTTGCGCGCGGCGCGGCCCTGCGCTTCCTCCTGACGCGGCTTTACGATTGGCTGAACCAGGTGCCCGGCGCGCTGGTCAAGCCGAAGGACCCGCTGGAATACTGGCAGAAGCTGAATTTCCATCGCCAGGCGCTGGGCGCCTCGGCCTACGGCATCGACCGCTGAGCATGAGCGAGGATGTCGAGATCTTCACCGATGGCGCCTGCCTGGGCAATCCCGGCCCCGGCGGCTGGGCCGCCCTGCTGCGGCGCGGCGCGAGCGAGAAGGAGCTCACCGGCGCGGAGGCCGCCACCACCAACAACCGCATGGAACTGACGGCCGCCATCATGGCGCTGGAAGCGCTGAAACGGCCCTGCAGGGTGAAGCTCTATGCCGACAGCCGCTATGTGATCGACGGCGCGACCAAATGGCTGCGCAGCTGGAAGGCACGCGGCTGGAAGACCGCCGACCGCAAGCCGGTGGCCAATGTCGATCTCTGGCAGCGCTTCGAGACGGCCGTGCAGCCGCATCAGGTGGAATGGCAATGGGTGCGCGGCCATGACGGCCATGTCGAGAACGAGCGCGTCGACCTGATGGCCCGCGCGGCGGCGACAGAAATCGCGGCGCTCAGAAAATAAGGCCGGCGGGTTGCGCCGGCCTTCTTCGTCTCGGGAGCTGTTATTCAGAGCTGCGCGAGCAGCGTGTTGGCGTCGGAGACCTCGAAAGCGCCGGGCTTTTCCAGGTTGATCGTCTTCACCACGCCGTCCTCGACCAGCATCGAATAGCGCTGCGAGCGCACGCCCAGCCCGCGGGCGGAAAGATCGAATTCCATGCCGATCGCCTTGGTGAAATCGCCCGAGCCGTCGGCCAGCATGGTGACCTTGTCGCCGGTATTCTGCTGCTTGCCCCAGGCGCCCATCACGAAGGCGTCGTTGACCGACAGGCAGGCGATCTCGTCGACGCCCTTGGCTTTCAGCTCGCCGTGCTTGTCGAGATAGCCAGGCAGATGCTTGGCCGAGCAGGTCGGCGTGAACGCGCCCGGCACGGCGAACAGCGCCACCTTCTTGCCCTTGAAGATGTCGCCGGTCTTCACCGCCTGCGGGCCCTGTTCGGACATGACATAGAGCGTGGCATCAGGGATACGGTCGCCGACCTTGATCGTCATGGTTTCCTCGTCTGGTTTCTGAGCTGAAGGGCCGCGGAGCGGCCGGGCCGAGGATGATCCGGCACGGCCGCGGAAACAAGCCTCCCCGCAACCTCCCTCACCGCAGGGTGATCTCGGCGGCCCGGCGGCCATCCGGCCGGCCCGCATCGGTGAGCGTCAGGGTCAGCGGCAGCGCGGTGGCGGCTTCCGGCGGCTGGACGGGAATGACGAAGCGGGCCTGCCGGCCGCCGGCGGTCAGGGACACCTCCGGCCGGCCGAACCAGGCCTCCGGCGCGCCCTCGACAAACAGGTCCGGCCGCGCGAAGGGCTGCCCGCCGGCCAGTTCGATGACCAGCCGGCCCGGTTCGGCCCGGCGCGACAGCAGCCGGATTCCGGCCGCGCCGGCGGGCACGGGCACGGCCGCCTGCCAGCGCGCCAGTTTCGCGGCCGCGACGGCATCGACCGGCGCATCCGGCGCCAGGAGGCGCGACAGGCTTTCCTCGCGCAGCATGCAGATATCCTTGCAGATGCCGTATTCGAGCCTGAGCGTCAGCGCGACCGGCCTGCCGGCATCCTGCGGCTTCACCGCGACCGGCAATACCACGTCGCCGGTATAGCCCTGCAGATCGGTGGCGCCGATGCTGATGCGCTGCGGAGCCGGCCAGGCGATCTCGGCGCGTGCGAGATTCTCCGAGGCCGACCAGTCGAAGCGCGGCGGCACGCCGCCCTCACCGGGACTCCGCCAGTAGAATTTCCAGCCGGGCTGCAGCCGCACCTCGAGGCCGGCCTGCTGCGGTCCGGCTGCGATCAGCGCGAGCTGCACCGGGTCGCGGCGCAGCGGCAATGAATCCGCCGTTGCAGCAGACGCGACGAGCAGGACGCCCAGCAGCGCCGCGAAAAACCGGCGATATGGAAGCCGTCTCGTCATTGATCCAATCTGTCTGTCAGGCGGAAAAATGCAAGCCCCCGGAACCCTTTGCCATATGGACAAGTTTAGATGCTGGGGTAACATGTCAGTGAGAGCGGAGCGGGCATGACGCGAAGTGACGACCACAAGGCCGCAGGCAGCAAGGCGATCTCCGGTTATCTCGACCGGCAATTGCTGATCGCCATGCCGTCGATGGGCGATCCGCGTTTCACCCGCACCGTCATCTATATGTGCTCGCACAACGCCGAAGGCGCGATGGGCCTGGTGATCAACAAGCCCTATCCCGGCCTGACCTTCCCCAATCTGCTGACGCAGCTCGGCATCGAGCCGACCATCGACAACGATATCACGGTCCGCCTCGGCGGCCCGGTGGAGACCGGGCGCGGCTTCGTGCTGCATTCCACCGATTACATGCGCCAGGGCAGCGTGCCGCTGGACGAGTCGATGGGCATCGGCCTGACCGCGACGCTGGACGTGCTGCGCGCCATCGCCACCGGCACCGGGCCGCAGCGCAGCCTGTTCGCGCTCGGCTATGCCGGCTGGGGCCCGGGCCAGCTGGATGCGGAAATCCAGGAGAATGCGTGGCTGGCGGCGCCCGCCGATGCCGACCTCGTCTTCCATGCCGATCTCGACGCGCTGTGGGATCGCGCGGTGAAGAAGATCGGCGTCGACGTCTCCAAGCTGGCCAGCGCCGCCGGGCACGCCTGAGCGTCAAGCCTGCGGCAATGTATCGGTGGCCAGCCGCGCATAGAGCTGGTGATCGCGCCAGACCCCGTCGATCTTGAGGTATTCGCGCAGGATTCCCTCGGGACGGAAGCCGGCGCGGCGCAGCACGCGCTGGCTCGGCTCGTTCTCCGGCACGCAGGCGGCTTCGAGGCGGTGCAGTTTGAGGCTGCCGAAACTATGCGCCACCATCAGGGCCAATGCTTCGGTCATATAACCCTGCCCCGCATAGGGCTTGCCGACCCAGTAGCCGAGCTCGCCGCATTGCGAGGCGCCGCGCCGCAGGTTGGAGAGCGTGATGCCGCCGATCAGCGTGTCGTTGCGGCGCTGATAGATGAAATAGGCCTCGCCCAGTTCCTGCCGCCGCAGGCGTTCGAACCAGGCGAGCCGGCGGCGATAGCCGTCGCGGGTCAGCGCATCCTCCGCCCAGCGCGGCTCCCAGGGCTGCAGATGGTCGCGGCTGATGGCGCGCAGGGCGGCCCAGGCCTCGAAATCGGCGATGCCGGGGAGGCGCAGGTAAAGCCGCTCGCTGCCGAGCGCCGCGGCCATGCCCGGAAGAAACCGTCCGAACAGCACCTCCCTCCCCCTTTCCCGCCGCGTCAGCCGAACCGCGCGGCGAAGCGCGAATAGTCTTCCAGGCCGCCGATCGGGCCAAGCGCCGCCACGGCCGGCTTGGCCGCCCGCATCGCCCGGTCGGCCACCGCCTGCACCGCAGCCTCGTCGACGCGGTCGACGGCGGCAAGCACCTCGTCGATATCGAGCGGCCGGCCGAAGATCAGCATCTGGCGGCCGAGCTGCTCGATGCGCGCGCCCGAGCTTTCCAGCGACATCACCAGACCGACCTTGAGCTGCGCGCGGGCACGCTGCAATTCGTCCTCGCCGATGGCGCCGGTCAGCTTGGCCAGCTCGTCGGCCAGTACCGGCGTCAGCTCGCCCAGCTTGTCGCCGCCGGTGCCGGCATAGACCGTGAGCAGCCCGCCATCGCGATACGAGCCGGGATAGGCATAGACGGAATAGGCCAGGCCGCGCTTCTCGCGCACTTCCTGGAACAGGCGCGACGACATGCCGCCGCCCAGCACGGTCGCATAGACCTGCATCGCGTAATAGGCGGGGTCGTCGTAGGCAACGCCGGGCAGCGCGATGGCGACATGGGCCTGCTCGAGATCGCGCGCCACGCGGCGCTCGCCGCCCTGATAGGTGGCGCTCTCCTGCCTGGCGCGCGGCGTTCTGGCCAGGCCGGCGAACAGCCGCTCGGCCTCGGTCATCAGCCGGTCGTGGTCGACGGCGCCGGCCGCCACCAGCACCATGTTCGGCGCATGGTAGAAGCGATCGAGGAAGCCCTGCAGGTCGCGGCGCTGCATCCCGGCGACCCGCTCGACCGTACCGAGGATGGAACGCCCGAGCGCCTGGTCCGGATAGGCGATTTCCTGCAGGTGATCGAAAATGATGTCGTCGGGCGTGTCTTCCGCCTGGCCGATCTCCTGGATGATGACCTCGCGCTCGCGTTCCATCTCGTCGGCCGCGAAGACCGAATGCTGCAGGATGTCGGCCAGCATATCGAGCGCCAGCCCGGTATCGCCGGCCATCACGCGCGCGTAATAGGCGGTCTGCTCGCGCGAGGTGAAGGCGTTGAGATGACCGCCGACCGCCTCGATCTCCTCGGCGATGGCCAGCGCGCTGCGCCGCTTGGTGCCCTTGAAGGCCATATGCTCCAGCATATGGGCGACGCCGTTGATCTCCGGCATCTCGTCGCGCGCGCCGGCATCCACCCAGATTCCGACCGAGACGGTCTTGACCTGCGGCATGGCCTCGGAGACCACGCGCAGGCCGTTGGGCAGCGTGCCGATGCGCAGGCTCATGCCGGCACCCGGATGCGCTCGATGAAGCCGCGGACGGCGGCAATGTCGTTGGGCAGCATGGTCTGGCGCTCCTTGCGCTCGAACAGATCGGCCATGCGCGGCGGCAGCGGCGGGTGGCGGCCGGTCGCCGCCTGCACGGCATCGGGAAATTTCGCCGGATCGGCGGTGGCCAGCGTCACCAGCGGCGTCTCAGCCGATACAACCCCGGAGGCGCGATGCTGTTCGGCCACGGCCAGGCCGACCGCCGTATGGGGATCGACCTGGATGCCGTTGGAGGTCTGGAAAACCGCCTTCAGGGTCGCCTGCGTCAGCGCCTCGTCGGCGCGCCCGGCGGCGAACAGGCCGCGCGTCTCGGCCAGGGCATTGGCGGAAACGCTGAAGCCGCCTTTCTGGTCCAGCTCGCCCATCAGGGCGCGCAGCTGGCCGGCATCGCGGCCATGCATGTCGAACAGCAGGCGCTCGAAATTGCTCGCGACCTGGATATCCATGCTGGGGCTGATGGTCGGCGTCACCTTGTCCTTGCGGTATTCGCCGCCGGCGAAGAAGCGCGCCAGGATGTCGTTGCGGTTGGTGGCGACGATCAGCTTCGCAACGGGCAGCCCCATCCGCTGGGCGGC
>CAYSCA010000194.1:0-6461 GCA_964429465.1 uncultured Rhodospirillaceae bacterium
ATAACGCTCATCCTCGGGATGCACCGCCACGCCGGTATCGCCGAGCATCGTCTCGGGCCGGGTCGTCGCAACGGTGATGAAGGTATCGTCCATCCCTTCAATGGGGTAACGGAAATACCAGAGGTGAGACTTCACTTCATGCTGCTCGACCTCGAGGTCGGAGATCGCGGTCAGCAGCTTGGGGTCCCAGTTGACCAGCCGCTGGTCCTTGTAGATCAGGCCGTCGCGGTAGAGCTCGACGAAAACCTTGCGCACGGCGGCGGAAAGGCCGTCATCCATGGTGAAGCGTTCGCGGCTCCAGTCGCAGCTCTCGCCCAGGCGGCGCTGCTGCCCGGTGATCATGCCGCCGGATTCCGCCTTCCATTGCCAGACGCGCTCGACGAAGGCCTCGCGGCCCATCTGATGGCGGTTCTGCTGCTTCTCGGCCAGCTGGCGCTCGACCACCATCTGGGTGGCGATGCCGGCATGATCGGTGCCCGGCTGCCACAGCGCGTCGCGGCCGCGCATGCGCTGCCAGCGGATCAGGATGTCCTGGAGCGTGTGGTTGAGGGCATGGCCCATATGCAGGCTGCCGGTGACGTTGGGCGGCGGCAGCGCGATCGTATAGGGCTTGCCGGACTTCACCCCGTGGCGGAAGCAGCCATCGCCCTCCCAGGCCTGATAGAGGCGGGTTTCGACATCCTGAGGGGAATAGGTTTTGTCCAGCATACGGCTACTCGGGCAATGGCTAGCAAGTTCCGGGAGGGGCGGAAAATAAAGACGATCCGGACCAGCCAGTCCAGAGGCACAGAACGGCCGGCCGCGTCAAAAGCGGTGTTTACAGGTGATCCTGTTCCTCTTCCGCCTGGATGGTCAGGCGGGCGACCTCGCGCTCGACGATGCGCTGGACGATGGTGGCCAGATGAGCGTCCAGCCATTCCTTCAGCATCGGACGCAGCAATTCCTTGACCAGTTCTTCCAGCGTGCGCTGGCTGTTGCCCAGTCCCATGGCACGCGATCCGGCGACGGCGCCGGAAAGCTGGCCCAGATGGGCGGCGGCGCGGGCAGCGGTCGGCGGCGAAACCAGGCCTTCCACCTCGTCGCGGACGACATCGGTGAGTTCGAGGATATCTTCGCGCGGCTGGGGCCGCGGCGGCGGTGCGGCACGGCGCGGCGGCGGCATCGGCGGCGGCTCGTAGGCCGGTTCCGGCTCCGGCTCGGGCTCCGGCATCATCGGTTCCGGCTCGGGCTCCGGCTCGGCCATCATCGGTTCGGGTTCGAAAGCAGGTTCCGGTTCCGGCTCGGGCTCCGGTTCCGGCATCGCCATCATCGGCTCGGGCTCGGGCTCCGGTTCCATGGCGGGCGGCGCGGCGGCCTCTTCCTCGGCGGGCGGCGCGGCCTGCTGCTCGGCGCCGTCCTCGGAAATGATCCGGCGGATGGAGGCAAGGATTTCCTCCATCGTCGGTTCATTCTGACCTGCCTTAGGATCGCTCATCCCGCGCCCGAAATCCTGCCGTCTCATGCCTCTGCCACGAAAGGATTCCGCAGCATTGCAGGCCCGTTGCCACCCAGGGCCGAATCATCGCCCCGATGGTATGCGCGCGAAGATAACCGAACTGTTAACTGGGGTTAAGGGATTTTTCCCAAATTCCCGCCCAGCCAGCGCTTTTCGCCCGATTCGCGGCGTTTTCGCCCCTACTCGGCGTTCAGGCCGCCATCGGTGCCGAACCATTTGTTGCGGACCCGCTCGTAATTCTCGATCGGATCGTAGTATTCGACCGGCAGCGAGAGCTGGCGCGCGCCCAGACGGCCGACCGCGGACAGCAGGGTGAAGCCGGCGACATATTCGTCCCGGCGGGCCCGCACTTCGGCGACGCGCGCGTCGAGGTATTCCTGCTCGGCGTCCAGCACGTCCAGCGTGGTGCGTGAGCCGACTTCCGCCTCCTGCTGCACGCCTTCCAGCGCGATGCGGGCGGCTTCCACCTGGTCGCGGCGCGCCGTGATATTGGACCGTGCGGTGGTGAGGTTCTCCCAGGCCTGGGTCACCGACTGGCGGACCAGGCGGCGCTGCTCTTCCACCTGGATGCGGCGCTGGTTGTGGATCTGCTTGCGCTGGCGCGTCTGGCTGTAGACCGAGCCGCCTTCATAGAGTGGCACCGTGAGCTGCAGCGCGACACGGGCGGATTCCGTCTCCAGGTCGGCCCGCGAGGTTTCATCGGCGCGGCTGACCGATCCGGCGACGCTGACCGTCGGCAGCAGCGCGCCCGATACCGTGCGCACGTCGTACTTGGCCGAGACTTCGCGGAAGCGCGCGGCCAGCAGGTCGGGATTTTCGTCGAAAGCGATCGCCAGCGCTTCCTCTTCGCTGCGCGGCAGTTGCGGCAGCGGCGGCGGCGGCGTCAGCGTGCCCGGCATCTCGCCGATCACGCGCGCCAGCACGGCGCGGCTGGAGATCAGGATACCCTCGGCTGAAATGCGGGCGGCGGTGGCGCCGCTCAGGCGCGATTCCGCCTGCGCCACGTCGGTGCGGGTGATCTCGCCGACGCGGAAGCGCTCGCGGGTGGCCTCAAGCTGACGGCGCAGCACTTCCTCGTTATTGCGGTTGAGATCCAGCACTGCCTGGTTCTGCACCACGTCCATATAGGCCGTGACAGCATCGAGCAGCACGCGGCGCTCGGTGCTGGAGAGATCCTGCCGGCCGGCCAGCACCAGCGCTTCCGCCGATTCCGTGGCGGCCTCGGTGCGGCCGCCGCGATAGAGCGGCTGGCTCACGCTCAGCGTCACCGTATTCGGGTTGATGGTGTCGTCCTGGAAGGACGACGATTGCGGCGTGTATTCCTGCCGCAGGATGCCGGCCTCGCCGGTCACGCTGACGGTCGGGCGCCAGGCCGACAGGGCCTGCGGCACGCCTTCGTCGGTGGCCCGCAGCGATGCGCGCGCCGCCAGCAGGGTCGGGTTGTTGTTGTAGGCGGCGCTCAGCACGTCGTTGAGCGACTGTGCGGCGGCCGGCTGGGTCAGGCAAAGTCCGGCAAGGGCCGTGGCAAGAAGGGCTTGTCTGAATTTCATGACGCGCATCAATCCTTTTTCCGTTCCACGCTTATCGCGCGCCCCAATGCTGTCCCCGGTACTTTTTTTATTTTTCCACTCAGTATTTTGCGATGCCAGGGTCGATCTGCTCGGCCCAGGCATGGATGCCGCCGGCGAGATTCACCGCCTGCGGAAATCCGTTCTGCCGCAGCCAGCCAGTGACCTGCCGGCTGCGGCCGCCGTGATGGCACATCACCACCAGCGGCTTGTCGTCGGGCAGGTCGTCCTTGCGGGCCGGCACCTGCTGCATCGGGATATGCGTCGCGCCCGGCAAGGCGCAGATCGCGGTCTCCCAGTCTTCCCTCACGTCGAGCAGGACGAAATCCCGCCCGGCCTCATGCCATGCCGCCAGCTCGGTGACCCCGATCTCGGCAGGGTGACTGTCGTCCGGCATCAGAATACGAAGGCCGCCGGCCGCTCGAAGCCGGGCAGCACGGGCGTCCCGGCATCGAACAGCACGAGCTGCGAAAACAGGTCGCCGCTGCGCCGGACGAGAACCGCCTGGCCGATCGGCGCGCCGGGCTCGCGGACCACGCCGACGAGGCGGCCGCCATCGGCCAGCTGGTCCAGCAGGGCCGGCGAAATCTCGGGCACCGCACCGGACAGCAGGATCAGATTGAACGGCCCCTGCTTGGGCAGCCCTTCTTTCAGCGCGCCTTCGACGAAAACCACATTGTCGATGCCGAGCGCCTGAACCGTCTGGCTGGCCTGCTGCACCAGGGCGGCATCGGCTTCGAGACCGATCACCGTGTTGACGATGCGGGCGAGCACGGCGGCGTCGTAGCCGGTCGCCGCGCCCACCACCAGCGCGACATCGGCCGGCTCCAGCTCGGCCTCCTGCAGCAGGCGGGCGAGCACCATCGGCTCCATCAGGAAGCGGCCCGGTGCCACCGCGACGTCTTCGTCCATATAGGCAACGCCGCGATAGGCCTGGGGCACGAACTGCTCGCGCGGCAGGGCGGCCATCGCATCGATCACCTGATCGTCGATCACCTTGTTGGGACGCAGCTGCGTGAGCACCATCTGGCGACGGGCTTCGGCGAAATGGCGATCGGCTTGGGCCATGGGTCGGAATCCGGCTGAACGCAGTAAAAATCAGGCGCTTTATAATGCTCCGAACCGGGAAAAACAACGGCTCCATTGTGGTTTAGGCCCGGTCGGTAACGTTCGTCACAGCCCGGCGGCTGCGGCCAGCGGGCCTTGACCCCGCAGGGGCGAATCCGTACTAAGGGGCCGCCTTCTCTGAGGTCTCGTGGCGGAGTGGCTACGCAGCGGATTGCAAATCCGTGTACGCCGGTTCGAATCCGGCCGAGACCTCCACCTTCCTTCGGCATTTCCCGCTGGAATAACACTGACTTGCGCGTTTGCAACCGCTAAACTGTGCGGGGGAAACGCGCGGCAGGAGGCGGCGGTGAAGATCATCGGCTATGGCAGGAGCGACAAGGTCGACCATCTGGTCAGCAAGGACATGCTGGATCGCGAGTCAGCGCGCAAGCTGCACAAATTCCTTGAAGAAATCGAGATGGGCATTTTCACCGCGAACCGGGAGGTGATCCACCAGGCCGTCCCGGAGCTGACGCGGGAATCCTTCATGGCCTTCGCGGTGCGGGTGGCTGAAGCCCGCGCCCGCTATATCAAGGTGGCGCTGGAACTCGCGGCCAAGCCCAACCCGACGCCGGAGGAGATTGCCCATCTCAAGGCGGCGCGCGAAGCCAATGACGAGCTGGTGCAGGCCTTCGAGGCGACCAAGCGGGTGATCGAGCGCGGCTATACCAGCCTGGCGCGCTAGTCCGCGGCCTCGCCGGCGAAGGGCGATATTCCCGCGCCGGCATTGAACACCATCAGCCAGGGCCGCAGTTTCGGGGCGAGGATTCCGGTTCTGACCGCCGGGTCCTTTTCCATGATCTGGCGCGCCGCGGCCTCGTCGGTCAGGTCGAGCACCGCGATGCCGCCGCCTTCATCGTCGCGGAACAGGCCGGCGAACAGCAGCGTCTTCGCGTCCATCAGCTGCTGGAGATAGACCTGATGGTCCTGCATGGCCGGCTGGGGCGCCGGCTGTCCGGGCGGCCAGGCAGGCCCGCGACGATATTCGATCCAGTAAATCGGTCGCGGTTCCGGCATCGCTGCTCCCGTCAGTTCGCTTCCCCCGCGGCCCAGTCCCGCGCCCGGCACAGGGCCTGCGGATCGACGCGCTCCTCGCCGAGCTGCCGCAGCAGGGTGGCGAGATCGTAGTAGAAACGCTCCTCGACGAACAGCCCGTCGCGGAACCGCACGAAGACGGTGAACGGCAGCGCAAAGCGCTTTCCCGTCGGCGCCAGGCCAAGGAACGGCCCGACATGCCGGCCGACATATTGCGGCTCGGCGACATAGGTGTCGTCGTCGATCCAGTGGGCCGAGCCGAGCGGCGAGCGCTCGACGACATTGCCGAACGCCTCCCACCATTGGCGATAATGCCGTTCGGCCCCGGCCTTGCCGCAGAATGTCTGCCCGATGGCGACGTCGCGGAAGACGCAGTGCTCATGCACGGTGGCCAGGGTGGCCGGCATGTCATGGGCATTCTCGGCCGCAAGATGGCGCAGCAGCATGGCCTGGTTGGGGGAAGTACGCATGGCGGCATTCATGGGAGGTCTCCTGAAATCCCTCCCGCCAAGACGCAGCGGCGCGCCGCCTTGTGACAGCGGCCCGGACCGGGCATGATTTTCCCGCCCTCCGACCTAGATAGAAATCTGATGACTGCCCTGCCCGCCTCCATCGATGCCGTCGAAACCCTGCTGAACGGCGGCGACTATGTCGCCGACCGTCCGCTGGCCACGACCCTGTTCCTGGCGCTCAGGATGGGCCGGCCGCTGTTCCTCGAGGGCGAGGCCGGCGTCGGCAAGACCGAGATCGCCAAGGTGCTGGCAGCGATGCTGAACCGCCGGCTGGTGCGGCTGCAATGCTATGAGGGCCTCGACCTCGCCTCGGCCGTCTATGAATGGAACTATCCGCGCCAGATGCTGGAAATCCGCCTGGCCGAAGCGGCGGGAGCCGGCGACAAGGAGAAGCTGGGCCGCGACCTGTTCAGCCCGGATTTCCTGATCGAGCGGCCGCTGCTGCAGGCGCTGAAACCCGATCCGCAGGGCGCGCCGGTGCTGCTGATCGACGAACTCGACCGCACCGACGAGCCCTTCGAGGCCTATCTGCTGGAAGTGCTGTCCGACTTCCAGATCACCATTCCGGAAATCGGCGCGATCAAGGCGGCCGAGCCGCCGATCGTGATCATCACCTCGAACCGCACGCGCGAAATCCATGACGCGCTGAAGCGCCGCTGCCTGTATTACTGGGTCGACTACCCGAGCGCTGAACGCGAGCTGGCGATCCTGGAGCGCAAGGTGCCCGGCGCCCCGCAGCGCTTA
>CAYSCA010000195.1:0-6398 GCA_964429465.1 uncultured Rhodospirillaceae bacterium
ATGGTGATCGAGCGCGTCTGAGCCGCCCGCGCAGGCGACAAGAAAAAGGCGGGTGGGCTACCCGCCTTTTTTCGTCGCCTAGATCTTGTAGCCGATGCGGAAGCCGCCCCAGTGGCGGCCCTGGATGGTGATCGGCGCCGACATATCCTTCATCAGGATGAAGACGCCGCCGCCCATGTCGCGCCGGTAGCATTGCAGCAGATAGGGATTGGTGTTGCGGCCGCAGGCCAGCCCGACGGGGTCGTTGAACATGCGCCGGTTGCGCGAATTCGCCGCATTCCAGACCGGGTCGCTGCCCTGCGGCTGGCAGTATTTCAGGTTATGCGTGGGCAGAAAGCCGTTGCGGTCGACGGCGGCGCAGAAGGCGATGGCCGAATTCGATTCCAGCAGCGGCTCCTGGATCTTGGGCAGATGCGCATCGGTGAACTTGATGAAGCGCGTCATGAACTGCTGCGGGTTGGTGCCTTTGATCGGGGCGTAATTCTCGTCGAAGAAATCGTCGAGGCTCATCTCGCCGCGTTCGATGGCGGCCTCGAAGGCGGCGCTGATCTGCGCCGCCGCGGTCTTCGCCGCCACCAGGAAGGGCCGGTCGGCCGGCGTGGTGATGAAGGCGATCTGGTTGGCCAGGTTGCCGACCTGCTGGTCGATGTCCTGGACCGCCTTGCCGGTGCGCTGCACCACCGAGAGATAGCCGCGGGTGGCGGCATTCATCTCGGAGATGGCGTGGCTGACAACCTCGACGCGATTGCTCTGCTCGGTGCTGGCCTGGCCGATCTCGCCGAGCTGCTGGCCCATCGAATCGATCGCCTCGACGATGCGGCTGAGCACCGTGCCGGTCTCGCTGACCAGGGTGACGCCGGATTTCACCTTGTCGTTCGACTGCTTGATGATGGCGCCGATATCCTTCGACGCATTGGCCGAGCGGCCGGCCAGGGCGCGCACTTCCTGCGCCACCACGGCAAAGCCCTTGCCGGCCTCGCCGGCCCGCGCCGCCTCGACGCTGGCATTCAGCGCCAGCAGGTTGGTCTGGAAGGCGATCTCGTTGATCAGCGAGGTGATCTCCGAGATGCGCTGCGACATCGCCGCCATCTCGTTCATCGCCTCGATCGAGCGGTTCACCACCATGACGCCGTTCTGCGCCGCCTCGCGCGCCTCGTCGGCGCGCTGGTTGGCGCGCTTGGCCGCCGCCTCGTTGGCCTGGGCCGCCTCGCTCAGGCTGGCGGCATCGGCGGCGGTGCGGTCGAGGCTGTCGGACTGCGCCTCCGCGCTCTCGGCCAGCCCCTTGGCTTCGCGGTTGAGCTGCACGGTGGCGCCGGAAATCGTGTTCGCCGCCTGCACGATCGTGCCCATGACATTGCCAAGCCGCTCGATCGCCTGTTCGGCGGCATCGCGGATGACGGCGAAGTCGCCGCCGTAGTTGGTATGGATGCCTTCCGAAAGATCGCCTTCGGCCATGCGGGCGAACAGCGCCTTCAGCTCGCCGACGACGGCGTCCAGGGTCACCGCCATCTGGTTGAAGCTTTCGGTCAGCTTGTGGCCGGTTTCCTCCTGGCGCACCGTCACCCGCTGGTGTAGCACGCCATTGCCGATCGACCCGCAGAGCCGGCTCATCTCGGACAGCACCGCGCTGTCGGCGCTGCGCACCTGCGCGAGCTCGGCTTCCAGTTCGGCGATGCGCTGTTCCAGCGCCGCCTGCCTGTCCTGCTGCGCGCGCCACTGGCCGCTCAGGTGCAGCACGGCATCGTTCAGGCGGCCGGGCAGCCGGAGATCGGCATCCATGGCCGGCCAGCGGCCGATCGTTTCGGCCAGCACATTGCCGCCCGCCGGCAGCGAGAAGATCAGGAGTCCGCCCAGCACCAGAAGCACCAGCGCGGCAGCAATGACGAGATCGGCGGACATTCCGGCCGGCTGACTGGCAGTCCAGATCCAGCCCAGCGCGGAGACGGCAAGCAACGCCACCGCCAGTCCGACACGCAATCCGACCGGCAATCCAACAAGCACCCGCATACTGCCTCCCCGAACTCTATATGGGATATTTCCCTTTTATCTTGCCGCACCCGTGCCGCGAATACCGGGCGCGTCCAATCCCGTCATGTTACTGAATTTTTAGCGCAATGGCCGGAAAATGATCATGAAAACGGCCAGCGGCCCGCGGACCTCCGGTAAGACTTTAGTCGAAAAATCGGGTTTGGGCAGACCAAGAGTTGCAACCCGCGCATCATCATCCCGTATTGAGGAAAAGCAGCCTCGGGCAGTTAACTATACAGGCGTCCCGGCGGGCGATATAAGGCGATCAGCCCCCAACGATCGATCGCCTCCAACCCGATGAGCAAGAAGGATAAACCGCGCCTGATCAAGGCGCCGCAGGAGCTGCGCCAGCGCGCCGTCAACACCGAGACCGGACTGGACCTCACCCTGACCGACGAGGTGCGTGCACGGATCGAAACCGTGATCGCCGAGTCCGCCGACGCCTTCGCCACCGAAGTCCTCGAGAAGCTGCGGGAAATGCGCAAGCAGGTGAAGCAGGCGGAAGGCGACGAGCTCTCGCGCATCTTCATCATGTCGACCATTGCCGAGCTGGCCTTCGACATCAAAGGGATGGGCGGCACCTTCGGCTATCCGCTGCTCAGCGATCTGGCCAAGTCGCTGCAGGATTTCATCGCCCGGCTCGGCCTGCCCAACGAAACCCAGCTCGAGATCATCAGCATCCATGTCGATGCGATGTATGTCGTGCTCGCCCAGGGCATCCATCATCAGGGTGGCCAGACCGAGAAGGCCTTGCTGGAATCGCTGCAGACCGCCGTGGCCAAGGTGCAGGAACAGGTCTGAGCGGTTACAATTCGCTAACGATTTGGCTGCAGTCTGCGATCATGAGTTCCGATGCCGAAATCTGGCGCGCCGCGCGCGACCTGATCGCCGAACAGGGTTCCCGGCGGGCCGAGGCGCATGCCTATCGGCAGATGAATGAAATGGCCACAAGCGGCAATTTCGTCGGCAACCTGCTCTGGCGGCGCATCCATCGCGCCATCAAGGGGCTGAACAGCGGCGCCGAGAAGGCTGCCGCGCCGGGCCGCCGCTAACCCTAGTTCTTCTTCTCGTTCGCCACCGTCGGCAGGCCGCGCAGGCCCTCCGTCAGCGCGCCGCGCAGGTCGACATCGGTGAGGTTCGCATACATCAGGTTGCATTCCCGCAGATCGGCGCAGACCAGCTTGGCGCCATGCAGGTTGGCATTCGACAGGTTGGCCTTGCGCAGGTCGGCACCGTTTAGATTGGCCTGCACCAGATGCGCGCGCGAGAGATACCAGCCCGACATCATGGCGCGACGGCCGACATGGCCGTCGGACTCGATCCAGGCCTGGTGGTCGCGCAGCACCTGTTCCAGCACCTCCAGCGGGACTTCCTGCGGCAGCCTGGCGCCGGTGCCCTGCAACTGCTTCATCATCTCGGCGGGAAAATCGGCCAGCGAGAAATGCGCATCCCGCAGCTTGGCGTTCTTGAACTGCACATTGTTCAGCGTCGAATAGGAAAAGTCGGCGCCTTCCAGGTCGGCATTGTCCAGGATGCAGCCATCGAGGATCGCGCCCACGAAAGACGCGCCCAGCAGCTTGGCCTGGCTGAGATTGGTGTTGTGCAGGGTGGAATCGCTCAAGGACACGACGCCGCCCTTGCCATGCGGCGGCACCGGCGGATCGGTCATCGGCCGCATGTCGGCATTCTCGAAGCGCGTGCCCTTCATGATGGCGCGGGAGAGATCGGCGCCGCGCAGGTTGGCCCAGACGAAACGCGAATTGGTGAGGTCGGCGCCGGTGAAGTCGCAGCCGGTGAGCACCGCCTGGCTGAAATCGGTGTTGCGCAGATCGGCGCAGTAGAAGCGGCAGCTGCGAAAGACGGTGCGCTGCAGGTTCATGCCGACCAGCTTGATGCCGGTCAGGTCGGCGCCGATCAGGGTGAGCTGCTTGCCGCGGGTGAGCTTGCCGAGCCGGCCGGACAGGAATTCCCCGTGGGCCTTGATCTGGTCGTAGAGATCGTCGGGCCAGGGCGAATGTGTGGCGCCGGTCGTCATCGTCTTCACCCTATAGGGCCGGCGTCGCGGCCATGCAGCTCTTCCAAGTCACTTGGAATGCTAGCGGGCGGAATTCAATAAATTCTTAACGTGAGGAATCGAGCTGCGCCCGGTAGGTGGCAGCCAATCGGGCGTAATGTGCTGCCGTATCATGGAAATTCCGGATTTCCTCGGGCTCCAGGCGGCGCATCGGCCGGGCCGGACGGCCGGCCCAGAGCTCGCCACGGGCGATCCGCTTGCCCGGCGTCAGCAGCGCGCCGGCCGCCAGCATGCCCTCGCTCTCGATCACGCAGCCGTCCATCACCGTCGCCTGCATGCCGACGAAGCTGTGATCCTCCAGCGTGCAGCCATGGATCAGCGCCAGATGGCCGATGGTGACGCCAGAGCCGATCACGGTCCCGAACTTCGCCCGCGTGACATGCACGATGCTGCCATCCTGGATGTTGCTGCCCGCCCCGACCCGGATGCTGTTCACGTCGCCGCGCAGCACGCAGCCGAACCAGACCGACGAGCCGGCGCCGATCTCGGTATCGCCGATCACGGTCGCGTTCGGCGCAACGAAGGCATCCGGCGCGATCGCCGGATGCCGGTCGCCGAATGGCAGGATGAGACTCACGGGAACAGCGCGATCTGTTCCAGTCCCATCGTCTCCGGCAGGCCGTACATCACATTGAAGTTCTGCACCGCCTGGCCGCTGGCACCCTTCATCAGGTTGTCGATGACGCTGAACACCATCGCCCGGCCTTTCACGCGGTCGGCGAAGATGCCGATATGCGTGGTGTTGGTGCCGCGCACATGACGGGTCTGCGGCGAGACGCCCTGCGGCAGCACCTGCACGAACGGCTCGTCGGCATAGCGCTGCAGCAGCGTGGCGCGCAGGTCGTCGGCCGAAACGCCGGGCCGCGTCTTCACATAGATGCTCGACAGCATGCCGCGGTTCATCGGCATCAGATGGGGGGTGAAATTCACCACGATCGGCCGGCCGACGGCTTCCGACAGGATCTGCTCGATCTCCGGGCCATGCCGGTGCGAGCCGATGCCATAGGCATGCGTGCCCTCTGCCGCCTCGCAATAAAGCGAACCTTCCTTCAGCGCGCGGCCGGCGCCTGAAACGCCCGACTTGGCATCGATCACGATATCGTCGGGATCGATCTGGCCGGCCTGCAGCAGCGGGATCAGCGGCAGCTGCGCCGAGGTGGGATAGCAGCCGGGATTGGCCACCAGCCGCGCCCTGGCGACATCCTTCCGGTAGATCTCGGTCAGGCCGTAGACCGCCTCTTCCTGCAGCTTCGGCGCCCGGTGCTCGTGGCCGTACCATTTGGCGTATTCGGCCGCATCGCGCAGGCGGAAATCGGCCGAGAGATCGATGATCTTCAGATGCTGCGGCAGGCCGGCGATCACCTCCTGGGTCGTGCCGTGCGGCAGGGCGCAGAACACGGCGTCCACGCCGGTCCAGTCCACTTCCTTGATGGTGACCAGCCGCGGCAGATCGATGCCGGTGAATTGCGGGAAGACCGTATCGATCCCCTCGCCGGCTTTGCGGTCGGCGGTCAGGGCGACGATGCGGACGCGCGGATGACGCAGCAGCACGCGGAGCAGCTCGGCTCCGGTGTATCCGCTGGCACCCAAAATCGCGACCCTGATGGCATCGGCCGTGGCCATACCGCCCTCCTGTGAAAAAGATGATGCGCCCAAAACGGGCGCGAGGATGGGTATAACGCGCCCGCCGGGGGGGTCAAATGCTAAATTGTCACGGTTGTACCGGCGGTTTGCGACATGGCACTACCCTCACCCCAACCCTCTCCCACTTCGCGGGAGAGGGAGTAACGAGATGCCCTCTCCCGCCCTGCGGGAGAGGGAGGGCCCTGCGAAGCGGGAGGGTGAGGGCTACACCCGGAACTGCCCGACCAGATCGGCCAGCTCCTGCGCCTGCCGCGCCATGGCCTGGGCGGACGCCGTGGTCTCTTCGACAAGGGCGCCGTTACGCTGGGTCATCTCGTCCATGTTGGCGACGGCGGTATTCACCTCGTCCAGACCGACCGCCTGCTCGCGGCTGGCCGACGAGATCTCGCCGACGATATCGGCCACCTTCTTCACCGCCACTACGATCTCCGACAGGCTCTCGCCGGTGAGGTTGACCAGGCGGGCGCCCTCGCGCACCTCGCCCGTGCTCGCCTGGATCAGCGCCTTGATGTCCTTCGAGGCGTTGGCCGAACGCTGCGCCAGCGCGCGCACCTCCTGCGCCACCACCGCGAAACCCTTGCCGGCCTCGCCGGCCCTTGCCGCTTCCACCGAGGCATTCAGCGCCAGCAGGTTGGTCTGGAAGGCGATCTCG
>CAYSCA010000196.1:0-6345 GCA_964429465.1 uncultured Rhodospirillaceae bacterium
CCAGCGCGAGCCGGTCGGCGCCCAGGCCATGCCGCGAAAGCTCGGCATCGAGAAACCCGTCGAGCGCCGGCGCCACCTGTTCGGCGCCGCCGAGCATGGTGGCAAACACCGCGGCGCTATGCTGCGGATCGCGGCGCAGCAGGTTGGGATCATAGGCATCCAGCGCGAACCATTGCCGCCCGCCGCCCATGCCGGGCGGAAAGCCCGGAATCATCGCCGCGGCATGGGGCGCGACGAAAGCCGCGCCGGGCAGAAGCCGCTGCCATTGCGCGCCGAGCTCGATCAGGTCGTTGCCGTCTGCCCCATAGCCATGCAGCAGCACGACCAGCGCATCGGCCTTGCCATGGGCGGGTGCCAGCCTGGGACCGTCAAGCATGAATGGCTCTCATGGCATCTCCCTGCCTGTCATGCGCGGACCTGCCCGCTTCGGCCTTGCGTCGGCGAAACGGGTTTTGGCGAAATGGTTTTGCCGGTCAGGCCCGCGGGTGACAATCTGCAAAACGCTTCCTAAGTTCAGTCGCGAAAGTCATGCATCCTGACATCGTCACCCGCACCGCGCCAAGCCCCACCGGCTACCTGCATCTGGGCCATGCCTATTCGGCCGGCCTCGCCTATGCGCGCGCCGTGACTGGCGGCGGCCGCTTCCTGCTGCGCATCGAGGATATCGACGTCACGCGCTGCCGCCCCGAATATACGGAAGCCATCCTCGAGGATTTCGCCTGGCTGGGCTTGCGCTGGGAGCAGCCGGTGCGCTGCCAGTCGCGGCATTTCCCCGAATACGCCGCCGCGCTCGACACCTTGCAGCAGCGCGGCCTGCTCTATCCCTGCTTCTGCACCCGCAGGCAGATCCAGACCGAGATCGCCGCCGCAGGCCATGCGCCCCACAACCTGGCCCACGATCTGGCACCGCACGGCTTCGAGGGCCAGGTCTATCCCGGCCTCTGCCGCAGCCTGAGCGCCGACGAACGCGCGGCGCGCATCGCCGCCGGCGAGCCATACGCCTTCCGCCTGGATGTGGCGGCGGCCTGCGCGCAGGTGCCGCGCTGGCCGCTGGTCTGGCGCGACGAAGCCGAAGGCGAGCAGAAGGTGACGCCCGGCCTGCTGACCCAGGGCTTCGGCGATGTGGTGCTGGCGCGCAAGGAAACGCCGGCCAGCTATCACCTCTGCGTCACCCATGACGACGCGCTGCAGGGCGTGACCCTGATCACCCGCGGCGCCGACCTGTTCGCGGCGACGCATCTGCACCGCCTGCTGCAGGCGCTCTTCGGCTGGCCGGTGCCGCATTATGCGCATCACCAGCTGCTGCTGGACGAGAGCGGCGAGCGGCTGGCCAAGCGCCGCAATGCGCCGCGGCTGCGCGACCTGCGGGACGCGGGGGTGACGCCGGACGAGGTGTGGCAGCGGGCCGGCATCGCGCCGCCGCCGCTCAGTCGGCAGGCCTGAAACCCCAATCCTGCGCATTGTACAGAAAGACCCGTTCAGGGTCTTCCCGCGCCCAGCGGATCGCGTCGCGCCCCAGCCAGAACAGCGACCCCTTTTCCTGCCGGTGAATCACGCGGCGGCCCGGCAGTTCGAATTGGACTTGGTTGCGGTTGGTCGCGAATTTTCCGAGCAGGCGAAAGAATTTCTGCGACAGCAGCTTGTCTTCGTGACTGTCTGGCCCGGCATAGAATGTGATGCAGCAATGTTGCATGGATGTCATCGTGGCAAACTGCTCCGATGTATACAGGTGATCGAACTGAAACATGATGCTGGGATATTTGTCGCGATTATTGACAATGGACCATTCGTACGTACCGGGCTGCGTCCAGTCTTCTAGCTGCTGAACATCCGGATGCCAGGATTCGTCGAAGACGGCATCGACTATGTGCTGCTGTTCAAACCGTTCCACGTCCATCAGGTGACGGTGCAACTTGACCTCTGGTCGCTGGGATGCATTTGAGCGGTTCCAGCCAAGAGATGCGTAATAGCGCAAAGAGGGAAACGTCTCGGCCAGCAGATCGGCGAAACCGCGCCAGTCGGTGTCGGTCAGCCAGACATAACGGTTCCTGAGCGAAGGATATTGCGACATGGTTCGGCCTGTCGCCCCTCAACTTCGCGCGCACTCATCAACAGCGGGACGGAAGGCCCAGTTCGAATCATAAGCGAAATAGCGCTTCGGATCGGCAAGCGCCCAGCGGATCGCATCACGTCTCACCCAGTCGCGCGACCCCTTTTCCTTGCGCCGGACGAATTCCAGTTCCGGCAGACCATAAATATCCTGGTTGCGGTTGGAGGCGAATTCGCCGATCAGGCGGAAGACGCGGCTGCGCAGCCTGGTGTGTTCGGGGTCCCCGGGGGTTGCATAGAAGTCTATCTGGTCGGATCCAAGGCAGTCATGGCGATGGATAGGCTCGTTAGCCAGTTGCTCCCAATTCTGTGGCTCGGCTACGCGGAATACAATGGAGGGACGCGGATGGTTCAGGATGATCCACCACTGCTCCTGGAGTTTAGCTGAAGAAGGCTGATAACGGGCGTATTCGGGCTCCCATTCCGGATCGAAAATCATCTGTATCGAGTCATATAGCCAGCCTGCGGCATCGAACAAATTCTTGCAGTATTCGATCTTCGGCAGCCCTGCGGCGCTGGACTACCCTCCCGGGACACAGCCCGATAGCGGGCCAATGGGAATTCTGATTCCAGCGCTGCCGCCAGCCCACGCCAATCCGCTTCGGTCATGTAGAGGAAGCGCGACTGGATCGACATCGGCCCCGAAGGCGGCATACGATCCAACGGCTCGTTTCCTGGCACAATCACAGGAAGCCCTCCCTTTCCAGCCCCTTAATCCATTCTGCGATATTCTTGCCGGCATAGGCCCGCGGAGCTTGAACAACATCATTGACTTTTATTCGATCAAATGTACACTATATGTTCTCATCGGTCAAGCAGGAATTTTCCGCCTGCCAGCCACTGCTGTTGCACATCGTCCATCGGATCAGAGACATACGCCCGTATGCAGGCGCGTCGGCTGCTGGCGGCGCGCATCGGCCTGCCATTGGCTTCCCACGGGATCGCCTTGGCTCTTACTCGGCAGGCAATTGGCTGCGAAAGGGATGCGCTTGGCATCGAATGGGCTGCGATTGGCTCGCAACTGGTGCGCCCCGGCGAGAATCAGGCCAAAGGATTCAGCAGGTTAGCCGAAAGGCGCCCGGAACGGGCTCACTAAAACCAATGCAGCAGGCGCGCGATCAAGATGCCAGCGCGCGGCCATCCCTTGCGCGGATCGGAGCCGGATCTCATGGCCCAGAGCGGCGAGGCCCTTCAGCACATCCTCGCGGATGCCGCGCCCGGCCTCGAAGCGGAAGGGTGAGGGTTTCGGAATGCCGCCTACTTATGCCCGAGCGGGATCGCGTAGGTGATCGCCACGCTCTCAGTGCCGGGATTGCTGTCGTAGATGCTGGCATTCGAGATGTGGTTGATGCTCAGGCCCAGCCGCGAGCGGTTGTCGAACCGGTAGCTGAGCTCGAGCTGCGAGCGGAACTGGATGGTGCCGCCGAGATCCTTGCCGTCGCCGTCGTGATACAGGCCGGGCGCGAAGCTCGGCGTCAGCACCCAGCGGCGGCCGAAATAGATGTCGACCAGCACGCCGGCAAAGCCGTGCACCGCTTCGTCGGAGGTCGCCATCACGCCGAGAAACGGCTTGAAGATCCAGAATTTCTTGTCGTGGCGATACTCGATCCGCCCTTCGAAGGCGTCGTAATCGTCGTTGATGTCGTAATAGCCGGCCGACAATGCCAGGAACGCCGGATCATCCGCCCTCGCCGGCCCGGCATGGCAAGCCGCCGCAACCAGCATCGCAATCGCCAACACGCCTTTACGCATTTCGATTCCCCCCGGAATGCTCCGGCGCCTGCCGGACCCGCGGATACTAAACAGGGCCACCGCTTGCCGCCAAGAGGTTGATTCGCCTCGATTGCTCTATTCCTGCCACATTTCCGGGGCAGACAGCCGGCCCATGCGTTTCCTCCGTCGTCTTGGCCTGAGCCTGCTGCTCGTCCTGCTGGCCGTTCCCACCCTCTACGGACTTGCCGCGCTGGGCCTCGGCATGATCACCGCGCCGCATCGCGACGCGCTGCCCGGCCAGGAGACGGTGCCGGTCTATCTGCTGTCGAATGGCTGGCATGTCTGGCTCGCCCTGCCGGTCCGGCATGGCACGGAGCGCGAGGTCGACTGGAGCGCCTGGCTGCCGCCCGGGGATTTCGCCGCGGATGTCAGCGACCGCAGCTATGTCGCCTTCGGCTGGGGCGACCGCGACTTCTACCTGCATACCCGCAGCCCGGCCGATTTCCGGCCGAACCTCGCCGTCGGCGCCCTGCTCGGCCGCGGCCCGGCCGCCATGCATGTCATGCGGGTGCCGGAACCGGAGGCCGGGGCGGACGGCGTCCGGCGCATCGATGCCGATCTGCTGCAGTATCACGCCCTGGTCGCCTATATCCGCAGGGGTTTCGCGCTGGACGGCGATGGCCGGCCGCAGCCGATCAGGGGGGCGGCGTATAGCGCGACGGATGCCTTCTATGTCGGCGCCGGCCACTACAGCCCGTTTCGCACCTGCAACGAGTGGATCGGCCAGGCGCTGCGCGCGGCCGCCCTGCCCGCCGGGCTCTGGACCCCCTTCCCCTACGGCCTGATGGGGCAGTCGTGAGCCGGCCGGCCTTCGACCAAAGGCTAAGGCCGGCCGGGCGCCCCGTGATCAGAGGGTGGTCGCCTTGCGACTCAGCCCCAAAGGGGCTAAATCCTGCCCCGAAAATCCCGCCGGAGGCCTTTGCCTCCCCTGCCTCTGCCACCCCATTCCCTTCGGAGAACGATAATGACGGTTCGGGTTGCGATTAACGGTTTCGGCCGCATCGGCCGCAATGTGCTGCGCGCGATCATCGAGAGCGGCCGCACCGATATCGAGGTGGTGGGCATCAACGACCTCGGCCCGGTGGAAACCAATGCGCATCTGTTCCGCTACGACAGCGTGCATGGCCGCTTCAACGGCGAGGTGAAGACCAGGGACGGCGCGATGGATGTCGGCCGCGGCTGGATGAAGGTGACCGCCGAGCGCGACCCCGCCAAGCTGCCCTGGAAGGAACTCAATGTCGATGTCGCGATGGAATGCACCGGCATCTTCACCGACCGCGACAAGGCCGCCGCCCATCTGACCGCGGGCGCCAAGCGGGTGCTGGTCTCGGCGCCGGCGACCAATGCCGACCTCACCGTCGTCTACGGCGTCAACCACGACAAGCTGAAGCCCGAGCATACCGTGGTGTCGAATGCCTCCTGCACGACCAACTGCCTGGCCCCGGTCGCCTATGTGCTGCATGAGGCCATCGGCATCGAGAAGGGCTACATGACCACGATCCATGCCTATACCGGCGACCAGCCGACGCTCGACACGCTGCACAAGGATCTCTACCGCGCCCGCGCCGCGGCCATGTCGATGATCCCGACCTCCACCGGCGCGGCCAAGGCGCTGGGCCTGGTGATCCCCGAGCTGTCGGGCAAGCTGGACGGCTCGTCGATCCGCGTGCCGACGCCGAACGTCTCGGTGGTCGACCTGAAGTTCGTGCCCGGCCGCAAGGTCACGGTGCAGGAGATCAACGAGGCCCTGGAGAAGGCCGCGGCTAGCAATCCGCTCAAGGGCATCCTGGCCGTGACCACGGACCCGCTGGTCTCGATGGACTTCAACCACAATCCCGCCTCGTCCACCGCCGCCCTGCCGCAGACCCAGGTGATCGTCGCCGGCTTCGGCCGCGTCCTGTCATGTTACGACAACGAGTGGGGCTTCTCGACCCGGATGAGCGACACCGCCGTGCACGTGGGCTCGCTGATCTAGGGTCCAGCGATGAACTTCCGCACCCTCGACGACGCCGATCTCCAGGGCCGGCGCGCCCTGGTGCGGGTGGATTTCAACGTGCCGATGGCGGACGGGAAGGTCACCGACGACACCCGCCTGCGCGCGGCCCTGCCCACCATCGAAAAGCTCCGCAAGGGCGGGGCGATGACCATCCTGCTGGCCCACTTCGACCGGCCGAAGGGCAAGGTCGTGCCCGAGATGAGCCTGAAGCCGGTGATCGAGCCGCTGTCCAAGCTGCTTGGCGTCCCCGTCGCCTTCGCGGGCAACTCCGTAGGCCCGGAGGCGACCGAGGCGGTGGACGCCATGAAGCCGGGCGACGTCCTGCTGCTCGAGAACGTGCGCTTCCACGCCGGCGAGGAGAAGAACGACAAGGACTTCGCCATGGCCCTGGCGGTCAACGGCGACATCTACGTCAACGACGCCTTCTCCGCCGCGCACCGGGCGCACGCCACGACCGAGTGCCTGGC
>CAYSCA010000197.1:0-6343 GCA_964429465.1 uncultured Rhodospirillaceae bacterium
TGGTTTCGTCGGAAGTCCGGCCCGCCGTGGAGGGCCTGGTCAACGAGATGCTCAGCGCCTGGTTCGAGGAGCATCCTACCGATGCGCGCAACATCATCGGCAAGGTGGTGGAGGCAGCCGCGGCCCGCGAAGCGGCCCGCAAGGCACGCGAGCTCACCAGGCGGAAGGGCGCGCTGGATATCTCGTCGCTGCCCGGCAAGCTGGCCGATTGCCAGGAGCGCGATCCGAGCAAGGCCGAGCTCTTCCTGGTCGAGGGCGATTCGGCAGGCGGTTCGGCCAAGCAGGGGCGGCATCGCAGCACCCAGGCCGTGCTGCCGCTGCGCGGCAAGATCCTGAATGTCGAGCGGGCGCGTTTCGACAAGATGCTGTCGTCGCAGGAGATCGGCACGCTGATCACCGCTTTGGGCACCGGCATCGGCGCCGATGATTTCGATATCGCCAAGCTGCGCTATCACAAGATCATCATCATGACCGACGCGGATGTGGACGGCGCCCACATCCGCACCCTGCTGCTGACCTTTTTCTTCCGCCAGATGAAGCCGCTGATCGACGCGGGCCACCTCTATATCGCGCAGCCGCCGCTCTACAAGGTGAAGCGCGGCCAGTCAGAGCGCTACCTGAAGGACGAGGGGGCACTGGAGGATTACCTGATCGCGGAAGGCATGGAGAATGCCGTGCTGACGCTGCATGACGGCAGCCAGCGCGCCGGGCAGGATCTCAAGCTGCTGCTCGATCATGCGCGGGCGGTCAAGGCGCTGCTCGGCGCCATCGCCAAGCGCTACAATCCCTGGATCGTCGCGCAGGCCGCCGTTCTGGGCATGCTGCAGCCGGATCTGATGGCGGATGCCGGCAAGGCCGCGGCGGCGGCCGAGGCGCTGGCAAAGCGGCTGAACGCCCTGTCGCCCGAGCTCGAGCGCGGCTGGACCTGCGCGGCGGCGGGCGATGGTACGCTGACTGCCAGGCGCAGCCTCCGCGGCTATACCGAAACCTATGTGCTGGACGGCCAGCTGCTGCGCTCGGTGGAGGCGCGCAGGCTCAACGAGATGGCGGCGGAGCTGCAGTCGGTCTATCTCAGCCCGGCGGAATTGCGCCGCAAGGACGAGGTTCATCCGGTGCGCGGCCCGCTCGACCTGCTGGAGCGGGTGCAGGCGGCCGGCAAGCGCGGCCTGACCATGCAGCGCTACAAGGGCCTGGGTGAGATGAATCCCGACCAGCTGTGGCAGACCACGCTCGATCCGGAGGCGCGCAGCCTGCTGCAGGTCAAGGTCGACCATGCCGAGGAAGCCGACAACGTGTTCGAGACGCTGATGGGCGACGTCGTCGAGCCGCGCCGCGATTTCATCCAGGGCAATGCCCTCAATGTCGTGAATCTCGACATCTGAGGCTCTCGGATACCGCCGCCAGGCCGGGATGCTGCCGCAGCGCCTCCAGCGTGACCGGCAGGCGCCAGCGCCAGTTGGGATACTCTTTCCAGGTTCCCGGCATGTTGGGCTGGTTGGGCGAGCCGACGATATCCTCGGCGGCGATCGCCAGCACGCCGCTGGGGCACGGGGCCATCAGCCGCACCACGGCGGCGAAGTCCGGCTCGCCATCCGTCGCGAGTCCCGTCTCCTCAAGCGCCTTGCACAGAGCCTGTCGCGCGGCGGCACGGTCGGCATCGCTTTCCCCGGCCGCTAGGCCGGCGGCGCTCATCTCCTCCAGGTCGCTGCCCGACCACCAGCCGGCGAAGGTCGGCAGGTCATGGGTATTGAAGGCGGCCAGCGCCCGCGGCGGAAATTCGGCCGGCGGCTGGATGTCGCCCTCCGCCGTGCGGGCGAACAGCAGGATCAGGTAGGTCCACAGGCCCCAATGGTCGAGCAATTCGCGCAGGCCCTCGGGCACGGTGCCGAGATCCTCGCCGATGACGAGGCAGCGCTGATCGATGCTTTCGCAGGCCATCACGGCCAGCAATTCGTTGACGGGGAAGCGCAGATAGGCCCCATGGCGCGCATCGCGGCCGCGCGGAATGAGGTACAGGCGGTTGAGGCCGAGCACGTGATCGAAGCGCAGGGCGCCGGCGAAACGCATCGAGGCCTGCAGCGCCTGCCGGAACGGCGCATAGGCCCGCGCCTGCAGGATGCGCGGATTGAAGCAGGCGAGCCCCCAATCTTGTCCCGCGCGGTTCAGCAGATCCGGCGGGGCGCCGACCGAAGCTTCGGTCAGGAAGGCATCGGGATCATCCCAGATGTCGAAGCCGTCCGGGTGGATGCCGACGGCGAAATCGAGATAGAGGCCGAGCGGCAGGCGCAGCGATTCCGCCAGTGCCTGGCAGGCCTGCAGCTGCCGATGCGCAAGCCATTGCTGGAATTCGACAAAGCCGATATCGGCCAGCGCGGTCGCCGCGAACGCCGTCAGCGCGCTGTCGTCGGGGCGGCGCCAGCGCTCGGGCCATTGCCGCCAGGCGGTGCCGAACCGGTCGCAGAGGACCTCATAGACGGCGAAGCGGCGCAACCGCGGCCCGCATTCAGCGCGAAAGGCGGCGAAATCCTGCGTCGCTGCGGAGGGCGGCGCGGCCTGGAACCGGTCAAAGGCCAGCCGCAGCGCGCGACGTTTTAGGGCGGCGACCCGGGGGTAGTCCACCAGAGCCGCCGCGCGCAGGGCCAGAATCTCATGCTCCCATCCCCGGGCTTCCTCCGCCGGATAGCCCGGCGCCGCGGTGACGTCGATATAAAGCGGGTTGAGGAATATCCGGCTGCTGGGCGAATAGGGGCTGGGCTCCGATGGCTGCGAGGGGAACAGCGCATGCAGGGGGTTCAGTCCGATGCCGCCGGCACCAGTTTCCGCCGCCAGCCGGAGCAGGCCGGCGAGATCGGTGAAATCGCCATGCCCCCAGTTCCGCTCCGACCGGATACCGTAAAGCTGGGCCGCAATCAGCCAGATCCGGCGGCCTTCGGCGCAGACCGGCAACTGATAGGCCTCGGCCGGTGCCACAATGACCCGGATTTCCGCTTTTGCGGCGGCAGCAACGGCATAGATTCCGCAGGGCAGGTGCGAGGGCACGCCCTCGCTCGCGCTGCCGACGATCCGATCGGTCGCATCGGTGAGCCGCCAGTCGGTCAGGGCACCATGCTCTGCGCGCAACGCTTCGGCGATCGGCTCCCCCTGGCGCACGACCAGATAGCGGGGCGGGGGCGCATCTGCTCCGGAGCGGGCAAGGATTCCGTCAGCCAGTTCGCGCAGCACCTGTTCGTCCGCCTGCTGCGGCTGGCCATCGAAGCCCAGATAGGACATCTCGAGGCCCGCCGCGCCGGCCAGGCTGGAAAGCGAATTCGTATTCACCGGTGATCCTCCGCGCGGCCCTGGCCACGGGGTCAACCGTTGCTGGCGTTGAATGTTCCTGTTTTCCGCACGATGCGCCGCCACAGGGAACAAAGGATGTTGCCGCGCGCTTATTGGCGATCATCCTGACCCGGCAGGCCAGCAGTGACTCTCAATCGCCGCAAACAGCTCCAGGACAATCCGCAGCCCGAGCTGATCCCCGTCAGCGCGCCGCAGTTTTTCATTGAAGACGTCTATCCGACGATCAACGGCGGCCGCTATGCGGTCAAGCGCATTGCGGGCGAGCCGGTGGACGTCTGGGCCGACATCTTCCGCGACGGCACCGAGATAGTGATCGCCCATCTGGTATGGAGCCGCGAGGGCGACCCGGACGTCCGGGAGGTGCCGATGCGGCATCATGAGAACGATCGCTGGACCGGACAGTTCACGCCGCCGGAGCCGGGCCGCTATCTCTTCCATATCGAAGCCTGGAGCGACCCCTTCGCCACTTGGCAGCGCGATCTGCGGCGACGGCTGGATGCCGGCCAGGATGTCGCGCTGGAACTGGAGGAGGGGCGCCTGCTGCTGGCCTCCGCCGGAGTGGCGCTGCCCCAGGATGCCGGCCTGGAGGCCTGGCTGTCGGAATACCTGACCGCCAAGATGCGCCGCGCTCAGCCGCGCGGCAATGTCGTCGTCAGTGCCGATTTCCCCTTGCGGGTCGACCGGCCGCGCGCCCGCACCGGAGCGTGGTACGAGATGATGGCGCGCAGCCAGGGCCGCATTCCCGGCCGCTCCGCCACCTTCGACGACTGCATCGCCCGCCTGCCGGAGGTCGCGGCGATGGGGTTCGACGTCGTCTATCTGCTGCCGATTCATCCGATCGGGTCAAAGGCGCGGAAGGGGCGCAACAACAGCCTGAAGACCGAGCCCGGCGATCCGGGCAGCCCCTATGCCATCGGCTCGCCGGAGGGGGGGCATGACGCGGTGCATCCGGAGCTGGGGACGCTGGAGGATTTCCGCCGCTTCGTTGCCGCCTGCCACGAGCACGGCATGGAAGTCGCCCTCGACTTCGCCATCCAGTGTTCGCCCGACCATCCCTGGGTGCGGGACCGGCCGCAATGGTTCCGCCGCCGCCCGGACGGCTCCATCCGCTATGCGGAGAATCCGCCGAAGAAATACGAAGACATCGTCAATGTCGACTTCCACTCCGAGGATGCGGCAGCCCTGTGGCAGGCGCTGCGCGATGTCGTGCTCTTCTGGGTCGAGCAGGGGGTGAAAATCTTCCGCGTCGACAATCCCCATACCAAGCCGTTTCCGTTCTGGGAGTGGCTGATTGCAGATATCCAGCGGCGGGCGCCCGACGCGATCTTCCTTTCGGAGGCATTCACCCGCCCGAAGGTGATGAAGGGCCTGGCGAAACTGGGCTTCACCCAGTCCTACACCTACTTCACCTGGCGGACCGGCAAGGCCGAACTGACGGAATATCTTACCGAGCTGACGAGCTTTCCAACCCGCGAATTCTTCCGGCCGAACTTCTTCGTCACCACGCCCGATATCCTGCCTTATCATCTCCAGGGCGGCGAGCCATGGATGTTCAAGGCCCGCTTTGCGCTGGCCGCGCTGCTTTCGGCGACCTACGGGATCTATAACGGCTTCGAGCTTCTCGAGCACGAGCCCATTCCCGGCAAGGAGGAGTATCTGAACTCGGAGAAATACGAGTTCAAGCTGCGCAACTGGGACAAGCCCGGCAACATCAAGCCCTTCATCAGCCGGCTCAACCGCCTGCGGCGGGAGAATCCGGCGCTGCAGCAGACCAACGATCTCCGCTTCGCCCTGATCGACAACGACCGGGTGGTCGGCTGCGTCAAGGAATCCACTGACCGCACCAATGCCGTGGCCTTCGCCATCTCGGTGCAGGGCGGCGAGCCGAAGGATTTCTGGTTCCATTTCGGCGGGATCGAGATCGGCCCCGAAAATAACCGGCGGCGCATAACGGCGATCGAGAACCTGGTCAGCGGCACGCGCCACCAGCTTGAATGGGACGGCGTGCGCCTGCGCATCGACCCTGCCGAAGATCCTGTCCTGATCTTCCGGTGCTTGTCATGAATGCGCCCCTTTCCGGCGACGATGTTGCTGCGACCCTGCGCAAGACGGCGGTCGACGACGCGGCCAATCCGACCTGGTACAAGGACGCGATCATCTACCAGCTGCACGTGAAGGCCTTTGCCGACAGCAACGGCGACGGGATCGGGGATTTCGCCGGCCTCACCGGCCGGCTCGATTATCTGCAGTCGCTCGGCGTCACCACGCTGTGGCTGCTGCCCTTCTATGTCAGCCCCGGATTTGATGACGGCTATGACATCGCCGATTACCGCAAGATCAATCCCGATTTCGGCACCATGGCCGATTTCCGCCGCTTCCTGGCCGAGGCGAAGCGCCGCGGCCTGCGGGTAATCACGGAGCTGGTGGTCAATCACACCTCCGACCAGCATCCGTGGTTCGTTCGCGCACGCCAGAGCAGGCCGGGCTCGCGCTATCGCGACTGGTATGTGTGGAGCGATACCGACCAGAAATTCCTCGAGACCCGCATCATCTTCACCGATACGGAGAAATCCAACTGGACCTGGGACCCGGAGGCGGGCGCCTATTACTGGCACCGCTTCTTCTCCCATCAGCCGGATCTGAATTTCGACAACGCGGAGGTGAAGGCTGCGATCGTGCAGATCATGCGGTTCTGGCTGGACAAGGGCGTGGATGGCTTCCGCCTGGATGCCATTCCCTATCTGTGCGAACGCGAGGGCACCAACAACGAGAACCTTGCCGAAACCCATGAGGTGATCAAGCATCTGCGCGCCGAGATGGACGCCTATGCGCCCGGCCGCCTGCTGCTGGCCGAAGCCAACCAGTGGCCGGAGGATGTCAGCGCCTATTTCGGCAGCGGCGACGAATGCCACATGGCCTATCACTTCCCGCTGATGCCGCGCATCTACATGGCGATCGCTCAGGAAGACCGCCTGCCCATCACCGACATCATGCGGCAGACGCC
>CAYSCA010000198.1:0-6323 GCA_964429465.1 uncultured Rhodospirillaceae bacterium
GTTTTCGCCACATCGGTGATCTTCACCGAAAGCCGCAGGTCGACATCGCCCGGCCCCTTGCGGCATTCCGCCAACAGCATGGCGATGATCTGTTTCGATGAGCCGTCGCAGAAAAGCTGGCCCAGGCTCATACCGCTCTGCGTCTTCTCATGCCAGGCAATGCCGTGGCTCTCCACCAGCGCGATGAAATCATGCTGGCTGTAGCGCTTCAGCGCCGATTTGGCGAAATGCGGATTCTCCGAGAGGAAATCGCCGGGCGTGCAATACAGGTTGGTGAAGTTGCAGCGGCCGCCGCCGGAAATGCGGATCTTCTCGCCCGGGCTGGCGGCATGATCAAGCAGAGCCACGCGCCGGCCGCGCTGGGCCGCCACCCCGGCGCAGAACAGCCCCGCCCCGCCGGCGCCGAGGATGATGAGGTCGTAGGCTGAGGTGACGGGCATTACCATACTCCGTCATCCTCGGGCTTGGCGGATTGAGACGGCAATACAACGCCCGTCATCCTCGGGCCCGGCCCGAGAATCTCAGGCAGGATGGCGGCAGGCGCCAGTGTAGTGCCGCGTGACATCAGCACCGGGGCAGACGCGGCGGGAGATCCTCGCGTCAGGCGCGAGGATGACGGACCTGTATAACGATGCCCGGGCATGACGGTTGAGAGAGCGGCGCAAGGACTTCAGAATTTCCGCGCGGCGACGACGAGCGCGTCGATGCTGGCCTCGCCGAGGCTGCGCACGGCTTCCAGGCGGTGCAGACCGGCGATGAGCACATAGCGCTTCGTCTTCTCGTCGCGCCGCACCTGGATCGGCGTCTTCTGGCCGTTGGCGAGGATGTCTTCCGCCAGCGCCGCCGCCCTGGCCGGATCGAGCAGGCCCTTGAACTTCATCGGCACCTGGATTTCGGCCAGCTTCACCGGCACGGCTTTCATCATGACGCTGCTCCCCCGTCGCGGTAGGCAATCTTGACCACTTCGATCTCCTGCGGCCCGTGCGGGGTGCGGAGCGTCACCACGTCGCCCTCGCGCGCCTTCATCAGCGCACGCGCCACCGGCGAGATCCAGCTCACCTCGCCCTGCTCCAGCCGCGCCTCGTCGATGCCGACGATGCGCACCGTGCGCTCCCTGCCATCCTCATCGGCATAGGTGACCGTGGCGCCGAAGAAGACCTGCGCGCGGTTCTTCTGCAGCGCGGGATCGACCGGCTCGGCGATCTCCAGCCGTTTCAGCAGGAAGCGGATGCGGCGGTCGATCTCGCGCAGGCGCTTCTTGCCGTAGAGGTAGTCGCCATTCTCCGAACGGTCGCCGTTGCCGGCGGCCCAGGAGACGATCTCGACCACCTTGGGCCGCTCGACGGTCTTGAGCTGGCGCAGCTCGTCCTGCAGGCGCCGCAGGCCTTCAGGCGTGATGTAGTTCTTCGCACCCGCGGGGATGGCGGGTGCGGTATCGTCGCCGTCCTCGTCGTCCGGCGCGTTATCCTGCTCGCGGGTGAAGGCCTTGCTCATGCGATTCCTATAACACAGGAAACGGCCGTCCTGACCACCCTCGCCCTCCCGCTTCGCGGGCCCAACCCTCTCCCGTCCGCTGAGAGAGGGTTGGGCGAGGGTTTGAATTCGCGGCATCTCTGGCTACGATCCGGCCATGGAAACCGAACCCCGCCCCCGCCGCATGCGCCGCCCCGGCTCTGCCTTCATCTGGCCCCTGCTGCTGATCGCCGCCGGCATCGTGCTGCTGCTGGAGAATTTCGGCATGCTGGACTGGGCGGCATTGCGGCAATGGTGGCCGGTGGGCCTGATCGCCGCCGGGCTGCTGATGCTGATCCCGCGCCGGGACTGATGCTCGTCATCTATGTCGATGCCGATGCCTGCCCGGTGAAGGCGGAAATCTACCGGGTGGCGGAGCGCCATGCCGCCGAGGTCATCGTGGTGGCGAATTCCTGGATCAACGTGCCGCGCGGCGATCCGCGCATCCGGCTGCAGGTGGTTGGCGCCGGACTGGACGAGGCCGATAACTGGATCGCCGAGCATGTCGCGGCGGGAGACATCGTGGTGACGGCCGACATTCCGCTGGCCGGGCGCTGCGTGAAGGCGGGCGCGCTGGTCCTGGCACCGGATGGCCGGCGCTTCACGCCCGAGAGCATCGGCATGACCCTGGCGATGCGCAACCTGATGACCGACCTGCGCAGCGCCGATCCGCTGGGGCTGAGCACCGGCGGCGGCGCCAGGCCCTTCAGCCAGAAAGACCGCTCGGCCTTCCTGCAGGCCCTGCATGAGGCATTGCTGCAGGCAAGGCGCGGCTGAAACCTACTGGTTGGGCGAGCGTGTGATGCTCTTGATCGGGCCGCGCGGGCGGCCGGATTTCTCGGCGATCTCGCGGTCCTGCGCCTCGATCGCCGCGCGCGCGACGTCATCTTCCTCGTCGAACGGCCCGAAAGCCGAAACCGGCACGCGGCGGTTCGAGGTCTGCGCGCCGTCCTGGTAGATCACGTCGAACAGGATATGCGTCGCATTCGGATTGAGCTTGGGCTTCTTGGTCTTGGACTTCATCGGCTTGGCCATGGGAGACTCCAGTTTCTGACGTTTCTTGATTGCCTACTTGCCGTCGCCGCCATCACCTTCTGCATTGTCCGGGGCGGGCGGGATGTCGGTCGCCGCATCGGCGCCGGCGAGCCCGGTCGCAGCCGCGATGCCGGCCTTGCGGCGCTCGGATTCCTCCTGCCGGCGCTGCAGCTTCTCCTGCTTCTTCGCTTCCTTGGCGCGGTTGCGCGCGGCGCGCTCCTGCCCGTAATTCGGCTTGAAAGCCATGGCCTGCCTCCCCTGCTCGCATTCGGATGGTCGAAACGGAAAGGGGCACCGGTTGTCCGGTGCCCCCTCGTGTATTGCGCGGCTTCGCGAGGGAAGCCGCTGAAAGCGGATCAGACCGCCTTCAGATTCACAGCCGAGGTCTTGCCGCGCTTCGGGTCGCGCTGCTCCTCGAAGGAAACGCGCTGACCTTCGTTGAGGCCGTTCATGCCAGCGCGCTCAACGGCCGAGATATGGACGAACACGTCCGCCCCGCCGCCTTCCGGCTGGATGAAGCCGTAACCCTTGGTGCCATTGAACCATTTCACAGTACCGACAGCCATTGCTGTATCTCCGTCTTGGTAGTCACGCGCCGCACTTCATAGTGCGTCGCATCAGATTCTGTCAGGAAGTCGCAGGATCTGTTCCCCAAGAGGGCGTAGCAGGCCGGCAGTCCGTAGCAGATCGATGCCTGCAAGATAGGGTTTCGCCCCGCTTTTGCAAGCCGCCGGTGAACGAAAACGGCCCGGAAACGAGGTCCGGGCCGTGACAAATCTGTGGCATTGAGGCGGTTCAGAGTCCCTTGACGATGTCCTCGACCATCTTCTTGGCGTCGGCCAGCAGCATCATGGTGTTGTCCTTGTAGAAGAGGTCGTTGTCGATGCCGGCATAGCCGGACGCCATCGAGCGCTTCACGAACAGCACGGTTTTCGCCTTGTCGACGTCGAGGATCGGCATGCCGAAGATCGGGCTTTTCGGGTCGTCGCGGGCGGCCGGGTTGGTCACGTCGTTGGCGCCGATGACAAAGGCCACATCGGCGGTCTGGAATTCGGAGTTGATCTCCTCCAGCTCGAACACCTCGTCATAGGGCACGTTGGCCTCGGCCAGCAGCACGTTCATATGGCCCGGCATGCGGCCCGCCACCGGATGGATGGCGTATTTCACTTCCACGCCCTCCTCCTTCAGCTTGTCGGCCATCTCGCGCAAAGCATGCTGCGCCTGGCTGACCGCCATGCCGTAGCCCGGCACAATGATGACCTTGCCGGCATTCTTCATGATGAAGGCCGCGTCGTCGGCCGAGCCCTTCTTGTAAGGACGGTCGACCTTCTGGCCGCCGCTGGCGGCAGCGGAATCGCCGCCGAAACCGCCGAGGATGACGTTGAACAGCGAGCGGTTCATGCCCTTGCACATGATGTAGGACAGGATCGCGCCCGAGGAGCCGACCAGCGCGCCGGTGACGATCAGCGCCGGATTCTGCAGCGTGAAGCCGATGCCGGCCGCCGCCCAGCCCGAGTAGCTGTTCAGCATCGAGACGACGACGGGCATGTCGGCGCCGCCGATCGGGATGATGATGGTGAAGCCGACGATCAGCGCCAGCACCGTCACGCCCCAGAACAGCGCGGGCGACGGCTCGCTGCAGAACATAACCACCAGACCGAGGATCACCAGGCCGATCAGGGCATTCAGCGCATGCTGGCCCTTGAACACCACCGGGCTGCCGGACACCAGGCCCTGCAGCTTGGCAAAGGCCACCAGCGAGCCGGAGAAGGTGATGATGCCGATGACGACGCCGAGGCTCATCTCGATGCGCGAGGCGACGGTGAGCTGGCCGGCGGCGTTCAGGATGCCGTAAGGCGCCGGGTTGTAGAAGGCTGCCGCCGCCACCAGCACGGCGGCGAGGCCGACCAGGCTGTGCATGGCGGCGACGAGCTGCGGCATCGCGGTCATCTGGATGCGCCGCGCCAGCACGGTGCCGACGCCGCCGCCGATCACCAGGGCGACCAGCACCCAGACGATGGTGCCGTCGACATCGCCCAGATTGGCGATCGTGGTGACCACGGCGATGGCCATGCCGATCATGCCGTAGATATTGTCCTTGCGGCTGGTTTCCGGGCTGGACAGCCCGCGCAAGGCGAGGATGAAGAGGATCGAGCTGACCAGGTAGAGCAGCGCCGTCAGTTGGATGGGCATGGCGGCGGCTCCCTACTTCTTTTCTTTTTTCTTGTACATCGCCAGCATGCGCTGGGTGACGAGGAAGCCGCCGAAGATGTTGACGGCGGCCAGCGCGATGGCGATCAGGCCGAAGATCTTGGAGGCGTCGAATGTTGCCGAGGCACCGGCGGCGATCAGCGCGCCGACCACGATCACCGAGGAGATCGCGTTGGTCACGCTCATCAGCGGGGTGTGCAGGGCCGGCGTCACGCTCCAGACCACGTAATAGCCGACGAAGCAGGCCAGCACGAAGATGGAGAGCAGCGAGAAGAAGGAATAGACCTCAGCCATCGCTCAATTCCCCTCTTTGAGCTGCGGATGGACGACGGCGCCATCCCGCGTCAGGCAGGTGCCGGCAACCGTTTCGTCCTCGAAGTTGAACTTGAAGGCCTTGCCATCCTTGTCCCAGTGCGGGGACAGGAAGTTCCACAGGTTCTTGGCGAACAGGTTGGAGGCATCCACCGGCACGCGGCTGGGATAGTTGCTGTAGCCGACGATCTTCACGCCGTTGACCTCGACCACCTGATCCACCTTGGACAGCGGGCAGTTGCCGCCGGCCTCGACCGCGAGATCGACGATCACAGACCCCGGGCGCATCGACTTCACCATCTCTTCCGTCACCAGCACCGGGGCCGGACGGCCGGGGATCAGCGCCGTGGTGATGATGATGTCCTGCTTCTTCACCGTCTCGGCAATGAGCGCCGCCTGCTTGGCCTTGTACTCGGCCGACATCTCCTTGGCGTAGCCGCCGGCGGTCTGCGAGGCGCGGGCCTCCTCGTCATCGACCCAGACGAACTTGCCGCCGAGGCTTTCCACCTGCTCCTTGGTTGCCGGGCGCACGTCGGTGGCCGAGACGACCGCGCCGAGGCGCTTGGCGGTGGCGATCGCCTGCAGGCCCGCCACGCCGACGCCCATGATGAAGACGCGGGCCGGCGCGATCGTGCCGGCCGAGGTCATCATCATCGGGAAGGCGCGGCCGAAATGCTGGGCCGCATCGAGCACCGACTTGTAGCCGGCGAGGTTCGACTGCGAGGAAAGGATATCCATCGACTGCGCGCGGGTGATGCGCGGCATGAACTCCATGGCGAAGGCGGTCACACCGGCGGCGGCATAGGCCTTCACCTGATCGCGCTGCTGCAGGGCCTGCAGGCCGGCGACCAGCACGGCACCCTTCTTCAGCAGGGCCAGCTCGTCATTGCCTTCAGCGGCGGTCATCGGGCGCTGCACCTTCAGCACCAGATCGGCATCGCGCAGCGTGGCGGCCGCATCCGGCGCGATGGTGGCGCCCATCGCGGTATACTGGTCGTCAGGGATATCGGCCTGGAGGCCGGCGCCGGTCTCGATGACCACGCTGCAGCCGAGGCCCGTGAATTTCTTCACCGTCTCGGGCGATGCAGCGACGCGCTTCTCGCCGGCGCGGCGTTCCTTCGGAATTCCGATTTTCATGGCAGATCCCCCCTAAAGCCGTCGATGGTCGCCGGCCGCCGGTCCCTGACCGGCGGCCGGTGCGGACACAGAGGAGGAACAGCGCCATCAGGGCGGGGGTCGCACTTACGGTTGCG
>CAYSCA010000199.1:0-6296 GCA_964429465.1 uncultured Rhodospirillaceae bacterium
GCACCCGCATCAACATCGTCGACACCCCCGGCCACGCCGACTTCGGCGGCGAGGTGGAACGCGTGCTCTCGATGGTCGACGGCGTGGTTCTGCTGGTGGATGCCGCCGAAGGCCCGCTGCCGCAGACCAAGTTCGTGCTCGGCAAGGCGCTCGGCCTCGGCATGCGCCCCATCGTGGTGGTCAACAAGATCGACCGCCAGGATGCCCGCCCCGAGGAAGTGCATTCCGAAGTCTTCGATCTTTTTGCCAATCTGGACGCCACCGACGAGCAGCTCGATTTCCCGGTGATGTTCGCTTCCGGCCGCTCGGGCTGGGCGACGCCGACGCTGGACGGCGAGCGCAAGGACCTGGCGCCGCTGTTCGACCTGATCGTCAGCCATGTGCCGGCGCCGCAGGCCGAGCGCGATGCGCCCTTCCGGATGCTGGTGACGACGCTCGAGGCCGACCCCTATCTCGGCCGCATCCTGACCGGCCGCATCTATTCCGGCGTGCTGAAGCTCAACGCGCCGATCAAGGCGATGCGCCGCGACGGCACCGAGATCGAGCAGGCGCGCGTCACCAAGCTGCTGGCCTTCCGCGGCATCGAGCGCACGCCGATCGACGAGGCCGAAGCCGGCGACATCGTCGCCATTGCCGGCCTGACCACCACTACCGTGGCCGACACGATCTGCGAACTCTCCGTCACCGATCCGGTGCCGGCCAATCCGATCGATCCGCCGACCCTGGCGATGACCTTCTCGGTCAACAACTCACCGTTCGCGGGCAAGGAAGGCAGCAAGGTGCAGAGCCGCGTGATCCGCGAGCGCCTGCTGCGCGAGGCCGAGGGCAATGTCGCCATCCGTGTGCAGGAGACCGACGAGAAGGACGCCTTCCAGGTCGCCGGCCGCGGCGAGCTGCAGCTCGGCGTACTGGTCGAGACCATGCGCCGCGAGGGTTTCGAGCTCTCCATCTCGCGTCCGCGCGTGCTGTTCCAGAAGGACGAGAACGGCAACCTGCTGGAGCCGATCGAGGAAGTGCATGTCGATGTCGACGATGCCTTCACCGGCGTGGTGGTCGAGAAGATGAGCCTGCGCAAGGCCGAGCTGCGCGACATGCGCCCGTCCGGCGGCGGCAAGACCCGCATCACCTTCCTGGCGCCCTCGCGTGGCCTGATCGGCTATCACGGCGAGTTCCTGACCGATACGCGCGGCACCGGCATCATGAACAAGCTGTTCCATTCCTACGGCCCGCATCGCGGCACGATCCCCGGCCGCCGCAACGGCGTGCTGATCGCCAACGGCACCGGCGAGACGGTGGCCTATGCGCTCAACTTCATCGAGGAGCGCGGCGTGCTGTTCGTCGATCCGGGCGTGCCGGTCTACGAGGGCATGATCATCGGCGAGCACAGCCGCGACAACGACCTCGACGTCAATCCGATGAAGGCCAAGCAGCTGACCAATATCCGCGCTGCCGGCAAGGACGAGGCGATCCGCCTCACCCCGCCGCGCAAGATGACGCTGGAGCAGGCGATCGCCTATATCGGCGACGACGAACTGGTGGAGGTGACGCCAAAGAGCGTGCGCATCCGCAAGAAGCTGCTCGACCCGAACGACCGCAAGAAGGCGCAGCGCGCGGCAGAAGCCGCCGCCTGAACGGCGCGCCGCAGCGAACAGCAAAGGCCGGGGCCTCACCCGGCCTTTTTCTTTTGCGGGAATGAGTTATGTGCGGCCGGCCACACAACCTGAAATTTTTATGTATCGAATTATAAAACTACTTTAATTTGTCAGCAGACTGATCTTGCTCATCCCTTTCCGCCGCAGGTTTCCCCTCCGGCCAATGCCTTGCGATGAAGAAACCGGACCTGAACCTCAAAGGACTGTCGTTCCTGATCGCCGATGCCAATTCACATTTCCAGAATCCGGCCTGCAATGACGCGCCGGCTGCCTGACGCCTAATCCTTGATCGCCGCGCAGTAGCGGCGCGGGCCGCGGATCTTGGCGCAGGCGGCATCCGCCTCCTTGCGCTCGGCCCAGGCGCCGATCAGCAGGCGGGCAAACGAGCCGCGATCCTTGATATCGACCCATTCGATCATCGGATCGAACTGGCCATAAAGCTTCGGATCCTTTTTCAGCAATTCCTGCCACTCGGTGATCGCCGCGCCCTCGGTGCGATGCGAGGCGAGATGGGCATGCCACAGGCCGCTGCCCGGCGGTGCTGCGGGCTTCGCCGCGGCCATCATCCCGGACGGCGCGGATTTCGGCGGCGCCGGTTTGGGCGTCATCGCCGCCGTCGGCTTTACTTCGGCGGGTTTCGCGTCGGCGGGCTTTGCATCAGGCTTTGCAGGGGCCGCGGACCTGGCGGCGGCGGGCCTGATATCGACCGGCCCGGCCTCGGCCGGCTTCGCCTTTTCCATCGGCTTGTCGGGTGGCGGCGGCACATAGCCGACCGGCGCCGTCGGCACCTGATGGGTGGCATTGGCCGCGGCGGTCCGCTGCGCCACCCAGCTGGCCTGCGACACGTCGCCCACCGCTGCGGGGCCGGCCTGCGCCACCTGTCGCGGTTCGGCCGCGGCGGCAGCCGGCTTGCCGCTCGCCGGCAGCAGGGTCAGTGTGACGGAGGAGTCGTATTGCCGGTCGGCATTGGTGGCGGAATCGACGCCCAGACCCATCAGGCCGGCGCCGACGATATTGCCGAAGACCATGCCGTCCATGCTCGACTTCATCTGCTGGCGGGCATCGGCATGACCCTCGCGCCGGCAATCGACGATGATGTCGGCCGGCGAGCGGTTGACGCGCACGATCGCCGGCGTCTGCGGCACGGTGGCGATCACCATGTTCTCGCGGGTCAGCCGGCATTGCGCGCCCGGCGGATCGGTGTTGATGGCGATCTCCTGCGTCCGGCCGTTGATCAGCGCGGCGCAACCCGGCAGCGATGCCAGGGCGGTGAGCGCGACCATCAGGCTTCCGTAACGGCAGATCATCGGATTCCCCATCTTCCGCAGCATTTTAGGCAGACGAGTGAATACCGGCCAAGGTATTAAGAGGGTTAATGCAAGGAGGAATCATGCCTGTCATCGACATCAAGGCCGACGTCACCGGCAAGGTCTGGAAAATCGAAAGCGCCGCCGGGACCGCTTTGGCCGCCGGCGACGTGGTGATGATCCTCGAATCGATGAAGATGGAAATCCCGGTCGAGGTGCCGAAGGCCGGCAGGCTGGCCTCGCTCGCCGTCGCCGAGGGCGACAGCGTCAAGGAAGGCCAGGTGCTGGCCCGGCTTGAGATCTAGGTCACCGGCTCAACGATTTCGCTGAACTGCACGATGGGCGTGATGTCCGTATAATTGGCGACGTCCGCGGCGATCTCGGCGCGGTGAGGACCGAAGGCCTTCCGGAATGCCTCCAGGGTCGGTGCGTAAACATGGCATGCTGCGACGAACTTTGGCGCGCTTCCAGGCTCGCGACCCGAAAGGCCTCTATCGATCTCGTAACGCAGGCAGACATCGCCGAGCCGTTCCCGGATCAGCGGCATGTGGCGCGTGCGGTAGTAGTCGTGGTCGAACTTCGAGCCGCCATCGGCCGGATAATAGACGCTCATCTTGATCATGGTCGGGCTCCTGCCTGAACGCCTCTCCGGGCGTCCGAGGGGCTTTTATATAGCTCACCGACTCTTAAAGCGCATCCAGATTTCGGCTGAAGCGAGTTTGACGAAAGCAAGGGAGTCTTCGCTGTGCTTTTCGAAGCGGGCGGCAGGAGACTTGAATCAGAACCTTGCAGCTACCGCCAGCAGTTCATGAATGCATGATCTATCGCAGAGCGGCAGCGATATTGCCGCCATCCACCGTGGCAACCGCCGCCGTCGTCTTCGCCGCCACTGCAAGCTGCACGAAGGCCTGCGCCACGTCCTCGGCCTTGACCTCGCGCTGCAGCAGGTTGCCCGACATGTATTCCTTCTCGGAGACGCCGCGCGCTTTCGAGCGCTTGGCGACCATCTCGTCAGTCAGCAGGCCCGAGCGGATGCGGTCGGCATTGACCGCCGAGGAGCGGATGCCCTGCGCGCCGTAATCCAGCGCATACTGGCGCGAGAGGAACAGGGTCGCCGCCTTGGGCAGACCATAGGGGCCGAAATCGGGGCCCGGATTGACCGCCTGCTTGGAGGCGTTGAACAGCAGGCAGCCGCCGGTCTTCTGCGCCAGCATGATCTTCGTCGCCGCCTGCGCGACATACTGGTGACTGAAGAAGTTCAGCTCAAACGATTTGCGCAGCAAGTCGTCGGAAACCTCGCCGATCTTCCCGCCCCAGGCATTGCCGGCATTGGAGACGACGATATCGACGCCGCCGAAATGCTGCACGACCCTGGCAAAAGCCGCGGCCACCTGCTCCGGCTTGGTCACGTCGCAGGCCATGCCGATGCCGCCCAGCTTCTTCGCCACCGCGGCCGCCTTGTCGCCGTCGAGATCGAATACCGCAACCTCGGCGCCTTCCGCCGCGAAGGCCTTGGCGGTCGCCGCCCCGATGGCCCCCGCCCCGCCGGTGATCACGGCGACCTGGCGCGACAGCGGCTTCTCGCCGCCCTTGCCCAGCTTGGCCTGTTCCAGCGACCAGTATTCGACATCGAAGATGTCGCGCTCTTTGATGCTGGTGAAGCGGCCGATGGCTTCCGCCTTGGTGATGATGCTGACCGCCATCTCGGCGACATCGCCGGCGATCACCGCATCCTTGCGGGTCTTGCCCACGCCGATCAGCCCGAGGCCCGGGACCAGCAGCGCGCGCGGCATCGGGTCGAGCATGATCCTCTTCGGCTGCGCCTTGGCATTGTGCCGCTCGAAATAGGCCGTGTACTTCCTGATATAGGCATCGACCGCCTTCTGCGCTTCCGCCCTGAAGGCATCCAGCCGGCCGGCTTCCGGCGCCGGCAGTACCAGCGGCCAGGGCTTGGTGCGGATGACATGGTCCGGCGTCACCGTGCCGGCCTGGCTGTAGCGCATGACATCCTTGCCGCGCGCGAAGGCCTGGATCTCGGCGCTGTCGCGCAGGTTGAAGACCCAGCGCGTATAGGCGCCGTCGTCGTTGGCCGGGAGGGACAGCAGGCCGCGCAGGATCGGCAGCACGTCTTCGGCGGCAGCCACCTTCTTCGGCAAAGCCTTGCCGGGCACGAAGGGCTGCTTCCTGCCCTTGGCGAGATGACGCTCGGCCTTGCTGACGAACTCGATCATCAGGTCATAGGCTTCCTTCGCGGTCTCGGCGAAGGTGAAGATGCCGTGCTTGAGCAGGATCAGGCCCTGGGCGTCGGGCTGGCGCGCGAAGGCAGCGGCCGCCTTCTTGGCGAGGCCGAAGCCCGGCATCTCGTAATCCACCAGCGCGACGCGGTTGCCGTAGAGCTTGCGGCAGATTTCGGCGCCGTCCGGCTGGTCGGTGATCGCCAGCACGGCCGAGGCATGGGTATGGTCGATGAACTTGTGCGGCAGGAAAGCGTGGAACAGCGTCTCGACCGAGGGATTCGGCGAGGTCGAGTCCAGCAGGTTGCAGCGCTGGATGTTCACCATGTCCTCGTCGGTCAGGGCCTCGAGGCCGATCAGGTCCTGCAGCGGCCGCAGCCTGACAGCCGGCAGGCCCGGTGGCTCGATGACGGCCATGTCCCAGCCCGAACCCTTCACGCAGAGCACCTCGACCGGCTTGCCGACCGGATCGGGCATCGTGGTCTTCACCGAAGTGTTGCCGCCGCCATGCTGCACCAGGTCGGGCACGCCGCCCAGCAGCCGCGTAGTATAGGTGCGCAGCGCCAGATCCTTGTTGACGCCCTGCCTGGCGTAATGGGCAACCGCCGCCTTGGCATCGCGATCCGACCAGAGATTCTTCATGACAGAGCCTTACTTGGAGAATTCGGGATAGAGTTTCGACAGACCGGCTTCGGATGCCGCGCAGACGCCGCGTTCGGTGACCAGGCCGGAGACGAGGCGCGCCGGCGTGACATCGAAGCCGAAATTGGCCGCCTTGCTGCCTTCCGGCGTGATGGTGACCGGGACAACCTCGCCGTCAGCCGTGCGGCCGCTCATCACGGTGACTTCCTCCTGCGCACGCTCCTCGATCGGGATTTCCTTCACGCCGTCGCGGATCGTCCAGTCGATGGTGGAATGCGGCAGGGCGACATAGAACGGCACGTTGTTGTCATGGGCCGCCAGCGCCTTCAGATAGGTGCCGATCTTGTTGCAGACATCGCCCTCGCGGGTGGTGCGGTCGGTGCCGACGATACAGAGGTCCACCTGGCCATGCTGCATGAGATGGCCGCCGGCATTGTCGACGATCACAGTATGCGGCACGC
>CAYSCA010000200.1:0-6288 GCA_964429465.1 uncultured Rhodospirillaceae bacterium
GCGAGATGGATGCCTTCATCCCGGTAGCGCAGGACGATAGCTCGCTGCTGTTTCTCGATTTCCGCGGCAAATTTGACGACGACGCTTCGCGCGAGGGCAATTTCGGGCTGGGCTATCGCCATATCATGGATGGCAGCTGGATCGCTGGGACCTACGTGTTCTATGACCGCCGCCGCACCGAACTCGGCAATCTGTTCAACCAGGCAACTCTGGGCTTTGAGCTGCTTGGCGAGGATTGGGACATCCGGGCCAACGGCTATCTGCCGCAGGGCGGCGCTCGTCGGATCGGAGGCACCGGTGCAGATGTTGCAGCGATCAGCGGCAGCAGCTTCAGCATAACCAGCACCACTGCGTCGCGCGAACGGGCGCTGCCCGGCTTTGATGCGGAAGCGGGCTATCGCCTGCCGCTGGACTGGGCGGAAACCCGTCTGTTCTTCGGCGGTTTCCATTTCGAGGCTGCCGGTTATCCCAGCGTCACCGGGCCACGGGCACGGCTGGAATTCGCCTGGAACGACCTGCCGTTGATCGGCGAGGGATCGCGGCTGACATTGGGTGGCGAGGTGCAGACAGACAATGTGCGCGGCGATCAGGGCTTCCTGATGGCTCGGCTGCGCATTCCGCTTAACCGGCCCGCCGAAAGACCCCGGCTGTCCCCGATCGAACGGCGCATGACCACCTATGTCGAGCGCGACGTCGACATCGTTGCGGGGACACGTGTCGGCCAGACCGTCACCGAAGCCGCTTCGGCGGTACTGCCCGGTGGCGGCGAGGCTTCATCCTTCACGACGGTCGATGCCATCGGCAACATCGTCACGGCTGTCAGCGGCGCCGGCGCCAATTCGCTAGTGGTTGTCGATGGCTCGGCTGGCACCGTGAACACGGCAGCAGCTGTCACGCTGAACTCGGGCCAGTCGGTGGTCGGCGGCGGTACCCAGATGACGGTGCGCAGCGCTTCCGGCAAGACCGGCACAGTCACCTTGCCGGGTACGGCGCCGACGGTGAACGGCACCAATGCCGGTGTTAATGTCTTTGTTATGGCGGCGGACAGCGAACTGGCCAATATGACGGTCAATGGCGGCCTGAACGGCGTGCGGGTCAACGCTGCGAATGGCAGCCGGCTTACCGACCTGACGATTTCCGGCACCGGCGAGGATGGCATCGAAATCCTGGCGACCACGGGACTGACCGCCCGCGGCATCACCATCGACAATCCCGGCGGCGGTACCCAGGACGGCGTCCAGTTCGAAAGCACCAGCAGCGACATCTCGTTCACCAATCTGACCATCAGCAATGCCGCATCCGGGATCGTGTTCACAGGCGCCAGCACCTACACGAACACCTCGTTCGCCAGCACGACGGCCACCACGCTGGCCGGCAATGTCGTCGATGTGGCGGGCGCCAGCATCCTCGCATCGCCATCCGGCTCGATTTCGGCCAGCGGTGTCGGCGGCGTCGCCTGCAACAATCTCGGGACGATGAACAGCTCGACCTTGCAGATCAACAGCGTGACCTGCCAGTAACCGCGTGGGGCGCTGCGTTCAGTGTCTTGCAGGGCTCGACGGCTAGCCCGATCGCAGATACTGGATCGCAGCGTCCCGCTCGAACAGGTAAAGCAGCACGCGCAACGCCTCGCCACGTTCGGAGGCCAGTTTCGGGTCGCGCTCCAGGATCAGTCTGGCGTCGTCCCGCGCCGCCGCCAGCAGGTCGGCATGCACGGCAAGGTTCGCCAGCCGGAATTCAGGCAATCCCGATTGCCGCGTGCCCAGCACTTCGCCGGCGCCGCGCAGGCGCAGGTCCTCTTCCGCAATCCGGAAGCCGTCATCGGTTTCGCGCAGGATTTTCAGCCGCGCCTTGGCGGTCTCGCCCAGCGGACTGGAATAGATCAGCAGGCAGGCGCCCGGCCGGCCGCCGCGCCCGACACGGCCGCGCAGCTGATGTAGCTGCGCCAGGCCGAAACGCTCGGCATGTTCGATGACGATCAGCGTCGCTTCCGGCACGTCGACGCCGACCTCGATCACCGTGGTGGCGACCAGCAGCTTCGACGCTCCTCCGGCGAAGGCGGCCATGGCGGCATCCTTTTCGGCCCCGCTCATCTGGCCATGCACCAGGCCAATACTGCCGGCGCCGAATACGGGTTCCAGCGCCTGCTTCAGTGAGGAATGGCGCTCGGCGGCCGCTGCCAGGTCGCTCTGTTCGCTTTCCTCGACCAGGGGGCAGACCCAGTAGACGCGCTCGCCCGACTCGATCTTCCGCTTCACGGCCGCGACGACATCGGGGAAGCGGTCGGCCGCGACGGTGCGGGTGTCGACGGGCGTGCGGCCCGGCGGCTTCTCGGTCAGCTTCGAGACATCCATGTCGCCATAGGCGGTGAGCGACAGGGTGCGCGGGATCGGCGTCGCCGTCATCACCAGAACGTCGACGCCGCCTTTGTCCCTTTGCCCTTTGGCTGCCAGGCCGAGCCGCTGGCCGACCCCGAAGCGATGCTGCTCGTCGATCACGGCCAGCGCCAGGTCGCGGAACACCACGTCCTCCTGGAACAGGGCATGCGTGCCGATCAGGATGTCGATTTCGCCGTCCGCCAGCCTTTGCAGCAAGGCGGCCCGCGCCTTGCCCTTGTCGCGGCCGGTCAGCAGCGCGAGCCGTATGCCAAGCGGTTCACAATAGGGCGCCAGCGTATCGGCATGCTGCCGCGCCAGGATTTCGGTCGGTGCCATCAATGCGGCCTGGGCGCCGGCCTCGATGCAGGCGAGCATCGCGTTCAGCGCCACCATCGTCTTGCCGCTGCCGACATCGCCCTGCAACAGGCGGAGCATCCGGCGATCCGATGCCATGTCGCCGGCAATCTCGGCATTGGCCTGCCGCTGGGCATTGGTCAGCGGCCAGGGCAGCAGCGTTTCGAGCTTGTCGCGCAGGTGGCCATCGCCTTGCAGCGGCCGGCCGGACAGCCGCTTCAGCCGGCGGCGCACCAGCAGCAAGGCCAGCTGGTTGGCGAGCAATTCGTCATAGGCGAGCCGCTGACGGGCGGGCGCGGTCGGCTCCAGATCGGCAGCGTCCGACGGCCGGTGCGCTGCCAGCAGCGCCTCCCGCCATCCGGGCCAGCCCTGCTTTTTCTGCCAGGCAGGATCGAGCCATTCCGGCAGATCCGGAATCCTGGCCAATGCGCCGTCGACGATCTTGGCCAGCGTCCGCGGCGCCAGCCCGGCGGTCAACGGATAGACCGGTTCCACGGTGGCCAGCTGCTCCAGCTCCTCGGCCGTGCCGATGCGGTCCGGGTGGGTCATCTGCACCTGGCCGTCGAACAATTCGATGCTGCCGCTGACGATCCTGATCTCGCCTTCCGGCAGGCTGCGCCTGAGGAACTCCTCGCGGCCGTTGAAGAAGACGAGCGTGATCCGGCCGCTGCCGTCCCGGCCGACGACCTTGTAGGGCAGGCGCGGGTTGCGCGGCGGCAGATGGCGTTCGACCGTCAGGGCGATGGTGGCGATGCGTCCGGGTTCCGCCTCGGCAACCGCGGGCCGGTAACGGCGGTCGATCAGTGCTGCGGGCAGATGCCACCACAAGTCCAGCACCCGGCCGCCTGCCAGTTTCTCCACCAGCGGAGCAAGCCGGGGCCCGCAGCCTTTCAGGCTGGTGATCGGGACAAAGGCGGGAAACAGCGATTCCGGGCGCATGAGGGGGAGGAAATTCCGGCGGAAACCTTGAGAATCTGAAGAGGAGCGTACTATATCCTGCCGCAATCCCGGAGACACCCATGGCTGAGCCCCCGCGCGAGGATATCGAGACCCGCCGCAAGCGCCTGCTGCACCGCAGCCGCTATACCGGGATGAAGGAAACCGACATCCTGCTCGGCGGCTTTGCCGCGCAGCATCTGCCGACCTTCAGCGCGCGCGAGCTGGACCTCTACGAGAACCTGCTGGAAAACTACCCCGACCCGCAGATCTATGCCTGGGCGATCGGCCGCGAACCCGTTCCGGCCCATCTGGACCACGGTGTGATGAAGCTGCTCCGCGCCTATCGGGTGCCGGCCTGAGCGAATGAGTTTCGTGCTGCCGGATATCCTGACCCGGCCCGGCCGCTGGGCACTGTCCGGCACGCCGGAAGGGCAGGATGCGCGCCTGCTGGTCGCCCTGGCGGCGCGCCAGAAGGGGCGGGGCGTGCTGCATGTCTGCCGCGACGATGCGCGCCTGGCCACCCTGGAGGCTGCCCTGCGGTTCTTCGCGCCGGAGCTGCCGGTGCTGGCGCTGCCGGCCTGGGATTGCCAGCCCTATGACCGCGTCTCGCCGAATGCCGAGATCGCCGCCCGTCGCATGGATACGCTGAACCGGCTGAGCGGCGAGCGTCCCGATGCACCCTGGCTGCTGCTGACCACGATCAACGCGGCTCTGCAGAGACTGCCCGGCCCCGATTACCTGCGCGGCACCGGCTTTGCCGCCGCGAAAGGAGCCCGCATCAGGCCGGAAAGCCTGGTGGCTTACCTTTCCGGCAACGGCTACAGCCGGGTCTCCACCGTGATGGAGCCGGGCGAGTTCGCCGTCCGCGGTGGTCTGGTCGATCTGTTTCCGCCGGGTTCGGAAGCGCCCTATCGCCTCGATTTCTTCGGGGACGAGGTGGAGAATATCCGCCGCTTCGATCCGGCCAGCCAGCGCACCATCGAGGCGGTTGCCGAATTGTCGCTGACCGCCATGAGCGAGGTGCCGCTCGACGAAGCGGCGATCGCCCGGTTCCGCAGCGGCTATCGCGAGCTGTTCGGCACGGTCACCAAGGAAGACCCGCTTTACGAAGCGGTTTCGGCCGGTCGCCGCCAGATCGGCATGGAACACTGGCTGCCACTGTTCTTTGACGGGCTCGCGACCGTTTTCGATTACTTGCCGCAGGCGACGGTCACGCTCGACCCGCTGACCTCGGAGGCGGCGGATGAGCGGTTCAAGGCGATCGCCGATCACTACGACGCCCGCCGCGCGGCAATGAAGCGGGGGCTGGAAGAAGGCGGGGCTCCTTACAAGCCGCTGCCGCCGGATCGCCTCTACCTGACGGCGGGCGAATGGGCGCACCGGCTGGAGAAATTCCCGGTCGGCCAGATGCAACCCTTCGAGGCTGTCGGCAGTGCCGGCGTCGCCGTGGTCGATCTGGGCGGCCGGCCGGGCCGCGATTTCGCGCCGGAACGCGCCCAGGCGACGCAGGCGGCTGGAACCAAAGCGGCCGCGGGCAGCGTCTATGACGCCCTCGGCGGCCATCTTGCGAAACAGGCCGGGCAGGGCAGGCGCGTCCTGTTCGCCGCCTTCTCGGCGGGCGCGCGCGATCGTCTTGCGCTGGTGCTCAAGGATCACGGACTCGAGGCGCCACAGCCCATCGAAGTTGCGGCTGACCTTGACGCCCTGCCGAAGAGCGTCGCCGCCATTGCCGTCCTGCCTGTCGAGCACGGTTTTGAGGCTGCCGATCTCTGCGTCATCGCCGAACAGGATATCCTGGGCGACCGTCTGGTCCGGCCGCGCCAGAAAAAGCGCCGGGCGGAGAATTTCATTGCCCAGGCGAGCGCCCTGCAGCCCGGCGATTTCGTCGTCCATATCGACCACGGCATCGGCCAGTACAAGGATCTGGTGACGCTCGACATCGCGGGCGCACCGCATGACTGTCTGCTGCTGCATTACGACGGCGGCGACCGGCTTTACCTGCCGGTCGAGAATATCGAAATGCTGTCGCGCTATGGCTCGCCCGATGCCGAGGTGACGCTGGACAAGCTGGGCGGCGTGGCCTGGCAGAACCGCAAGGCGCGCATGAAGCAGCGCCTGAAGGATATGGCAGGCGAACTGATGAAAATCGCCGCCCAGCGCGAGCTCAGGCAGGGTGAGCGGGTCCTGCCGCCGGACGGTCTTTTCGAGGAATTCTGCGCGCGCTTTCCCTACGATGAAACCGACGACCAGGCCCGCGCCATCGAGGAAACCCTGGAGGACCTCGCCAGCGGCAAGCCGATGGATCGCCTGGTCTGCGGCGATGTCGGCTTCGGCAAGACCGAGGTGGCATTGCGCGCGGCCTTTGTCGCCGCCATGTCGGGCCAGCAGGTCGCGCTGGTCTGCCCCACGACCTTGCTGTGCCGTCAGCATTACCGCACCTTCGTGCAGCGCTTCCAGGGCATGCCGGTCCGTATTGAACAACTCTCGCGGATGGTGCCGGCGAAGACGGCCACGAAAGCCAAGCAGGGCCTGAAGGATGGCGATGTCGACATCGTCATCGGCACGCATGCTTTGCTGTCGAAAAGCATCGAGTTCAAGCGGCTGGGCCTGCTGATCA
>CAYSCA010000201.1:0-6245 GCA_964429465.1 uncultured Rhodospirillaceae bacterium
CCCTGGACGAAAGAGCGCCTGCCGCTGGTGGAGGGCCGCATCCGCGAGCGGCTGCGGCAGCTTGCCGCGCGGCTCGGCGATTCAGACTGGCTCGACGGCGCCTTCAGCGCGGGCGACCTGATGATGGTGTCGGTGCTGCTGCGGCTGAAATCATCGGGCCTGCTGGACGACTTTCCGAACCTCGCCGCCTATGTCGCCCGCGGCGAAGCGCGGCCCGCCTATCGGCGCGCCTTCGCGGCGCAGCTGGCGGTCAACCGGCCGCAGGGTTAGGCGGCCCCTCACCCTCCCATGCTTCGCATGGGCCCCTCCCTCTCCCGGAGGGAGAGGGGCTTTTCTTCAACCCTCTCCCGCCTGCGGGAGAGGGAGGGCCCCGCCGCGACAGCGGCGGGAGGGTGAGGGTTTTTTTACGCCCGCGCTCAGGCCCGCGCGGTCTCCGCGGCGCGTTCCACATCCTCCGGGCGGTTCGGGAACACCACGGCGCCGAGGAAGATGCTGAAGCCCAGCGCGGCGAGCACGCCGAACAGGGTGGGGAAGCCGCCGCCGGCCTCGTAGATCAGCGCGATCAGCGGCACGGCCATGGCGGAGGCGCCGAAGGAAAGCAGGTAGCGCAGCGAATAGGCGCGCGCCCGCCAGGAATCGGAAGTGTATTTCGCCACCATGGCATCGTTGATCGTGACCTGGCCGAAAATCGCGAACATCACGCCGATGGCGGGGATCAGCAGCAGCCAGGAATCGAGCAGGCCGGCCAGCAGCAGGCAGGGCGCCTGCAGCGCCGAGACCGGCAGGAAAATCTGCTTCAGCGTATAGCGGTCGACCAGCCGGCCGACGAGAAGCTGCGCCAGCGCGCCGCAGAGATAGACCGCGAAGACGATCATGCTGATGCCGACCGGCGTTGCCATATAGCCGCTCAGGCGCTCGTCGAAGAGTTTCGGGAAGACGATGGTGGCGGCATTGAACACCACGCCGCCGCTGACGCCGACCAGCGCCAGCACCGAGAAGGCGCGGATCGCGATATGGCGCGGCACCGCGGGCGCCGGCTGGCCGCCCTTGCGCTTCGGGCTGGCATGGTCGGGCACCAGGACGAGATAGGCGATGCCGATCAGGATCGCGACGGCGCCGGGCAGGATGAAGGCATAGCGCCAGCTCAAAAACTGCGCGATGGCGCCGGTGGTCAGCGCGGCGCAGGCAACGCCGACATTGCCCCATACGCCATTGAGCCCGATCTCGCGCCCCATCGTCTCCGGCCCGAGCGATTCCGCATGCGCGGTGAGCATCGCGGTACCGACCGGGTGATAGATCGAGGCGAAGCCGCCGATCAGGGTGAGCGCGGCAGCGAGCAGCCAGAGCGAACTCGCCAGCCCGGCGAGGATGGCGGCCAGCCCGATGCCGATGAAAAACACCGCCAGCATGTTGCGCCGGCTCCAGCGGTCGCCGAGCCAGCCCGAGGGCAGCGATCCGGCGCCGAAGGCGATGAAGCCGCCGACCGAAAGCGCCAGCAGCTCGCCATAGCTCCGGCCGAAATCCGCCTCCATCGCCAGCACGGCGGTGGGAAAGATCAGCATGAACATATGGTCGAACAGATGGGCGAGATTGACGAAGCCGATGACGCGGCGGGCGAGAGGCTTATGCGCCGGCATCGAAATGGGACCCCGGGTCTCGCCCAGAGGCTCGCCCGGGGCGACGCTGCCTGCCGGCAACGCGCTCTTACCAAAGCCGTCACCCCGGGCCTGACCCGGGGTCCCATTGTCCTGATTCGCTGCGGCAGATTGAGACATGGCCATTCCGAAATCTTCTCTTGCGGCGGACAGGATAGGATTGTCTGATACGTGCCGTCTTGCCTGTTTCTATCGAGAATCGGACATGTCCGGCGCCGCCCGCAGCATCACCTCCCGAAGCACCGATCCGCGGGATTACCAGCGCCTCTCGCCGCCCGTGGCGGCGATGCCGAAGGATTTCCCGCCCGGCCACCATATCCCGCCGCACAGCCATGAGCGCGGGCAGCTGGTCCATGCGGTCCGCGGCGTCATGCGGGTGACGGCCACCGCGGAGGGGGAGTCCGGCACCTGGATCGTGCCGCCGCAGCGCGCGTTATGGATTCCGCCGGGGGTCGAACACGAGATCCGGATGAGCGGGCCGGTCGCCATGCGCACGCTCTACATCGCGCCCGAAGCCGCCGCCGCTTTGCCCGCCGCCTGCCGGGTGATCGAAGTCTCCGACCTGCTGCGGGCGCTGATCCTCGCCGCGACGGAGGAGCCGGTGGATTACGCGGCCGGCAGCAGGGGCGCGCTGATCGCGGCTTTGCTGCTGCACGAGCTGCGCGGGGTGGAGGCGCAGCCGCTGCTGCTGCCGCAGCCGCGCGACGCGCGCCTGCAGGCGATCTGCCGCCGGGTGCTGGACAGGCTGGACGATGACATCGGCCTGGAGACGCTGGCAGGCGATGCCGGGATGTCGAGCCGCAGCCTGGCGCGCCTGTTTGCGCGCGAGACCGGCATGGGCTTCACCGCCTGGCGCCAGCAGGCGCGGCTGGCCGAGGCGCTGACCCGCCTGGGCCTGGGCCGGCCGGTGGCGCTGGTGGCCTCCGATCTCGGCTATGCGAGCGCCGCGGCCTTCACCGCCATGTTCCGGAGGGCGCTGGGCACCACGCCGAGCCGGTATTTCGGGAAACGGTGAGACAGCCCCTCACCCTCCCGCGCTTCGCTGCGGGGCCCTCCCTCTCCCGCAAGCGGGAGAGGGCATTCCTTGCACCCCTCGCCCACGCAAGTGGGAGAGGGAGGGGCCCGCGCAGCGGGAGGGTGAGGGTTTGCATCACCTGCTCAGCGGATCGGTGACCCTTCGCCGCATCAGCAGCAGGGCGACGCCGTCATCCACCGATTCCGAGACGACTTCAAATTCGTAGCGGCGGTAGAAATCCACCGCCGCGGCATTCTGCTTCACCACCGACAGCTCGATCTGCCGCGCCTGCGGCAGCAGCGGCAGCAGATGGGTGAGCAGCTCGGTGCCGATGCCGCGGCGCTGGTGATCGGGATGCACATAGAGCCGCCCGAGGAACAGCGTCGCCTTCCCCGTCATCCGCGCATAGGCATGGCCGACGAGCGGGCGGCGCGAGTCTTCCGTTTCGTCCTCGGCCACCAGAAAGGCGGCGCGCAGGGGGCTGAGCTGGCGCGCCAGCATTTCCGGCCGATGCCAGGCCTGCGTCATGCGCGTCACGGCCTCGGGCCCCATCAGCGCATCATAGGTATGGTGCCAGGTCTCGGTCAGCAGCCGGCTGACCGGCTCGATATCCGCTGCCACGCCGCGCCGGATCAGCAGCGAAGCGGCCATGGTCAGGGCGACCAGCCGTCGGGATGCCAGTTTGGCGGCGCCAGTTCAAAGCCGGCGAAGTCGAAGCCCGGCGCCACGGTGCAGCCGACCAAAGTCCAGTCGCCGAGGCTTGCGGCGGCCTGCCAGTGCTGCGCCGGCACGATGCCCTGCGGCCGCTGGCCCTGGCTGAGATCGCTGCCCAGGATGATCGTCTCGACGGCGGCGCCGGCCGCGGCCGCGATGCTCAGCCGCAGCGGCGCGCCGGCATGGTAATGCCAGATCTCGACGGCATCGACGCGATGCCAGTGCGAGCGCTCGCCGCGCTTCAGCAGAAAGTAGATCGCCGTCGAGCGCGCGCGGCCGGAGGAATCCGTCGCCGCATCGCGGAAAGTCTCGACGAAATGCCCGCCCTCGGGATGCGGCTGCAGCTTCAGGGCGGCGATGATCTCGTCGGCTGTCATCAGAATATCCGGTCGATCAGGGCAAGGCCGATATCGATGAGGAACCAGACCCAGCCGGTGGCCAGGATGCTGGCGGCGGCGCCGGCCAGCACGAGATTGCCGTCGCGCTCGACCTGGCCGAGCGCCGTGAGGATGATCGCCCAGGCCGGGATCAGGTTGCCAAACGGCACCGGCAGCGACAGCAGGAAGGCGTTCCACAGCACGATCAGGCCGATCAGCCGCCGCGCCGCCCAGCCGGTCATTCCCGGCAGGCGCGGCCGGACATAGCGCTCGACGCGCTGGATCCACGGGATCGCCGGACGCAGCAGGCGGGCGACATCGGCGCGGCGGAAGCTGCGCGCGCGCCAGGATTTCGGAAACCAGGGCGAGTTGAAGCCGAGCACCATCTGGCCGCCGATCAGCAGCAAAGGCGCGCCAAGTATTGCAGAGAGGCCGGGCGCGATCGGCGCCGGCACGCCATTGGGCAGGGCGAAGACCAGCACCAGCAGGCCGAAGGCGCGCAGCTCGAAGGCCAGCAGCAGGTCTTCCAGGGTGATGCGGTCTTCCGCCTCGCCCTGGCAGAGTTCGCCGACGATCTCGCTGACCGGTTTCGCGGCAGCGGCGCTCACGCACCCTCCCGGCGGGATCCGGCGAGCAGCGGCATCACCTCCTCGACTTCCGCTTCGATGAAATCCTCCGGACGCTGCACGCTGACATTGAAGCTGGGCAAGGCCGCGGGCGCCGCCTTCGACGGCCTGATGCCGAACTGCGCCAGCCTGCGCACCCGCGGCAGCAGGCGCGCATTGACCGAACGGCTGAAGGCCTCGAACTGCTCGGTCGCCGTCTGCAGGCCGCGGCCGACCTTGTCGGCCAGCGTGAGCGCGGTGGCCGTGGAGTCGATCAGCTGGCCGACCGCCTCGACGATCTTCTCCAGATTCTCCGCCTGGCGGCCGCTGTCGATCTGCAGGCGCGACACCGCGATGATCGCCGCGAGGGCCGACGGCCCGGCGACCACGATATCGGCCTCGCCGGCGCGGCGCTCGAAATCCGGATCGGCGCGGCGCAGCTTCTCCACGGCGGCATCATTGGGCAGCATCATGGCGATCATGCAGCGGCGCAGGGCGCCGCCGCGCCGGGTCTCGCGATAGGTGGCCAGCACCGCATTGCCGTAATCCTTGGCCGACAGCGCGCGCAGATGCGTCGCCATGCGCTGCTTGAGCTGCGCGAGCGCGGCCGCCTCCTCCGCCGCGCCATCGGCTTCGGCCAGATCGAGCAGCAGCTTGGACGCCTTGGAATCGATCACCAGCACGGCGTCGCCGGGCAGGAACACCACCGCATCGGGCCGCAGCGCGCCGCGCTCGGCATCGCCCGGCGCATGATATTGCAGGATGAAATCGGTGCCCGGCTGCAGCCCGAAAGCCTTCAGCGTGTTCTCCAGCCCGATCTCGGCCATGCGGCCGGCGCCGCCGGGATGCGACAGCATGCGATACATCGCATCCACCCGGCTGTTGCGGTCCTGCATCTGCGCGGCGAGGCCGGAGACCAGGCCGGTGACATCGGTGAATTTCTGCAGCAGGCCCTCGGTGGTCTGCTTCACCCGCTTCTCGGTCTCTTCCTTCTGCGCTTCCGTCTCGCGCTTGTGGTCGGCCAGCAGCTTGGACGACATCTGGGCGGCCGATTCCAGCGCGGCCGCCCTGGCCGCCTGGGTGGCGGTCTCGGAGAGCTGCTCGAAAGCCTGCGCCTTCACCGCCAGTTCGCTGCGCAGGCTGGCGGCCTGCTTCTCGGCCTCCAGCCGGGCGGCATGGGCGGCCTCGGCCTCGGCGCGGCTCTTGGCCAGCTCGGCGCGCAGCGCCTCGGCGCGGTCTTCCGCCACGGCCTTCTCGGCCAGCAATTGCGGATCGGCTGCCGGCCGCCGGCTTTGCTGCCAGACCAGGAGCAGCAAAACCGCGGCAAAGCCGATGGCAATCGCCAGAATCGTCATTATATCCATATCCGTTACATAACAGCGGGCTTGACGGACCGCCAGAGCATGGCCTAATTCGCCTGCAAAAAGCCCGCAAAGAGTAGGATTTATGGCCCTTCTGCCGATCATCACCGCGCCGGACAAGCGGCTCGAAATCGTCTCGACTCCGGTCGAGGCGGTCACGGACGAGGTGCGCGCCCAGCTCGATGCCATGCTGGAGACGATGTATGCCGCGCCGGGGATCGGGCTGGCCGCCATCCAGGTCGGCATCCCCAAGCGCATGCTGGTGATCGACGTCTCCCGCGAGGGCGAGGAGAAGCAGCCGCTTTATATCGTCAACCCGGAGATCACCTGGGTGTCGGACGAGGACAGCGTCTATGAGGAAGGCTGCCTGTCGCTGCCCGAGCAATATGCCGAAGTGGAACGGCCCTCGGAAGTGAAGGTCCGCCATCTCGACCGCGACGGCGAAAGCCGGGAACTGCATGCCACCGGGCTGCTGGCCGTCTGCCTGCCGATCGTGGCCGACCGGCAGCTGGCAGGTG
>CAYSCA010000202.1:0-6209 GCA_964429465.1 uncultured Rhodospirillaceae bacterium
GCCGAGGGCTCGGTGCGCGACGGCCTTTCGCTGCTCGACCAGGCGATCGCGCATGGCGCCGGCAAGGCCGATGCGGAACTGGTGCGCGACATGCTCGGACTGGCCGATCGCGGCCAGGTCTTCGCGCTGCTCGACTCGCTGCTGCACGGCAAGCTGCCCGAGGCGCTGGACAACCTGCAGCAGCAATACAGCCTCGGCGCCGATCCGGCGGTGGTGATCCAGGATCTGCTGGAACTCACCCACTGGCTGACCCGCGTGAAGGTCGTCGGCGGCTCGCCCGACGACATCACGCTGCCGGAAACCCAGCGCCTGCGCGGCAAGGAACTGGCGGCCAAGCTCGGCATGCCGGTGCTGGCGCGCAGCTGGCAGATGCTGCTCAAGGGGCTGGCCGAAGTGCGTGCCGCCCCGGTGCCGCTGGCGGCGGCCGAGATGGTGCTGGTGCGGCTCGCCTATGCCGCCGATCTGCCGAGCCCGGCCGACCTGGCCAAGGAATGGCGCGAGAAAGGCGGGCCGGGCGCGGCCCCGCCGTCGCGGCCGGCGCCTTCCGGAGGCAATGGCGGCGGTGCCTCGGCGGCGCTGGCGACCCAGCCGGTCATGCAGGCGGCGCCGCACATCCAGCCCGGCGAAACCGTGGCTTTGGCCCAGATGCCGGCAACCTTCCCGGCTCTGGTGCAGCTCGCCCGCGAGATGCGCGAGATGGCGCTGGCGAGCGAGCTGTACAACTACGTGCATGTGGTCAGTTTCGAGCGCGGCCGCATCGAGATGCGGCTCAGCGAGGGCGGCCGCCATGACATCGCGAACCGCCTCACCGAGAAGCTGAGAGTGTGGACCGGCCAGCGCTGGGTGGTCAGCTTGAGCAAGCTGCCGGGCGAGCCGACCCTGTCGGAGCAGGACCAGGCCGAGGAAAGCCGCCGCCGCGCCCATGTGCAGGCGCATCCTCTCGTGCAGGCGGTGCTGAATGCCTTCCCCGGCGCGGTGCTGGAAGACGTGCGCGAAGTGGCGCCGCCGGCCCTGCCGGCCGTCGACGAGGCCGCTGAGGCGCCGGCCTATTTCACCGACGATATCGATCCGCTCGACGAACTCGACTAGGATCGGCCGCAGCCTCCCCCGAATATAAAAAAGATGGGGGGACAAGCATGCGGTATGCGGTATTTGCCCTGGTCGCGCTGGCGATCGGGATCGCGGCTGGGGACGGCGCGGCGCAAGATCGGGTTTCGCTCATCGATACGCATGCGCATCCGGTGCGCAGCGAAGGCGGCGCGGCGGCCATGGGGCGCAACACGCGCGGCCAGTCGCGCGCCGGGCCGGGCGTCGCCTCGATGCTGCCCGAGATCCTCGCCCGCATGGACGAGCATGGCGTGGAGCTGACCATCCTGCTGCCGCCGCCCTTTCCGCCGCATCACGAGGGCGTCTATGGCCGGTCGGAGCTGGCGGCGCTGGTTCGCCGCGGCGGCGGGCGCCTCGCCTTCGTCGCCGGCGGCGAGGCGCTGAACGCGATGCTGCAGGCCAGTCCGCCCGACGGCGTGACGGCCGCGGCGCTGCAGGCATTCCGGGCCGAAGCCGAGGCGGTCGCGGCCGCGGGGGCGGCGGGCTTCGGCGAACTGGCGGTGGAGCATTTCTCGTCGGGCCGCGGCGCGCATCCCTATGAATCCACCCGGCCCGATCATCCGCTGCTGCTGGCGCTGGCCGATATCGGCGCGCGCCACGGCATGCCGCTCGACATCCATATGGAGGCCGTGCCGGCCGACATGCCGTTCCCGTCGCGGCGACAGCGTCCCGGAAGCCCCGACCGCCTGCGCGAGAATATCGCCGCTTTCGAGCGGCTTCTGGGCCATAACCGCGACGCCCGCATCGTCTGGGCCCATGCCGGCTGGGACCTCACCGGCGAACGCAACCCGGCGCTGATGCGGCGCCTGCTGCGCAGCCACCCCAATCTCGTCATGAGCCTGAAGAGCGACGGTTCGGGCGCGCGCCGCACCGCGCCGCTGACCGAGCAGTCGACGCTGCGGCCGGAATGGCTGGCGCTGCTGCGCCAGTTCCCCGACCGGTTCGTCATCGGCAGCGACCAGTTCTTCGACGAAGCGATGGGCCGGCTGCCGATGGCGCGGCAGATCGTCGATGCCCTGCCGCCCGACATCGCCCGGCAGGTCGCAGTGGAGAATGCCCGGCGGATTTACCGCTTGTCGCGCTGATGCTGGCGCCGCGAGGCGCCGCCGCGGTACAATGGCGGTGGACGTGAAGAGGTGAGTCATGAAGAATCTCGGCAACATGCTCAAGCAGGCGCAGCAGATGCAGCAGCGCATGGCCGAAATGCAGGCCGAGCTGGAGGCCCGCACGGTCGAGGGCAGGTCCGGCGGCGGCATGGTGGTCGTGACGCTGAACGGCAAGGGCGAGATGAAGGGCGTGAAAATCGATCCTTCGCTGTTCAAGCCCGAGGAAGCCGAGGTCGTCGAAGACCTGATCAAGGCGGCCCATGCCGATGCCAAGGGCAAGGCCGAGCGCGAGATGGCCGAGAAGATGCAGGAACTCACCGCCGGGCTGCCGATTCCGCCCGGCATGAAGCTGCCGTTCTGATCCTCTCCCGATGGCCGGACCGGAAATCGAGCGGCTGATCCAGCTGATGGCGCGGCTGCCGGGACTCGGGCCGCGCTCGGCGCGCCGGGCCGTGCTGCACCTGCTTAAAAAGAAGGACGCGCTGCTGGTCCCGCTGGCGGCGACCCTGCGCGAGGTGGGCGAAAGCATCCATGCCTGCTCGACCTGCGGCAATCTCGATACCAGCGATCCCTGCGCCATCTGCGCCGATCCGCGGCGCGACGAGACGCTGCTCTGCGTGGTGGAAAGCGTCGCCGATCTCTGGGCGCTCGAGCGTTCAGGCATTTTCCGCGGCCGCTATCACGTGCTCGGCGGGACGCTCTCGGCGCTGGACGGCATCGGGCCGAGCGACCTCAATGTCGACAGCCTGATCGGCCGGGTGGCGCAGGGCCGGATGAAGGAAGTCATCATCGCCACCAACGCCACTGTCGAAGGCCAGACCACGGCGCATTACATTACCGACCGGCTGCAGGATTCCGGTGTGGCGATCACGCGGCTGGCCCATGGCGTGCCGGTCGGCGGCGAACTCGACTATCTCGATGACGGCACGCTCGGCGCGGCGCTGAAGGCGCGCCGGCCTCTCTAGGGGCCGCTACAGCGCCTCGATCTCCAGCCGCCGGAACTGTACGGCGGAGCCTTCATGATGGTTCTGCAGCGCGACATGGCCGCCGCGGCGCCGCAGGGCATGGGTCAGCTTCGACACCTCCACGCCGTTCAGCGTCACCGCGATATCGAAATTCCTGGCCATGATCTCGAAGCGGTTCCACTCGCCGATGCCGCGTGAGACGCGCTGCATGGCCGGCGCCAGCTTGTAGACGGCGCCGGTCAGGTGCAGCGGATCATCCTGCCTCTGCGCCGCCGGATTGATACCGCGCTCATCGATCTGCACCTCATAGCCGCGCTCGATCGCCGGCAGCGGCGAATTGGTCAGCGGCGGAATGCGGATGAAAACGCCGGAATTGTCCGTCTCATGCAGGATGCGCCATTCCACCGACAGGCGGAAATCGTCGAAGGCGGCCGCGGCATACCAGAACAGTCCGCTGCCGCCATGGCTTTCCACGCTGCCGTCATCCAGGCGGCGGAAGCCTCCCGGCCCGGCCATGCGCCAGTCCCGCATATCGGAAAGCAGATCGCCCATGCCGATCCAACGGCACAGGCCCGACCAAGGTTCCCCCCTCAGCCGCGGAAGGTATCCTTGCGCCGGCGCGTCTCGGCGAAGACCGCGACGTCATCCACATCGGCCAGGCCTAGGGTTTCGCGCAGGTTGCCGCTCATCGGGCGCAGGAAGGGATTGGTCGCCTTTTCCTCGCCCAGCAGGGACGGCACGGTGGGCTGGCCCCTGGCGCGCGCCGCCTTGATCGCTTCGTAGCGTTGCTGCAGCGCCGCATTGCCGGGCTCGACGGTCACGGCGAAGCGCGCGTTGGACTCGGTATATTCATGGGCGCAGTAGACGCGGGTGTGATCCGGCAGTTTCAGCAGCTTCGAGAGGCTGTCCCACATCTGCCCCGGCGTGCCCTCGAACAGCCGGCCGCAGCCCAGCGCGAACAGCGTGTCGCCGCAGAACAGCGCCGCGCTCTGCTCGAACCAGAAGGCGATATGGCCGCTGGTATGGCCGGGCACGTCGAAGATCACCGCTTCTTCCCCGCCCAGTTTCCAGCGTTCGCCATCCGCCAGGGCGACATCGATGCCGGGGATGCGGCCGGCATCGGCTTTCGGCCCGACGATCTGGCAGCCGGTCGCCTCCTTCAGCGCCAGATTGCCGCCGACATGGTCGGGATGGTGATGGGTATTCAGGATATGGGTCAGCTTCCAGCCGCGCCGCTGCAATTCGGCCAGCACGGGCTCAGGCACGGCGGGATCCACCACGCCGACCGCGCCGGAGGCGGGCTCGCGCGCCAGGTAGACGTAATTGTCGTTGAGGACGGGGATCTGGACGATTTCGAGTGTCATGGCCACATTCTACTGAAGGAAAACCGCGAAACCAGATGCTAACATAGCGCAATGCTGCGGCCAGACATCATCGACCTGCGCGAATTCTACGCCGACCACCTGGGCCATGCGGTGCGCCGGCTGCTGCGCCAGCGCCTGCGCGGCATCTGGTCCGACGTTTCCGGCCTGCGGGTGATGGGGCTGGGCTACGCCACGCCCTATCTGCGCATCTTCGAGAGCGAGGCGGAACGGGTGATCGCCGCCATGCCGGGGCCGCAGGGCGTGGTGCGCTGGCCGCGCGGCCTGCCCGGCCGGGTGATGCTGGTGGACGAGGACGACCTGCCGCTGCCCGATGCCTCGGTCGACCGGCTGCTGCTGCTGCACAGCCTGGAGGTTTCCGAAAATGTGCGGGCATTGCTGCGTGAGGTCTGGCGCGTGCTCAGCCCGCAGGGGCGGCTGCTGGCCGTGGTGCCGAACCGGCGCGGCCTCTGGGCGCATCTCGAATCGACGCCCTTCGGCCAGGGGCGCCCTTACACGCCGCCGCAGCTCACCCGCCTGATGCGCGATGCCGAATTCTCGCCGACGCGCACGGAAGCCGCGCTCTGGCTGCCACCCGCCAACCGCGCTTTCGTGGTCAGCGCCGCGCAGGCCTGGGAGCGGACCGGTGAAATGCTGTGGCGGCGCTTCTCCGGCGTGCTGCTGGTCGAGGCCGAGAAGCAGGTCTATGCGGTGGCGCCGCTGAAACCGGCGAAGGTGAAGAATCGGCGCTTCGTGCTGAAGCCGGCGCCGGTCTTCGGCGGATCAGGCCCCGCGCCGGCGTAGCAGGTAGACTGCCTGCGCGCCGAAGACATTGGCCAGATTGCCCTGCAGCGTCCAGCCGTCGCGGTTGCCCTTGCCGTCCACCGCGATGCGCTGTTCCACCACGATGCCGTCTTTCGCGCAGAGCTCGTCGAAATCCAGGATCGTGCAGAGATGGATATTCTGCGTCTGATACCAGGGATCGTCGAGCGCCGCCGTCATCGGCATGCGGCCGCCGAGCAGCAGTTGCAGCCGCACATGCCAGTAGGCGAAATTCGGGAACGAGACGATGGCGCGGCGGCCGATGCGCAGCATCTCATGCAGCACCTTGCGCGGATTCTTCGTCGCCTGCAGCGTCAGGCTGAGCACCACGTAATCGAAGGCGGCATCGGGATAATGCGGCAGGTCGGTATCGGCATCGCCCTGGATGACGCTCAGGCCCCGCGCCACGCAGGCATTCACGCCGCTCTGGCGGATCTCGATGCCGCGTCCGTCGACCTGTTTTTCCCGCGCCAGATATTCCAGCAGGGCGCCGTCGCCGCAGCCGACATCGAGCAGGCGGCTTTGCGCAGCCACCATCTCGGCGATCAGCAGCAGGTCGCGGCGGATGTCGCGGTAGCCGGCGGAAACCGGACGCTCGCTCACGGTCTGTCTCCATTCAGGCCGTGCACCTCTGCGCAGCCCTCGAGGAAGCCGCTGAGGGTGCTGAACATCTCCGGCTCGTCCAGCAGGAAGGCATCGTGGCCCTTGTCGCTCTCGATCTCGACGAAGCTGACATTGGCCGCGGCTGCGTTCAGGGCGCGCACGATCTCCTTGTTCTCCGAGGTCGGGAACAGCCAGTCGGAGGTGAACGACACCACGCAGAAGCGCGTCTTCGAGCCCTGGAACAC
>CAYSCA010000203.1:0-6182 GCA_964429465.1 uncultured Rhodospirillaceae bacterium
GGCCCAGAACAGATTCTGCCGGATCTTGCCATGCGTGGCGCGGGCCAGCGCGATGGCATCGGCCACCAGCGCCACATCGCCGCGCAGCAAGGTGATGCCCGCCGTCTGCATGGCGGTATCGGTGCCGGTGCCCATGGCGATGCCGACATCGGCGGCCGCCAGCGCCGGCGCGTCATTGATGCCGTCGCCCACCATGGCGACGGCGCCGCCGGCCTGCCGGCGCAGGGCGCCGATCGCGGCGGCCTTGTCGGCGGGAAGGATCTCCGCATCGACGCGGTCGATGCCGAGCTGCGCGGCGATCACGGCAGCCGCGCCTTTCGAATCGCCCGACAGCATCGCGGTCTGAATCCCCATGGCATGCAGGCGCGCGACGGCGGCGGCGGCTTCGGGCCGCACCTCGTCGCCGAAAGCGATGAAGCCGAGCAGGCGTCGGCCGGGCGCGGTCTCGGCCAGCCACGAGACCGTGCGGCCCTGTCCGGCCAGCATGTCGGCCTGGTCCTGCAGCGCAGCGGTGTCGATGCCGAGTTCGGCCATCAATCGCGCATTGCCCAATGCCAGCGCGCGCGCGCCGAGCCGTGCGCTGATCCCCCTGCCGGGCAGGTCGCGGAAATCCTGCACCGGGAGCAGGGCGAAGCCTGCCGCCTTCTGCCGCAATGCCGCGGCCAGCGGATGCTGCGAGCCGGCCTGCAGGCTGGCCGCCTGCTGCAGCAATCCGGCCTCGTCGCCGTCGCTGGCGACGATGTCGGTCACCGCGGGCCGGCCGAGCGTGAGCGTGCCGGTCTTGTCGAAGGCGACGAGACGCAGCGCGCGCGCCTGTTCCAGCGCCTCGGCATCGCGGATCAGGATGCCATGCCGCGCCGCCATGCCGGTGCCGACCATCAGGGCGGCCGGCGTGGCCAGGCCGAGCGCGCAGGGACAGGCGATCACCAGCACCGCGATGGCATGCAGCAGGGCCGCTTCGGCGTCGCCCGTGAGCGACAGCGTCAGCGAAAAGGTGAGCAGCGCGACCAGCACCACGACGGGAACGAAGACCGCGCTGACATGATCGACCAGCTTCTGGATCGGCGGCTTGCTGGCCTGCGCGGTCTCGACCAGGCGGACGATGCGCGCCAGCGCGGTTTCGCCGCCGACCGCCAGCACGCGCGCGACGATGCGGCCGTCGCGGTTGAGCGTGCCGGCATGGATGACATCGCCTTCCCGCTTGTCGACCGGCAGGCTTTCGCCGGTGAGCATCGCCTCGTCGAGGCTGGCGCCGCCTTCGACGATCTCGCCGTCGGCGGCGACCGCCTCGCCGGCGCGCACCACCAGCAGGTCGCCGGGCTGCAGCAGGGCGCTTGGCACCGCTTCCTCGCTGCCATCGCCGCGCCGCCGCCGCGCCATGGCGGGCTTGAGCCGCATCAGCGCGCGCAGCGCGGCCACGGTGCGCGCCTTGGCGCGCAGCTCCAGCCATTTGCCCAGACGCACGAAGGCGATGATCGCCACCGAGGCTTCGAAATAGAGATGCGGCATGACGCCCGGCGCGGCGCTCAGCCAATGCCAGGTGCTCAGGCCCCAGGCGGCCGTCGTGCCGAGCGCCACCAGCAGGTCCATGTTGCCGGTGCCGGCGCGCAGCGCGCCGAAGGCGGCGCGATAGAAGCGCCAGCCGAGCAGCAACTGCACGATGCTGGCAATGACGAACTGGGTCCAGGGCGGCAGCATGCGCTCATGGATGCCCGCCACTTCCGCCACCATGCCGCCGAGCAGCGGCAGGCTGAGCAGCAGCGCGAGCAGCGCCAGCGCGCCTTCGCGGCGGATCGCCGCCGCCTGGCGGTCCGGCAGGGCCTGCGTCTCGCCATCCTGCGCCCCGGTCGCGTCACCGGCCGCCGCATCGGTCGCCGGCACGCCGTAGCCGGCCCGCCGCACGGCGGCGATCAGAGCGGCTTGGTCCACCGTGTCGCGTGCCATCGTGATCCGGGCGGTTTCGCCGGCCAGGTTGACGCTGGCATCGATCACGCCGGGCACGCGGCGCAGCGCCTTCTCGACCCGGCCAGCGCAGGAGGCGCAGGTCATGCCCTCGATCGGCAGCGACAGGCTTTGCTCCGGCACGCGATAACCGGCTTGGCCGATGGCTTCTAGCAGCGGCGCGGCGACCGCGGCATCGGTATTGGTGTCGGCGAATTCGACATGCGCGGTCTCGCTGGCGAGATTGACGCGCGCCGCGCGCACGCCCGGCTGGGCCAGCAGGGCCTTTTCCACCCGGCCGGCGCAGGAGGCGCAGGTCATCCCCTCGACCGGCAGGTCGAGCGAGGCGAGCGGGGCGGCAAGGGCGGGACTGGACATCGGAAACTCCACGGCAGCGGGAAAGCTGCCCCCTAGATAGGGCTTCCCATCATGGGAAGGTCAAGGGGAGGAAACCGCCTGCCGCGCTGCGGCGCAATGCCGCGGCGCCGGGCCGTCCGGTAACTGACTGATAATCTGGCGCCCTTGTACTGCTCTGCTACTCTGCCCGGCCATGGACTTCCTGGCCTCCCTGCCAGCGCCGCTGACTCCGCCCAGCCGCCGCTTTCTCGCCCAGTGGCATGCCTGGCGCGACGGCCGGCTGCTGCCGCGCCGCCGGCAGCTCGATACGGCATCGCTGGGCGATCTGCTGCCGCGCTGCCTGCTGCTGGATATCCGCAGCCGCGACCGTATCGATATCTGCTTCGCCGGCACCCAGATCGGCCGCATTCTCGGCGCCGAACTGACCGGCCGCAATTACCTCGACCTGACCGAACCGGAAAACCGCGCCCGCCGCGCCGCCCTGCTGCTGGCCGAAGCGGCCCAGCCCTGCGCCGCCGTGATCTATTACTGGCTGCGCGATGAGGGCGGCGGCCTGCTGCCGGTCGAACTGGTCTCGGCGCCGCTGCTCGCCGACGAGACCGAGGCGGCGCAGGCCACGCTGATCCTGGCCTGCGCCTCGCCGCTGTCTTCCGGCGAAGAAGACGGCTATGACGTTGCACCTGAATCCTATGCCGAGGGCGACGGCCTGCGGTTCATCGATATCGGCGCCGGCATCCCGCCGCTGACCGGCAGCCTGCAGATGCAGGCGCAGACCATGCAATAGGCCTTCTACAGGCGATGCACAGCATCTTCTCCGACGATTATATCCGCCGGCTGCTCTCCGCGGCCCCGGCCGCATCGACGGCGCTCGGACAGCCGCGCGAAGCAGGCGTCATCGCCATCGGCCAGCCGCCCGCAATGCCGGTGCCGGATGCCGCCGACGGCATGAGCGCCGAGAGCCAGAAATTCTTCGCGGCCTGGAAATCCTGGCGCGGCGACCAGGTGCTGCCGCGCCGGGCGCAGGTGCAGCTGACCGGGATCGCGCGCCTGATGCCGCAGCTCGCCGTGCTGGAGGTGCGCGGGCCCGACCGCGCCATCTTCCGCCTTGCCGGCACCGAACTCGAGCAGGGCTACGGCGCGCGGCTGACCGGCCGCAGCTTCATCAAGCTGGCCGACACGCCCGAACAGGCGCGCCGCGGCGAATTGCTGTGGCGCCAGGTCTCGCAGCCCTGCGCCGCGCTGATCCAGCAGGTGGTGGAATTCCGCTCCGGGCGGCGCGAAATCGTCGAGATCGCGTCGGCGCCGGTGCTGCCGGATGCCGAAGGCGAGCCGGTCCAGCTCTTCGCCGTCGCCAGCCGCATACAAAAGCATGCGGCTCTCTCTGCCGGGAACGATCCGGCAATCCGGAACTTTGGCCGTAATCTCCGGTTTATTGATATCGGTGCCGGAATACCCGCGTTGGCGTGACCCGCACCCGCGCGGAGCGTGCATTGTCGCAGACGGCTTTTAAACACTGGCGCTGCGCGTTTTTTTCATTAAGCTTTTCAGCAGCGGCCGAGGAACGGCCATTTGCGAGTGGAGGGCTGCCCTGGCATCGATCCACAAGCCCGAACCGGGCAGTATTCTTCTGGTCGAAGATTCGGCGCCGGTTCGCGCCGCCTTGCGCGCGACGCTGGAGGCGGCGCGCTACAGCGTCTACGAAGCGCCGACCGGCAATGACGGCCTGGCGCAGGCCGGCGGCGCCGACCTGATCCTGCTCGATATCGGCCTGCCCGACATCACCGGCTTCGACGTCCTGGAGCGGCTGCGCACCAGCAACACCACGGTGCCGGTGATCATCCTGTCCGGCCATGAGGAGGTCGACGCCAAGATCCGCGCGCTCGATCTCGGCGCCGAGGATTACGTCACCAAGCCCTTCGATCCCGGCGAATTGCTGGCGCGCGTGCGCGTCGCGCTCCGCCGCAACATCGACCGCGGCGCCGCGGCCAACGGCCTGGTCAAGGTCGGTCCGTTCCAGATCGACACCACCACCGGCGACACGCGGCGCGAGGACCGGCCGGTGCGGCTGTCGCCGATGGAGGCGCGGTTCGTGAAGATGCTGGCCCAGCGCAGCGGCCAGCCGGTCGGCACGCGCCAGCTGACCGAGACGCTGTGGGGCCATGACAATGCCGAGCAGCGCCAGGCGCTCCGCGTGCTGGCGCGCAAGGTGCGCTGCAAGCTGGAGAAGGATCCCGACGAGCCGCGCTTCCTGCTCACCGAGCCGCGGCTCGGCTATCGCCTGATCGACCCCGAATACGCGCAATAGGCATCACGCCGCCAGCTTTTCGATCGCTGCCCCGCCGGGATGCGCTGCCGGCCGGCTGCAATAGGCTTCGCTGACGATCTGCGCCAGGCGGTCGGTGATGCCGCGGGCGACCGGCAGATGGCCGGAAATGATCGCCGCGGGATCGAGCCGCACGACATCCTGCAATGCGTTCTCCAGCGCCGCGCGGTCGGCGAGCTCGAGCCAGGGCGCATCGATCGCCGCCCAGGCGGTGAGCCCCTGGCTGAGCGCGTCGGCCGCGATCTCTGCCGCGGTCTGTATGGGCTGCGGCAGCAGCGCGCCGAAACTGTCGACGCAGAACAGCGTGCGGCTGCGCGTGTCGAAGAAGCCGGTGCTTTCCGGCGCATCGTAATAGGGCGGCTGCAGCGGCATCAGCTGCCGGTCGCCGGCATCGAGCGGCGTGTCCGGCGGCAGCAGCTCGACGCGGTCGAGCGGCAGGCCGAGCAGGTTCATCTTGCCCATGCCGAGGAAGCTGGTGACCACGCGGGCCTGCGGCGCGGCCTCCAGCACGGCGGCGAGATTGCCGATATGGTCCGGATCGGTATGGCTGAGCCAGATCCAGCGCAGGTCGGCCGGATCGATCGCCTTGCGCAGGGCCGCCATGAAGGGTGCGCGCAAGCCCGCCACGCCGGTATCGACCAGCACCGGCTGCTCGGCCTGCAGCAGGAAGGCATTGGCGGCGAGCACGCCCTGGTCGGCGACCGGCAGCCAGGCGGTGAGGGAAAGGATGTCGGCGGCGACGGCCTGCGGCCGCTGCATGGTCGGTTCGGTCATGGATCTCCTCGGCGGGTCAATTTCAGTGAACATCATTGTTCACACGAAACGCCTCTAAAGGCCGTCTGCCGGCTTGTCAAGACGGAAGTGAACATGTATGTTCACCGAAAATGACGAAACGGCCCTATACCCAGACGAAGCGGGCGGAATCCCGCGACGAGACCCGCCTGCGGATCGTCCGCGCGGCCATGGCCCTGCATGAGGATGTCGGGCCGGCGCGCACCTCGATCAGCGCCGTGGCGGAGCGCGCCGGCGTGCAGCGGCTGACGGTTTACCGCCATTTTCCCGACGAGAATGCGCTGTTTGCGGCCTGCACCGGGCATTGGCTGGCATTGCATCCGCCGCCCGATCCGGTGCGCTGGGCCGGCATAACCGACCCGCCGGAGCAGGCAAGGGCGGCGCTGACCGCGCTCTATGTCTATTACCAGGCGACGCAGCGCATGCTGGCGGCGGCGAGCCGCGACGAAGCCGCCCTGCCTGCCCTGCAGGTCCATATGGAGGCGCTGCGGCAGGTGCTGGCCGGGATCGCCGACGGCCTGCTGCTGGCCCGTTCGGGCGGGGGTCTGCGCATGACCCTGCGGCATGCCGTGCAGTTCGCCACCTGGCAGTCGCTGGAAAGCGCCGGGCTGGATGACGGCGAGAAGGCCGATCTGGTGCTGGCCTGGCTGGCGGGATTGCAGGAAGAGGCGCCGCCGGCCGCGCCTTGAGGCCGCGGCCGGGCCCAGCTTCGGGGTCTAGGCTTCCGCCGCCTGCATCACCTTGTCGAGCAGCGCGAGAAGCTGCGCGC
>CAYSCA010000204.1:0-6179 GCA_964429465.1 uncultured Rhodospirillaceae bacterium
CGTCGGCCGCAACCCGCAGGAAGTGCTGCGCGTGCTCGATGCGCTGCAGACCGACGAACTCTGCCCCTGCAACTGGCAGAAGGGCGAAGAGGTGCTGAAGGCCGCGTAGGGCCGCTCGTCAACGGAACGGCCGCTGCGCGCTCGCCGCGCGGCGGCCGGGCCGCAGCAGAAAGGATTTGCCATGAGTCTCGAAAACCTGAAGAACCGCCTGCCCGACTATGCCCGCGACCTGAAGCTGAACTTGGGCTCGCTCAGCACCGAGCCGGGCCTCACCGAGCAGCAGCGCGCCGGCACTTTCGTCGCCACCGCGCTGGCCGCGCGCCAGCCGCAGGTGATCCGCGACATCATCGCCGAGTTCGGCCCGAAGCTGTCGCCGGAGGCGCTGACCGCCGCCAAGGCCGCCGCCGCCATCATGGGCATGAACAACATCTATTACCGCTTCGTGCATCTGCTCGCCCATGACCCGAACAACAATTACAAGGCGATGCCGGCCAAGCTGCGCATGAACGTGATCGGCAAGCCCGGTGTCGAGAAGACCGACTTCGAGCTCTGGTCGCTGGCGGTTTCCGCGATCAACGGCTGCGGCATGTGCCTGGAAAGCCATGAGGCGATCCTGCGCAAGGCCGGCCTGACCGAGGAGCAGATTCAGCAGGCCGTGCGCATCGCCGCCGTGGTGCATGCGGTCGCCGCCGTGCTGGATGGCGAAACCGCGCTGGAAGGCGTTGCGCTGGACCAGGCGGCCGAGTAGCCCGGTCGAGCAGCCCGTCCGGCGGTCCACGCCCCTCTCGCCCGCCGGAGGACAGGGCGCCATCCGCGAGGATGGCGCCCGTTTTCATGCGCAATGCACGGCAATGTCGCCGCTTCGCCCTGCCGCTTGATTCCGGAATCGCCGCGCGCCATATCGCAGTCGGCCGGGACGACCCGGCATTCCGTTGCTGAATCACCACACCGGCGGGGACGGCCCTGCCAGCAGAGCGAAGGAGTAATTCGCCATGGCATGGCTCATTCTTGTGCTGGCAGGATTGTTCGAAATCGGCTGGGCAATTGGCCTGAAATATACGGAAGGTTTCACGCGGCTGTGGCCGTCGCTCGGCACTGCGGCCGCAATGGTTGCCAGCGTCCTTCTGCTCGGGGTGGCGCTGAAATCGCTGCCGGTCGGCACGGGCTATGCAGTCTGGACCGGCATCGGCACCGTCGGTACCGCGCTCCTGGGCATCGTCCTGCTGGGCGAATCCGCCGCCGCGATGCGGCTGGTCTGCATCGGACTGATCGTCGCCGGCATCGTCGGACTCAAGCTGGCGACCCCGGCGTAGAAGGCGCTGTCAGTCGTTGGCGCGGACGGCTAATACAGTTCCGTCCGCTCCCGTAACGACCACCTCCGCGCCGACGGGCAACTCGGGCCCGCTGGCCAGCCAGACGGTGTCATCCAGGCGTATTTCTCCACGCCCTCCGGTGATCGGCGTTTCCACGACAGCCGTACGGCCGATGAACCGCCGGGTTCCGGCATTGACCGCGGGCCCCGCATCGGGCTTGCGGCGCGTTCGCACAAATATGGCTGCGCCGAGCGAGGCGATCGCAAAGGCAGCAAACAAGCCGAGCTGACCTGCGACGGCAAGCTCCGGCACGGCCAACATCACCAGACCTACTGCGAGAAGAGGGGCGCCGATCCAAATCAGGATGCCGCCCGGAACCAGAATCTCCAGGACCACCAGCCCGACGCCGGCCGCCAGCCAATGCCAGGAGAGCAGGGGCGATTCCATGTTCAGCGGCTCACGTCCTGGATTCTCCCCAAGGTCGCGGAGCGGTTGCCGTCCGCGCCTGCGCTTCCTTGGCGAGTTCGGCGATGCCGGCGAGGCTGGAAACCATGCCCGTGGCTTCTATGGGCATCATGATCAGCTTCTGGTTCGGGCTGTCCGCCAGCCTCGCAAAAGCCTCGATATATTTCTGCGCCACAAAGTAATTGATGGCGGCGATGTTGCCGCCGGCAATGGCTTCACTCACCGCTTGCGTCGCTTTGGCCTCCGCATCGGCCAGCCGCTCGCGAGCCTCGGCGTCGCGCAACGCCGCGTCCCGTCGACCTTCAGCCTCCAGGACGGCAGCCTGTTTCTGGCCTTCTGCGCGCAGAATGGCAGCTTGCTTCTCACCCTCGGCGGACAGGATTTCAGCGCGCTTGCTGCGCTCCGCCGTCATCTGCTTCGCCATGGCGTCGAGCAGGTGGCTCGGCGGCTGGATATTGCGCAGTTCAATGCGTGTGGCCTTGACGCCCCAGGGCGACGTAGCCTGATCGATAACGGCCAGCAGGCGGCGATTGATCTGGTCGCGCTGCGACAGCACCTCATCGAGGTCCATGGCGCCGATCACCGAGCGGACATTCGTCATCGCCAGGCTGCTCAGGGCGGAGGTCAGGTTCTGAACTTCGTAAGCGGCCTTCACCGCATCCAGCACCTGGTAGAACACGATGCCATCGGCAGTTACCGTCGCGTTGTCTTTGGTGATGACTTCCTGCTCGGGAATGTCGAGAACGGTTTCCATCACCGAGAGCTTATGACCGATCTGCTCGACGTAAGGGATGATCAGGCTGATCCCCGGCGTCAGCGTGCGTGTATAGCGGCCGAAACGCTCCACGGTCCATTGCTGTCCCTGGGACACGGTCTTGACGCCGGCGAGGATCGTGACGACGACCAGAATAGCCAGGACGATCATGATGATCGTCACGGGTGAGATGTTCATTGTGAAGCCCCTGCTGCCAACCCTGAGGCGAAGTGTTATGCACGCTCAGGCAGCATGGCAAGGCCTATTCTAAACCTCCAGCCACTCCTTGCGGATGGCGGCGTCGTCCTGGAGCTGCTGCGGCGTGCCCTCGAAGACCATGTGGCCGTGGCCCATCACATAGAGGCGGTGGCTGATCTTCATGGCGATGGTCAGCTTCTGCTCGACCAGCAGGATCGAGATGCCGCGCTCGGCGATGCGCTCGAGCAGGCGGCCGACATGCTCCACCATCATCGGCGACAGGCCCTCGGTCGGCTCGTCCACCATGATCAGGTCGGGGTCGCCCATCAGCGTGCGGCACATGGTCAGCATCTGCTGCTCGCCGCCGGACAGCACGCCGGCCTTGGTATCGGCGCGCTCCTCCAGCCGCGGAAAGATCTCGAACATGTCCTGCATCGACCAGCGCTCCGAGGGCGTGGTGGTCTTCTGGCCGAGATACAGATTCTCGCGCACGGTCAGCGCCGGAAAGATCTCGCGGTTCTCCGGCACATAGCCGAGTCCGCGGCGCGCGATCTCGTGCGGCTTGCGGCCGGCGATCTCCTCGCCCTTGAAGACGATCGAGCCCTGCGGCGGCACGTCGCCCATGATCGCCTTGATCGTGGTCGAGCGCCCGACCCCGTTGCGCCCGAGCAGCGCGACGATCTCGCCCGGCTTCACGTCGAAGGAAACGCCGTGCAGGATATGGCTCTTGCCGTAATAGGCATGCAGGTCGCGGACGTTGAGCATAGGTTCGGTCATCTCAATGCTCCGCTTTCAGTGTTCTGCTTCCAGGGCCTGGCCCAGATAGGCTTCCTGCACCGCCTTGCTGCTGCGGATGTTGGCCGGTGCGTCGGAGGCGATGATCTGGCCGTAGACCAGCACCGAGATGCGGTCGGCCAGGTCGAAGACCACGCCCATGTCGTGCTCGACCATGATCAGCGTGCGGCCGGCGGTGATGCGGCGGATCAGCTCGACGAAATGCGTCGTCTCCGACCGGCTCATGCCGGCGGTCGGTTCGTCCAGCATCACCACCCCGGCGCCGCCGGCAATGGTGATGCCGATCTCCAGCGCCCGCTGCTCGGCATAGGTCAGCAGGCCCGCTGCCATCCCGGCCCGCTCGGCCAGCCCGATCTCGCGCAGCACCTGGTCGGCGCGCTCGTTGGCATCGTTCAGCTTGCGCACGCTGTGCCAGAAGGAATAGCGGTAGCCGAGATGCCACAGCACGGCGCAGCGCACATTCTCGAACACCGTCATGCGCGGGAAGATGTTGGTGACCTGGAAGCTGCGCGACAGGCCGCGACGGTTGATCTGGTAGGGCTTGAGGCCGGTGATGTCTTCCCCGTTGAGCAGGATATTGCCCTTGCTGAGCGGAAAGCGGCCCGAGATCAGGTGGAACAGCGTCGACTTGCCGGCGCCGTTCGGTCCGATGATGGCGTGGCGCTCGCCCTTGGCGACGTCCAGGGTGACGCCGCGGATGATCGGCGTGATGCCGAAATTCTTGTGGACGTCCCGGAGCGCAAGCGCGGTCATCGCACGTCTCCCGCCGTCTCGGCGCCGGCCGGCGGATGCGCGGCCTCGGCGAAGGCGTCGGCCAGCTTCGGCCCCCAGCGGCGTCCCAGCAGGATGGCGCCGCCGATCAGCAGGACGGCCGCCAGCCAGGGCAGGACGCTGTTCGAGTTGAAGGGGAAGTAGAAGACCTGCATGGCCGGGCCGTCGCTGGCCGCCCGGACCAGCTGGTGATGCGCCGTCTCGATCAGCAGGATCAGGCCGCCCAGGCCCATCACCGCCGGGATCGCCATCAGCGCATAGGGCGCCAGCACCTGATGCAGGGTGCCGTTGCGCACCAGCGGCGCATGCAGCATCACCAGGCCGGCCAGGCCGCCCGGCGCGAACATCACCATGCCGATGAAGATCAGGCCGAAATACAGCATCCAGGCGCCGGTGATATCGGACAGCATGACCTGCAGCAGCACCACCAGAATGGCGCCCAGGATGGGGCCGAGGAAATGGCCGATGCCGCCGATATAGGCCATCAGCAGCACGACGCCCGACTGCGCCCCGGAGATGTTGATGGCGTTCATCAGCTCGAAATTGATCGCCGCCAGGCCGCCGGCCACGCCGGCGAAGAAGCCGGCCACGCTGAAGGTGATGAAGCGCACCATCTGGGTGGAATAGCCGACGAACTCGGCGCGCTCCGGGTTGTCGCGCACGGCGTTGCACATGCGTCCGATCGGCGTGCGCGTCCAGGCATACATCAGCACCATGCAGAGGAAGCACCAGGCGGCGATCAGGTAGTAGACCTCGATCTGCGGCCCGAAGCGCACGCCGAACAGGGTCAGCATCTTGGTGCGGTTGGCGGTGACGCCTTCCTCGCCGCCGAAGAAGCCGCGCAGGATCAGCGACAGCGAGGCGATCAGCTCGCCCAGGCCGAGCGAGATCATGGCGAATACCGTGCCGGCGCGCCGGGTCGAGACGGTGCCGAAGATCACGCCGAACAGCAGGCCCATGCCGCCGCCGGCCAGCGGCAGCAGCGGCAGCGGGATCGGCAGCTTGTCGGCCGCGATGGTGTTCATCGCATGCACGGTGAGGAAGCCGCCCAGGCCGTAATAGACGGCATGGCCGAAGCTCAGCATGCCGGTCTGGCCCAGCAGCATGTTATAGCTGAGCGAGAAGACGATCATGATGCCCATCAGGCACATCGTCGTCAGCGCCGCGCCGGAGGTGAAGATCTTCGGCAGCACCAGCATGACGGCAGCGGCGAGAATCCAGATGCCGTAGCGTTTGGCGAGGTCGAGCGGCTGCGAGCGGGTGGCGGGGATCGCGTTGACGGTCATCGCTCAGTTCTCCCGCGTGCCCATCAGGCCGGTCGGCCGGAAGATCAGGATCAGCACCAGCATCAGGTAGGGAACCACCGGGCCGACCTGGGCGACGGTGACCTGCCAGAGGTCGTTGAGCACGCCGTCGATCGGCCGCGTCATGCCGAACTGCGCCAGGAAATCGCCGAGCGAGTAGTTGACCGCGATGGCGAAGGTCTGGATCAGGCCGATCAGCAGCGAGGCGATGAAGGCGCCGGGCAGCGAGCCCATGCCGCCGAACACGACGACGACGAACAGGATCGGCCCGAGCGTCAGCGCCATGCTGGGCTGGGTCACCAGGGCGGGGCCGGCGATCACGCCGGCGATGGCGGCCAGGCCCGAGCCGACGCCGAACACCATCATGAACACCTTCGGCACGTTATGGCCGAGCATGGCGACCATGCCGGGATGGGTGAGGGCGGCCTGGATGATCAGGCCGACGCGGCTGCGCGTCAGGATCAGCAGCAGCACGATGAAGATCGCCACCGAGATCAGCAGCATGAACATGCGGAAGGCGGGATAGGTGGTCTCGAAGATCGTGAAAGCGTCGAAGTCGAGCGCCGGCGGCACGCGGTA
>CAYSCA010000205.1:0-6163 GCA_964429465.1 uncultured Rhodospirillaceae bacterium
CCCGGATCCGCAGGACCGCGCTGATCCTGGCGGCGGTTGCCGTTGCCGTCTACCTTGTTCTCGCGGATGGTCGGCGCCAGCATGCCGCTGAGCAGCGCCTTCAGGTCGTCCATCAGGTTGTAGATGATCGAGTAGTAGCGGATATCGACGCCATCGCGCTCGGCCAGGTCGCGCGCCTGCTTCGAGGCGCGGACGTTGAAGCCGATGATGGCGCCCTTCGACGCCGCCGCCAGCGCGATATCCGACTCGTTGATGCCGCCGACCGCGCCGTGCAGGACGCGGACCGCGACTTCGTCGGTGCTGAGCTTGTTCGCCGCCGCGAGGATCGCTTCCAGCGAACCCTGAACGTCGGTCTTGACGACGATCGGCAGTTCCTTCTGCTCGCCAGCCTGAATCTTGGAGAACATCTGCTCGAGCGTGCCGCGCGCCGACACCGCGGAGCGGGCCTCGCGCTGCTTGCGCTCGCGGAACTCGGCGACCTCGCGGGCACGCGCCTCGTTGTCGACGACGACGAATTCGTCGCCCGCTTCCGGCGTGCCCTGCAGGCCGAGCACCTCGACCGGCACGGCCGGACCGGCCGACACGACATTCTTGCCCTTGTCGTCGATCAGCGCGCGCACGCGGCCCCAGGCGGAGCCGGCCACGAAGACATCGCCGACATGCAGGGTGCCGCGCTGCACCAGCACGGTGGCGACCGAGCCGCGGCCGCGCTCCAGCTTGGCTTCGACCACGACGCCCTCGGCCTTGCGGTCGGGATTGGCCTTCAGGTCGAGGATTTCGGCCTGCAGCAGGATCGCCTCTTCCAGCGCGTCGAGGCCCGTCCTGGTCTTGGCCGAGACCTCGATCGACTGTACCTCGCCGCCCATCTGCTCGACCACCACTTCGTGGTTCAGCAGCTCCTGGCGCACCTTCTGCGGATTGGCCTGCGGCTTGTCGCATTTGTTGATCGCGACGACGACCGGCACGCCGGCCGCCTTGGCATGGTGGATCGCCTCCACCGTCTGCGGCATGACGCTGTCGTCGGCGGCGACCACCAGCACGACGATGTCGGTGACCTTGGCGCCGCGGGCGCGCATCTGGGTGAAGGCCTCATGGCCCGGCGTGTCGAGGAAGGTGATCGCCTTGCCCGACTTCATGTGCACCTGATAGGCGCCGATATGCTGGGTGATGCCGCCGGCTTCGCCGCTGACGACATCGGTCTGCCGCAGCGCGTCGAGCAGCGAGGTCTTGCCGTGGTCGACATGGCCCATGACGGTGACGACCGGCGAGCGCGGCAGCAGCACCGCATCCTCGTCCTGCTCGCCGCCGAGGCCGAGCTCGATATCGGATTCCGCCACGCGCTGCACGCGGTGGCCGAATTCGCTGACCACCAGTTCGGCGGTATCGGCATCGATGGTCTGGTTGATGGTCGCCATCACGCCCATCTTCATCAGGGCCTTGACGACATCCACGCCACGCTCGGCCATGCGGTTGGCCAGTTCCTGCACGGTGATGGTCTCGGGGATCACCACATCGCGGAGAATCTTCTGCTGTTCGGCAGAACCCTGGTGATGCGCCCGCTTCTCGCGCTCGATGCGGCGGCGGAAGGAGGCGACCGACCGCACGCGCTCGTTCTCATCCAGCGCCGAGGTGACGCTGAGCTTGCCGGTGCGGCGCTGGGCATCGCCGCGGCCGCGGCCCGGCGTCGGCTTGGCCGGTGCGGCCTTGCCCGGACCGCCACGGCGCTTGGCGCCCTCTTCGTCGTCGAAATCGGTGACGGGACGGCCGGTCGGCGCGCCGGGCGCAGCCGCAGTGCCTTCCGCTGTCTCCGGCGCGGCCAGCCGGCGGGCGGCCTCGGCTTCGGCCTTCTTGCGCGCCTCTTCCTCGGCGCGCTTGCGGGCATCCTCGTCGGCCTGGCGGCGGAGCGCGGCTTCACGCTCGGCATGCACGCGCGACAGTTCGTCCTGGCGGCGGCGCATATCCTCTTCCGCCGCGCGGCGCATCTCGCTGATGTCGCCGAAGCGGCTGCGCAGGTCGGAATTGCGCACCCGCGCCTGCTTCTCTTCCTCGGTGAGCGACTTGAGCACCATGCCGGTCGGGCGCTGCGGCCGGGAAGCGGCGCCGGCGCGGTCGGCACGGGCGCCGGGGCGTACGTCGCCGGTCGGCTGCGCGGTCATGCGGGGACCGGGGCGCGCCGCGGCAGGGCTGGGCGCCGGCGCGGCAGCAGCCGGCGCGGACCGCGTCTCGGGCTCAGCCGCGCGGGCGGCCGGAGCGGCAGCGGCCTCGGCTGCGCGCGCCGCTGCGGCAGCGGCTTCTTCCGCCGCCTTGGCCGCATCGTGTTCGGCAAATTTCTCGGCCAGCGACGGCACATGCACCGTCGGCGCGGCGGCAGCCGATTTCGGCGCAGCGGAGGCCGGCTTGGCCGCGGCGGCAGGCTCGGCCGCAGAGGCGGCAGCCTTGCCGGCGCCCGGCGGCACGATGGTGCGCTTCTTGCGCACCTCGACCGTCACAGCCTTGGTGCGTCCATGGCTGAAGCTCTGCCGCACCTGTCCGGTCTCGACAGTCTTCTTCAGCTCCAGCCGCTTGGGCCGCGCCGTCGCCTTGTCCTTGTCCTGCTCGTTCACGTCGCTCATACCTAATCCGCTTCCGCCTGCCGCCGCCTGGGCGGCTGTCATACTCGTCCTCAACCCGTCGCCGGCCGGCCGTCAGCCCCTGCTGAGGTCAGCCTGGCCAGCAACGCCGCGTCTGCCGCGATCCGCCGGGTCAACGGCGTCTGCTGCGGCATCGCTCCGTCCCGCCAAAGCCCGGCGCGCCGGGCCCTGGCGATCTGGTCGGTGACATGCGCCGACCAGGCCTCCAGCGTGCGGGCCGCCAGATCCTCCGGCACCCGCACCTTGCGCTTGGCACCACGGGCGAACATGCCCCTGGCCCTTGCAGTTTCAACCGCCGCCGGTTCCGGCGCGAGCCAGAGCCCGCGTCCCGGCAGCCGATGCGCCGGATCCGGCACCACCATGCCCGCCGCATCGACGGCGAAGCGCAGCAGCCGGTCCGGACTTGTCCTCACGCCGGTCAGCAAGCACCGGCGCTGCGGCCCTTCCGATGCCGGCGCGTCATTCCTGTGCCGCGCCGTCACCTTCCTGTTCCTCGCCTTCGAACCAATGCTGGCGCGCCGCCATGATGATGGCGTTCGCATCCTCGTTCGAAAGCCCCTCGCCGACGATTTCCTGCAATTCGTCGCCGGCCAGGTCGCCGAGGTCGTCCAGCGTCTTCACGCCCTTCTCGCCCAGGGCCACCAGCATCGCCGGCGTCAGGCCTTCCATCGCGGCCACGTCGTCGGTGACGCCCAGCGCCTTGCGCTTCTCTTCCATCTCCGCATTGACGCGCTCGACATATTCCAGCGCGCGCTCATGCAGCTCGTTGGCGATGTCGCCGTCGAAACCCTCGATTTCCGCCAGTTCCTCGACCGGCAGATAGGCGAGTTCCTCGACCTTGGTGAAGCCCTCGGTGACCAGCAGCTGGGCCAGCGTCTCGTCCACGTCCAGCGTGTCGATGAAGAGCTGGCTGCGCTCGCGGAATTCCTTCTGGCGGCGCTCGCTTTCCTCTTCCTCGGTCAGGATGTCGATATCGTAACCGGTGAGCTGCGATGCAAGACGCACATTCTGGCCGCGGCGACCGATCGCCAGCGACAGCTGGTCGGTCGGCACCACGACCTCGACCGCATTGGCTTCCTCGTCCAGCACCACCTTGGCGACTTCCGCCGGCGCCAGCGCATTGACGATGAAGGTGGCCGGATCGGGCGACCATTTGATGATGTCGATCTTCTCGCCCTGCAATTCGTTCACCACCGCCTGCACGCGGCTGCCGCGCATGCCGACGCAGGCGCCGACCGGATCGATCGAATTGTCGTTGGAGAGCACGGCGATCTTGGCGCGGCTGCCCGGATCGCGGGCGACGGCGCGGATCTCGATGATGCCGTCGTAGACTTCCGGCACTTCCTGGGCAAACAGCTTGGCCATGAACTGCGGATGCGAGCGCGACAGGAAAATCTGCGGGCCGCGCGGCTCGCGACGCACGTCGTAGATATAGGCCCGCGCCCGGTCGCCCTGGCGGAAGGTCTCGCGCGGCAGCAGTTCGTCGCGGCGCACGATCGCCTCGGCGCGGCCGAGATCGATGGTGACATTGCCGTATTCGACGCGCTTGACCGTGCCGTTGACGATCTCGCCGATGCGGTCCTTGAACTCCTCATACTGCCGGTCGCGCTCCGCCTCGCGCACCTTCTGCACGATCACCTGCTTGGCCGACTGGGCCGCGATGCGGCCGAAATCCATCGGCGGAAGCTGCTCGGCGATGAAGTCGCCGACCTGGGCGTCCGGATTGCGATGGCGCGCATCGGCGATCGCGATCTCGCGCGCCCCGTCCTCGACGGCGTCGACCACTTCGAGCAGCCGCTGCAGCTTGATCTCGCCGGTGGCCGGATTGATGTCGGCACGGATATTGGTTTCCTGGCCGTAGCGCGAGCGCGCCGCCTTCTGGATCGCGTCCGCCATCGCGGTGATGACGATCTGCTTGTCGATCGCCTTTTCCCGCGCCACCGCATCGGCGATCTGCAGAAGCTCCAGCCTGTTTGCACTGACTGCCATCGTCATTCTCCCTGAAGCGTCTTCCGGCAGCGCCGGAAGATCGTTCACTCTTCGGTTTCACCTGCCGCGTCGGGTTCGGTCCCGCGGCCTCTCTTCCTGGCTTCCTGGCGCGCCTTCTTGTCCTGCTTCAACGCTTCGGCGATGAGGTCGTCGGTGAGGATCAGCCGGGCGTCGGAGATCGCCTCGAACGGCACGCGCACCGTCGGCTCCTCGCCATAGCGCGCCTGGTCGCGCACGATCAGCACGTCCTCCTCGCCGACATCGGCGATGCGGCCGCGGAAGCGCTTGCGGTCCTCGACCATGACCGCCGTCTCCATCTTCAGCAGATGGCCGCGTGCAGCCTCGAAATCGGAACGGCGCACCAGCGGCCGATCGATGCCGGGCGAGGATATCTCGAGATGGTAGGCCTTCTCGATCGGGTCCTCGACATCGAGCAGCGGCGACAGGAGCCGGCTCAGCTCCTCGCAATCCTCGACGCTCATCGTGCCGTCGTCGCGCTCGGCCATGATCTGCAGGGTCAGGCCGTTCTGCCCGGTCAGGCGGACGCGGACCAGCCTGAAGCCGGCGCCGCGCATCGCAGGCCCGACGATCTGCGCGATGCGCGCGTCGATCCCGGTCTCGCGGATGATCCGGTCGTCCTGCTCCTGGCTTTCGTCCGTCACGAACTGCCTTCCAAATCCGGGGTGGCCGCGGGCCAACAAAAAAGAGCGGGACCGGGTGGACCCACTCTTCGCCATACGACCAAGAATTTCGTTCCATATAGCCGAGCCGTGACCGGAGTTCAATAGGCGGATCGTTCGGCGCTAAACCCGCACGAAGCGCAGATAGGCCGGCGTTCGTCCCTCGCGCAGCGCCTTCGCCTCGTAGCGCGTGCCGGGCCAGCCCTCATAAGGCAGGCGCCAGTCTTCCGGCGTGCGGGCGATCCACTCGAAGGCGTCATGCGCCCGGCAGGCGAGCAGCGTCCAGTCGACATAGGAATCGATGTCGGAGGCGAAGCGGAACACGCCGCCCGGCCGCAGGATGCGCGCGAAGCGGTCGAGATTGGCCGGGCCGACGAAGCGCCGCTTCCAGTGCCGCTTCTTCGGCCACGGATCGGGGTAGAGCAGGTCGATGCCGTCGATCGATGCCGGCGGCAGCCAGTCCAGGAGCTGAGTCGCGTCGTCGTCATGGACGCGCAGATTGGCCCGCGGCTCCTCGTCGAGACGCGCCATCAGCTTCGCCATGCCGTTGACGAAAGGCTCCACCCCGATGAAGCCTGTCGCCGCATGGCGCCACGTCTCGTGGTGCAGATGCTCGCCGCCGCCGAAACCGATCTCGATGCGGACGGAATCGACCCGAGCCCCGAACAGCCCGGCAAGGCTGGCCGGCGGCGGCTGCGACAGGTCGAGACGCAGCCGCGGGAGGTTTTTTTCCAGCGCCGCGCGCTGGACCGGACGCAGCGCCTTGCCATGGCGGCGTCCGAAGAAGGCCTCGGTCGCCCGTCTGGTCCGATTCGTCCGGTCACCCGGCACGCCGCGTTCCTTTCCGCGTCAGGCGACCGCCTG
>CAYSCA010000206.1:0-6147 GCA_964429465.1 uncultured Rhodospirillaceae bacterium
TGTAGCGCAGCAGCCAGCCGTAATTCACGTCGCGCATGATGTGCTCGACCGAATCGAAGGCCAGCGAGGTATGCGGCGTGTAATGCATCACCAGCACGATGCCGGTGACGATCTGGATCACCAGGCAGAGGCCCGCCAGCGAACCGAAGTTCCACCAGTAGCTCAGGTTCTTGGGCGCCGGATACTGGGTGCCCACCATGTGGTCCATCGTGGAGAAGACCGGCAGGCGGTATTCAATCCACTTGACGACCGAGTTGTTGTAGAAGCCGGAAGTATTGTCAGCCATCGGTGCGGTCCTTAGCCGATGCGGATGCGGGTATCGTTCAGGAAGACATAGTCAGGCACCGGCAGGTTCGCCGGGGCGGGACCCTTCCGGATACGGCCCGAGGTGTCGTAATGCGATCCGTGGCAGGGGCAGAACCAGCCGCCGAAATCACCCTTCTGGCCCAGCGGGACGCAGCCCAGATGGGTGCAGACGCCCATCATCACCAGCCATTCCGGCTTCTTGACGCGATCGGCGTCCTTCTGCGGATCGGGCAAGGAAGCGGTGTCGTCCTCCCGGGCTTTGGCGATCTCGGCCTCGGTGCGGTGGCGCACGAAGACCGGCTTGCCGCGCCACAGGATGGTGACGCTCTGGCCGGCGGCGATCTGGCTCAGATCGACTTCCGTGCTGGACAATGCGAGCACGTCGGCAGAGGGGTTCATCTGGTCGATGAACGGCCATGCGGCTGCCGCTGCTCCCACGGCGCCAAAAGCGCTGGCTGCAATCACGATGAAATCGCGACGGGTCGGCTCGGTCGTGCCGGCCTGTTGGGTCGCTGTCCCTGCCATAGCCCCCTCAAACATAGGTCCTGGAAACGAGACCGGATATTTCTCACTATATGTTGGCGAAGTCCAGCACTTGGCCGTGCGGATGCGACAGGTTGCCGCAGGGGTCTTGGGGTTGGAATCGCATTGATAAACCGAGGAAAATCGCTCGTCCGTCTTCTGCGCTGAAGGACCCGATGCGGATCGCCCTCTTCGAGCCCGACATACCACCCAACCTCGGCACGATTCTGCGCCTCGGCGCCTGCCTCGATGTTCCCGTCCATGTCATCGAACCCTGCGGCTTCCCCTTTTCCGTCCAGGCGGTGCGGCGCAGCGCCATGGACTATCTTGAGCATGCCGCGATCCATCGACACGAGAGCTGGGCGAGCTTCACCGCCGAACGGCCGGCCGGCCGCCTGGTACTGCTGACCACCAAGGCGGCCATTCCCTACACCGCCTTCCGCTTCGCGCCGGACGATATCCTCCTGCTCGGCCGCGAGAGCCGGGGAGCGCCCGATCATGTGCATGCCGCCGCGGATGCCCGGCTGGTGATTCCGATCCGGGCGAGTTTGCGCTCGATCAATGTCGCCACCGCCGCGGCCATGGTATTGGGCGAGGCATTGCGGCAGCTCGACGGCTTTCCCCGTCGGGAACCTGAACAGGAAGGACATCATGAACGAGGCTGACATCGCCGAGCGCCAGAAGCGCGCCGCCGCCTGGTTCGAGTCGCTGCGCGACCGGATCTGCGCCGCCTTCGAACAGCTGGAAGACGAGTTGACCGGCATGCTGAGCGACCGTCCCGCCGGACGCTTCGAACGCAAGGCCTGGGACCGTCCCGGCGGCGGCGGCGGCGTGATGAGCGTCATGCGCGGCCGGGTGTTCGAGAAGGTGGGCGTGAATATCTCCACGGTGCATGGCGAATTCTCACCCGAGTTCCGCAAGCAGATTCCCGGTGCCGACCAGGATGGCCGGTTCTGGGCCTCCGGCATTTCCCTGGTCGCCCATATGCAGTCGCCGAAAGTGCCGGCGGTGCACATGAACACCCGCTTCCTGGTCACCAGCAAGTCCTGGTTCGGGGGCGGCGCCGATCTGACGCCGATGGTGCCTGACGATGCCGACACCGAGACCTTCCACGCCGCGCTGCGCGACGCCTGCGACCGCTTCGATCCCGGCTACTATCCCCGCTTCAAGCAATGGTGCGATGAGTATTTCTATCTGCCGCACCGGAACGAGCCCCGGGGAGTCGGCGGCATCTTCTTCGACAGCCTCGACAGCGGCGACTGGGAACGCGATTTCGCCTTCACCAAAACGGTCGGCGAATCGTTCCTCGAATCCTATCCAAAAATCGTCCGCCGGCACCTGAATGATTCGTGGTCGGCGGCCGAAAGAGACCACCAGCTGGTCCGTCGCGGGCGCTATGTGGAGTTCAATCTGCTCTACGATCGCGGCACCACTTTTGGACTCAAAACCGGCGGCAACACCGAAGCGATTCTCATGTCGATGCCGCCGACAGTGAAATGGCCATAAGCAAAATCGCCAGTATTTATGCGGCTTCGCGTGCACTCGCTGTTTTTCTGAATAGCGTGATGCGTTTTACTTCAGTGGTGCGGATTCGTTCGAGCGATGCCCCACGCGCGACGGCAAAAACGACACGCTTTTAACAAAATTTTAAGCCCGCTCAAGATTTTGTGGTTAATACCGCAACGTTGTGCTACAGATACGCTTGTTCGGGAAACATTTCCCGAAAACTTCGTTGCGGTGAAAACCGCATCTTATCCATGGAGGAGAACATGGCTGCGAAGAAGAAAGCCGCTAAGAAGAAGGTGGCGAAGAAGGCTGTGAAGGCGAAGAAGGCCGTGAAGGCCAAGAAGGCGCCGAAGGCCAAGAAGAAGGCTGCCAAGAAGAAGGCCGCCAAGAAGTAAATCGTAGCGTTTGAGTTCTTAGAGTTGGTCTCGAGCTCCACATCGACGTCCGGGTTCTCGGCGCCGACGTGGAGCTCGAGTTCTTTTCGCCCCACCTCTTCAAAGCCGCATAAAATAAAAACAACCGTTTAGCGGCGGATCAATCCTCGGATGCCAGCTGGACACGTTCGCGCAAGCGCGCGAGACAGGCTTCCCGATCGGCCCGGAACCCCTCTTCCGCCCACCAGCCTTCCAGTTCCTTCAGCAGCATGCTGACATTCGGACCGGGCGAGAAGCCCAGCGCCAGGATATCGGCTCCGCGCAACGGAAATACCGGCCGCCGCCAGGCCGCCGCCTCGACGCCACGGCGCAGCGCAAGCTCGGCCAGCGCCGGCTCGCGCGCCGCGGCCAGCAGGGCATGATCCCTGCTCCGCTCGGCTCCCATGCGGTAGAGGACCCGGCGGAAGGCGCCCTCATCCTGCAACTCGTCCGGCCGCAGAGAGGGCATCATCAATGCGGCGAACCGGGCACGCTGCGCATTGGATAGCCGCAGCCGGTCCGCAACGGCATCGCCGTCCGGGCCATCCGTCGGGAACAGCACCGCAAGCCGCGGCCAGATGTCCGGCTGCTGACCGCTCTGCGCCTGCAAGGCCTCCTGCAACCGGACGAGCGACTCGAATGACGCGGGTTCGAACCGCGCCTGCGGCAGCAGCGCTGCCAATATGCCAGCCGCCTGCATCAGCCGCAGCGCGGTGGCGGCATTGGGCAGCGCCAGGATTTTCAGCAGCTCGTCGCGCACCCGCTCGGCCGACAGCCGGTCCAGCCGGTCCGCCGCCGCGGCGCAGGCGGCCAGCGACGCCGCATGCGGCCCGCCTCTGCCGAACCGCGCATGGAACCGGAAAAACCGGAGCACCCGCAGGTAATCCTCGGCCACGCGCTGCATGGGCTCGCCCACGAAGCGCACGATGCCGGCGGCAAGATCGGCCCGGCCCTGCGTGTAGTCATGCAGCCTGCCGTCGGCGTCGGCATAGAGCGCATTGATGGTGAAGTCGCGCCGGACGGCGTCCTCGGCCCAGTCGGTGCCGAACGCCACCTGGGCATGGCGGCCATCGGTATCGACATCCCTGCGCAAAGTGGTGATCTGGAAGGTGGCCGGCGGCGCGACCGCCGTGACCGTCCCGTGTTCGATTCCCGTCGGCACGGCCTTCAGTCCGGCCTTCTGCAGCCGCTGGATCACGGTCTCCGGCAGTTCCGGAGTCGCGATATCGATGTCGTCAGGCTGCAGGCCGAGGATGGCATCGCGCACGCAGCCGCCGACGAACCGGGCTGGCGCGCCCCCGGCGGCCAGGGCCTTCAGCACGGCCAGCGTGGGCGGCGCCGTCATCCAGCCGACCGGCACGATCCGGTCGATTGCCGCCTCTCCGTTCATGGCCCGACCCGCCCGGGCACGATGCGGCCGTCCTCCAGGCGGGCCGGCGTATATTTGCCGGTCCCCTCGGCGAAAAAGCCGCCCCAGACAACGAATCCGAGAATGACCAGCAGCAATCCGGCGCTGGCCAGCCAGAACCAGGGCGTCGCTTCGGCGCTGCTCTTTCCCGTCCGCTTCGCATGCCAGATGTAGAGGCCGTAGAGCAGGAAGGGCAGCAGAAACGGCAGCAGATGGAAAATGAAGCGGCTCATCCCGACTCGCCCGCCCTGTTCTGCTCGACCCTGTCGCCATGCAGCAGGTCGTGCAGGTTGCGCAGCATGCCGGCCGTGGCACCCCAGATGTATTTGTCCTCGTAGGGCATCGCCCACCACTGGCGCTCGACGCCATTGAACACACCCTTGTGCCGCTGATGATTGCGATGATTCATCAGGAAGCCGAACGGCACCTCGAAGACCTCGGCCACTTCGTGTTGCTGCAGACGCAGGCTGAAGCCCGGCCTGACCATGCCGACGACCGGGACGACCACAAATCCGGTACCGGTCACATAGGCATCCAGCGCACCGAGGATGCTGATATGGAGCCGATCGAGGCCGATCTCCTCCTCGGTCTCGCGCAATGCGGTGGCGATCACGTCGGGGTCCTCGGGATCGATCCTGCCGCCGGGGAAACTGATCTGCCCCGCGTGATTCGACAGATGCGCCGTGCGCTTGGTCAGGATGACACGCTCGCCATTCTCATAGGCCACCACCGGGACCAGCACCGCCGCCGGCATCAGCGGGCCCGGCCGCAGCGGCGTAAAATTCGGGTTGAGCTGAAAATCGCCCTTTGCCACCGCCTCATACTGGCGTGGAATCGCCGCCAGCGGCGGCACCGGCTGCAACCGGCTGCGGAGCTCTTCCAGCATCGGCGAAGCGGTGATGATCGTCGGTGTCTCGGCGTTCATGCGGCCTCGCCGAGGGGAAAGAACTGCCCCCCGCTGCGCACGCCGAGGAGCGTGCGGCCCGCCTCAACCCGTTCTTCTGCCATGTCGACCAGCTGGTAGAAAACCGGCCGGGCAATCAGCGCTTCGAGCCGGTCCCGCACCAGCAGGTAGGGCGATGGCTCGCCCGTTTCCGGATTCGTCGCCACCCGCAGCGGGTGCTCAGCATCGAGAGGAACTATGTCATCCACATTGGTGCGGAAGGCGATCAGGCGATCCTCGCCGGTGCCGCTGGCAGTCATCTCGACGGCCGAGAAGGGGGCATCATCGACACGGATGCGACACTTCTCTACCGGCGTCACCAGCACGTAACTTCCATCCGGCTCGCGCCGCAAAATGTTGGAAAAAAGTTTCACCATGGCAGGCCGGTTGATCGGCGACCCGAGATAGTGCCATGCACCGTTCCGGGCGATGCGCATATCTATTTCGCCGCAAAAGGGCGGATTCCACAGATCGACCGGCGGCTTGCGCTGCGCCGTGCCGGCGCCGCCAAACCGGGCGATCACGTCTTGGAGATTGGGGCTTCTGCCCGCGGGATTCGGCATATGAGGCATCTGGGCTTTCATTTCCCTTCTACTATATACTCATCCGCATGCACAATTTGAGCGACACTGCCGAACACATTCTCCCCGAAATCGAGCGGATCGGCGGACGGCTGGGTGCCGCTCGCGATGCCGTCGAGCGCGTCATTTTCGGCCAGGGTGAAGTGGTCGAGGAGACCCTGATCACCCTCCTGGCCGGCGGTCACGCCCTGCTGGTCGGCGTACCCGGCCTGGCGAAGACCAAGCTGGTCGAGACGCTGGCCCGGGTGCTTGGCCTGGATGCCCGGCGCGTCCAGTTCACGCCCGACCTGATGCCCGCCGATATCCTGGGTTCCGAGGTGGTGGAGGAAAGCGACTCCGGCCGGCGCTCGTTCCGCTTCATTGCCGGCCCGGTCTTCTGCCAGCTGCTGATGGCCGACGAGATCAACCGCACCAACCCGCGCACCCAGTCCGCCCTGCTGCAGGCGATGCAGGAAAGGCAGGTTTCGG
>CAYSCA010000207.1:0-6146 GCA_964429465.1 uncultured Rhodospirillaceae bacterium
ATGGTGGGCGGTACAGGATTTGAACCTGTGGCCCCACCCATGTGAAGGGTGTGCTCTACCGCTGAGCTAACCGCCCGCCGGGCCGAAATCGTGGTGAATTCGGCCGTTCAGATGAGGGCCAGCGTATAGAGGCAGGTGCTCCGGGTGTCAAGCCGGACCGCCCCGGAGGCCGCCCTCAGTTCACCATCAGCCGCGGCAGGATGGTCATCAGGCCGGGGAATGCCATGGCGATGATGATGCCGATCCCCTGCAGCAGGAAGAACGGGATGATGCCGCGGTAGACCACGCCCATATCAAGCCCCCTGGGCAGCACGCCTTTCATATAGAAGAGCGTGTAGCCGAAGGGCGGCGAGATATAGCCCATCTGGATCGTGATGGCGTAGAGCACGCCAAACCAGATCTCGTCGAAGCCGAGGAATTTCACGATCGGGATGAAGACCGGCACGGTGAGCAGGATGATGCCGATCTCGTCCAGCACAGTGCCAAGGAAGACCAAGATCAGCAGCATCACGGTCAGGATCACATAAGGCCCGACATCGAGTGAGCGGATCAGGTTGAGCAGCGAATCCGCGCCGCCCAGGCCGGTGAAGATCGCGACATAGGCCTTCGCGCCGATGGTGATCCACAGGATCATCGCGGTGGCCTTGGCGGTATCGACCGCGGCCGAGAATGCGGCGTCAAAGGTCAGCTTGCGCTCGATGGCGGCGGCAATCGCCGCGCCGAAAACGCCGACAGCGGCCGCTTCGGTCGGCGTCGCGAAGCCGAAGAAGATCGAGCCGAGGATCAGCAGGATCAGCAGGCCGGGCAGGATGAGCGATCCCAGCGCCGCTAGCCGCCGGCGCAGCGGCGCGGGCTCGAAATCATCCGACAACGGCGCGACCTCGGGCTTGAGCCAGCAGACGACCAGGATATAGCCGATATAGAGCAGCGCGAGGATCATGCCTGGCACGATGCCGGCGATCAGCATCTTGCCGATCGAGACCTGCGCGGTGACGGCATAGACGATGGTCAGCACCGAAGGCGGGATCAGGATGCCCAGCGTGCCGGCGGCGCAGATAGTGCCGGTCGCCAGCTCCGGGCTGTAGCGCCGCCGCAGCATTTCCGGCAGCGCCAGCATGCCCATGGCGGTGACGGCGGCGCCAACCACGCCAGTCATCGCGGCCATGATGACGCAGATCACCACCGTGCCGATGGCAAGTCCGCCCCTCACCCGGCCGAACCACAGCTCCATGGCGCGGTAGAGCTTCTCGATCACGCCGGATCGCGACAGCAGCGCCGCCATCAGGATGTAGAGCGGGATGGCAAGCAGCGCTTCCGACTTCATGGTGTCGAAAATCTGCAGCACCAGGATGATCACCGCCTGCGCATTCCAGAACAGCACGGTGATCAGCAGCGACAGGCCGCCCAGCACGAAAGCAATCGGCAGGCCGGTGAGCATGAACAGCGTCAGGCCGCCGAACATGAGAAGCAGAATGGCGGTCGAGCTCATGATGCGGCGGCCTCGTCAGCCGAGGCGCGGAACAGCACGCGCAGGAATTCCGCGAAAGCCTGCAGCAGCATGAGCACCAGCGCCAGCGGCACGGCGGCCTTGGTCCACCAGATCGGCGGGTTCCAGGCCGAGAAGGATGTCTCGCCGTAATTGAAGGAGTCGATCGCCGAGGGCAGCGAATACCAGAGCAGGATGCCGCAGAAGGCGATGATCACCGGCAGGTTGACCAGCTCCATGATCCGGTCCTGCCGCAGGTTCAGCTTCTGCCGCAGCAGGTCCATCGCCACATGGCCCTTGAGGTGCAACACATAGGGGCCGGCGAGCAGAAAATACGGCCCGAACAGCAGCGTCGCCAGTTCCGTGCCCCAGACGGTCGGGCTGTTCACGACATAGCGCATCACCACGTCGATGAGCAGCACCGGAACGATGGCATAGACGAGCAGGACGGCAAAATAGAAGGCTGCCTTGTTCACGGCGGTGATGGCGCTGACGAGAGCGCCCAAGAATCGCGGCACGGTAAATCCCTGGAAGAAAGAAAATGGCGGGTGCAGGATGCACCCGCCACAGCAATCAGGCCAGTACGCCGAGCCGCTTCATGAAGGCCATCTGGCTTTCCAGGATCTTCTTGGCCAGCGCGTTGTCCTTGGTGGCCGCCTGCCAGGCTGCAATGGCCTTCGGACGATTGGCCAGGATATCGGCCGGATCGAGCGTGTGGATCGTGCAGCCCTTCGCCTTGTACTTCTCCAGCGCGATCGCGTCCTGCACCAGGATATGCTGGCGCAGGGAGGCCGAAATCTCGCGCGCCGCAACCGCCAGCGCGGCCTTGTATTCGGCCGGCAGCTTCTCGTAGGCGCCGCGATTGGCCACATAGCAGGTCGCCGTGGTCGGCTGGTGCACACCCGGCACCACCACATGCTTCGCCACCTCGGCGAGGCCGGCCTCGAAATTGGCCGTCAGGTCGCCGCGGTCGGCGATGTCGATCACGCCCTTGTCCAGCGCGGTGTAGACCTCGCCGGTCGGCAGCGGCGAGACGCTGACGCCGAAAGCGCCCATCACCGCGGACGCGAGGCCGACGAAGCGGCCCTTCTTGCCGGCGAGATCGGCGATCTTGGTGATCGGCATCTTGGAATGGATCGGCTCCTGGCCATAGACGGTCGGCGCGACATACACGAGCCCGGCCGGGGCATAGGCCTCACGCGCCATCTCCAGACCGCCCACCTCGTAGAACCAGGCTTCATACTGGTCGGATTCGGGGAAGCCGAAGGGGATCGTGCTGGTGAAGGCGAAGGCCGGAATCTTGCCGGCCTCGTAACCGTCGAAGGTCTTCATCATCTCGAAGGCGCCGCCGCGTACGGCGTCGAAGGCCTGCGCCGCCGGCACGATCTGCCCGCCGGCGAAGAGCTCGATCACGAACTTGCCGCCGGTCAGCTCGGCGACCCGCTTGACGAAGCGCTCCTCGAATTTCTGCGGCGTGGTGCCGGGATCCCACAGCGCCTGCATGCGCCATTTAACGGCGCCGCTCTGCGCCACGGCAGGAGCGGCGGGCAGGGCTGCCGCTGCGCCGAGCGCAGCCGCAGAGCCGATGAGCTTGCGACGATTGATGGTCATGTTGGTTTCCTCCGTAGGTTCTTCTTGTGGTGAAAGGGATCAGCCGCGCCGCAGACGGGCGAGGATTTCGGCCGCGCGGTCGGTGCGAACGTCATGGGCCGCAGCCAGCTCGGCGGCGACCTTGTCGATCTCCGCCCCGGTGGCGCCTGCGACGATGGCGATGTTGCGGGCATGTAGCGCCATATGGCCGCGCTGGATGCCTTCGGTGGCGAGCGCACGCAGCGCCGCCATGTTCTGCGCCAGGCCGACCGCGACGGTGACCTCCGCCAGTTCCTGCGCCGAGGTCACGCCGAGAATGCGCAAAGCGAGCTGGGCCAGAGGATGCGTCTTGGTCGCGCCGCCGACCAGGCCCATGGCCATCGGCATTTCCAGGGTGCCGACCAGATGCCCGTCCCTGCTCAGCTCCCAGGTGGTGAGCGAGGTGTAGCGCCCGTCGCGCGCCGCCCAGGCATGGGCGCCGGCCTCGATGGCGCGCCAGTCGTTGCCGGTGGCCACCACGACCGGATCGATGCCGTTCATGATCCCCTTGTTATGCGTCGTGGCACGGTAGGGATCGATGGCGGCGAAGGTATAGGCATCGAGGATGCCGTCGATGATGCGCTGGCCGGAGAATTCCTTCGTGGTGAGCGCGTCGGCCGTCAGGCTGACACGGGCGCGCGCCAGCCGGCGGTCGGCCAGATTGGAGAGAATGCGCAGCCGCACGGTTCCGCCGGTGACGCGCTCGACGATCGGCGCCACCGTCTCGGCCATGGTGTTGACCGTGTTGGCGCCCATGGCATCGCGCACATCGACCAGCAGATGCATGACCAGGATCGCGCCGCGCGGCGTCTGCGGGAAGACATGCACCTCGATGTCGCGGCAGCCGCCGCCGAGGCCGACCAGCACCTTGTCCTTCGCATTGGCCGCCGCGATGATCTCCTCGCGGGCCGCCAGCAGCTTCATCTTGGCGCCGAAGGGATCGGTGGTGCCGATCACCTGCACCTGCGCCCGCATGATCGGCAGGGTGCTGGAGGTCTCGAAGCCGCCGCAGCCGCGCGCGATGCGCGCCATGTAGGAGGCGGCCGCCACGACGGAGGGTTCTTCCACCGCCATGGGGATCAGGTAGTCGCGGCCGTTGATCTGGAAGTTGGTGGCGATGCCGAGCGGCAGCTCGAAGGTGCCGACCACATTCTCGATCATGCCGTTGGCGCGATCGACCGGCAGCGCGCCGGGCCTGGCCAGCAATGCCTGATCGGCCTCGCTCAGGCCGGCCGCCCTGGCCAGCGCGGCGAGGCGCTCGGCCGGCGCCAGGTTGCGGTAATTCTCCAGCCGGGAATTGATGGAAACGCCGCTCCGTCCGGCAGAATCAGCCGGTCCCACTCCACTCATCGGTTTCCTCCTCGCCTGCGAACAGCAGTCGTTTGTGGCTGCCACGCTCGGCGAAGCAGCTGATTCGGACAAGGTACAGTTGCCTACATTGTGCAATTCACTGTACCATTCAGAATAATGGTACAGTTGGAGAAACCGGAATGCGTGAGTCACGGTCGGAGCAGATTGCGCGCAATATCGCCAGGCAGGTGGATGCGGGTCATCTCACGCCCGGAACCCGTATCGCCTCCGTCCGCAGCGCCGCCGCCGAATTCGGCGTCTCCAAGAACACGATGGTCGAGGCCTATGACCGCCTCGTCTCGCTCGGCTATCTGGAATCCAAGCCGGGCTCGGGCTTCTTCATCTGCCGGCCGCGGCCCAAGCCGGCCTCCGCGCGCCCGGTGCATGTCAGCGAGGCGATCGACCTCGTCACCCTGCTGCGCGAACAGCTGATCCAGCATCACGCGGTGCGCGTCGGCGACGGGCGCCCGCCGTCAGCCTGGATGGAAGGCTCAGAACTCGGCCGGCATCTGCGCGCCAGCCAGCGCGGCGCGAGCCGCATCGAGCATGGCTATGGCGCGCCGCAGGGCTACGAGCCGCTGCGCTCGCTGATCGCCGGCCGCCTGATCGAACGCTCGATCCATGTCACCGCCGATCAGATCCTGCTCACCTTCGGCGCCAATCACGCGCTCGATCTCATCGTGCGGCATTATCTCGAGCCGGGCGACACGGTCTTCGTCGACAGCCCCGGCTATTACCCGTTATTCGGCAAGCTGCGGCTCGCACGTGCCAATGTGATCGGCATCCGGCGCACCAGCGAAGGTCCCGATTTAGAGGATCTGGAGGCCAAGGCCGCCCTGCACAAGCCGCGATTGTTCTTTACCCAGACGCTGGCGCACAATCCGACCGGCACGTCGATGGCGCCAGCCGCCCTGCACCGCCTGCTGCAGCAGGCCGACCGGCATGGCATGATCCTGGTGGAGGACGATCCCTTCGCCGACCTGCTGCCGCCGATCACGCCGCGGCTGGCCACGCTCGATCAGCTCGATCGTGTCATCTATGTCGGCACTTTTTCCAAGACGCTGTCGGCCAGCCTGCGCACAGGTTACATCGCCGGCAATGCCAACCTGATCCGCTCGCTGACCGACGTGAAGATGCTCACCGTCGTCAACAGCTCGGGCTACGTCGAACGGCTGATCCATGACCTGATCGCCGACGGACATTACCGCCATCACCTGAACCGTCTGCGCGAACGCGTCAACCGCGCCGCACAGGACGCCATGCTCAACCTCGAACGGATCGGCATCTCAGGCTTCGCCCGGCCCGAGGGCGGCTATTATCTCTGGTGCCCCCTGCAGGCCGGCACCGACGATGTCGAACTCGCGCGCCAGGCTTTCGAAAGAGGCATCTTCCTCGCGCCGGGCTCCGTCTTCTGCCTCGACCGCGACCGGCAGATTCCGGCTTTGCGCATCAACGTGGCTTATGCCGACAACCCGCTCTTCCTGGAATTTCTGGCCACGCATCGCGCGGCGGCCTGAATCGCGGCCGATTGCCTTCCGCCGCATTTTGGGCAAGGCTGGGCGCATGTATGGGAACGACGCATTGCGCGACATCGCCGGCCGCATCAAGATTGCGCAGGATGCCGCGCAGCAGATCGCGCCGATCAGCGCCGCGCAGCCCGGTTTCGATGATGCCGCTGCCT
>CAYSCA010000208.1:0-6043 GCA_964429465.1 uncultured Rhodospirillaceae bacterium
TTCGACACCACCCTGCCCCGCTTCGACCTGCTGGCCCAGCTCGATCGCGCTGCGGACGGCCTGACCATGAGCGAGCTTTCGGCCCGCATGATGGTGTCGAACGGCAACATCACCGGCCTGGCTGACCGCCTGGTGGAGGAAGGCCTGGTCAAGCGCACGCCGTCGCAGCGCGATCGCCGCTCCAGCCATATCGGCCTCACCCCGGCAGGCAAGAAGGCCTTCGATGCCATGACGCCGGTCCATGAAGGCTGGATCGACCGGATGATGGCCGGCATGAGCCGCCAGGAGATGCAGCAGCTGTTCCAGCTGCTCGGCCGGCTGAAGCAGTCGGTGCACCAGAATGCCGTGGATACGAACGAGGGAGAGAAAGCGTGAGCAAGCTGGCGAAGGATTTCCGCCCGAAGCATTTCGGCTGGTCGGTCGAGGGCAAGGTCGCGACGGTCACGCTGAACCGCCCGGAGCGCAAGAATCCGCTCACGTTTGAGTCCTACGCCGAACTGCGCGACACCTTCCGCGCGCTCAATTATGTCAGCGACGTCAAGACCGTCGTGATCACCGGCGAAGGCGGCAATTTCTGCTCCGGCGGCGACGTGCACGAGATCATCGGCCCGCTGGTGAAGCTGAAGGAGTCCGGCGACATGGCCGGCTTGCTCGCCTTCACCCGCATGACCGGCGATCTGGTGAAAGCGATGCGCCATTGCCCGCAGCCGATCATCGCCGCCATCGACGGCGTCTGCGCCGGCGCCGGCGCGATCCTCGCCATGGCATCTGACCTGCGTCTCGCCACCCTGCATGCCAAGACCGCCTTCCTGTTCGTGCGCGTCGGCCTGGCCGGCGCCGATATGGGCGCCTGCAATATCCTGCCGCGCATCATCGGCAGCGGCCGCGCCGCCGAGCTGCTCTATACCGGCCGCAGCATGAACGCCGAGGAAGGCGAACGCTGGGGCTTCTTCAATCGCCTGGTCGCGCCCGATCGGCTGCTGGCCGAGGCGCAGGCATTGGCGAAGGAGCTGGCCGACGGGCCGACCTTCGCGCACGGCATCACCAAGACCTGCCTGCACCAGGAGTGGTCGATGGATCTCGATGCCGCCATCGAGGCCGAGGCGCAGGCGCAGGCGATCTGCATGCAGACCGAGGATTTCGCCCGCGCCTATCGCGCTTTCGCCGCAAAGCAGAAGCCGGTCTTCGAGGGCAACTGAGATGGCGGACAAAAGCTATCTCAACTGGCCATTCTTCGAGGAGCGCCACCGCGCGCTGGCGGCGAGGCTGGAGGAATGGGCCCGCAGGCATGCCGCGCATCATGGCGATGATGCGGATATCGACGCGGTCTGCCGCAATTTCGTACAGCAGATGGGCCGGGATGGCCTGCTGCGCCTGACCGTGCCGAAGGATGGCGGCGGCGAGCACGAGAAGCTGGAAGTGCGCAGCCTGGCGCTGGCCCGCGAGATCCTCGCCTATCATCACGGTTTGGCGGATTTCTCCTTCGTCATGCAGGGGCTGGGCTCCGGCCCGATCAGCCTGTTCGGCACGCCGGAACAGAAACAGCGCTGGCTGCCCGGCGTGGCCCGCGGCGAGAAGATCGCGGCTCTGGCCATGTCCGAACCCGATGCCGGCTCCGATGTCGCCGCCGTCACTACGGTCGCCGTTCCCGACGGTCAGGGTTATCGGCTGAACGGCGTCAAGACCTGGATCTCCAACGGCGGCATCGCCGATCAGTATACCGTCGTCGCCCGGCTCGGCGACGCGCCCGGCGCGAGGGGCCTCGCCATCTTCGTGGTCGAAGCCGGCATGCCGGGCTTCAGCGTGCCGGAACGCATCGACGTGATCGCACCGCATCCGCTGGGCCGGCTGGAATTCCGGGACTGTGTCATCCCTGCCGGCAACCTGATCGGCAAGCCGGGCGAAGGCTACAAGATCGCGATGAGCAATCTCGATGTCTTCCGCTCCACCGTGGGCGCGGCAGCCCTGGGTTTCGCCCGCCGCGCGCTGGACGAGGCTTTGCGCCGCGTGCATGAGCGCAAGGTCTTCGACCAGAAACTCGCCGATTACCAGCTCACCCAGGCCAAGATCGCGGACATGGCCACCGAGATCGATGCCTCGGCTTTGCTGATCTACCGCGCCGCCTGGACCAAGGATATGGGGGCGGCGCGTGTCACCCGCGAAGCCTCGATGGCCAAGATGTATGCCACCGAAGCCGCCCAGCGCGTGATCGACGCCGCCGTGCAGCTCTGGGGCGGACTGGGCGTCACCCGCGGCAGCATGGTGGAAAGCCTTTACCGCGAGGTGCGCGCGCTGCGCATCTACGAAGGCACCACCGAGATCAACAAGCTGGTCATCGCTGGCCAGACCTATGCCGCCTTCGCCGCGGAGGGCAATGCCGGATGAAGCTGCTCGCGCCGCTGGACGTCAATGGCATGCTGCTGCCGAACCGGGTGGCGGTGCCCGCCATGGTCACGCGGCTGTCGGGCGAGGACGGCATCGTCAACCAGCCGATCATCGACCGCTATGTGCGTTACGCGCAGGGAAATGTCGGGCTGATCGTGGTGGAAGCCACCGCGATCCATGCCAACAAATCCGGGCCTTTGCTGCGGCTCTCCTCCGACGACTTCATCCCCGGCCATCGCGAGCTGGTCCGCCAGGTGCACGGCGCCTCGGATTCCAAGGTCGTGCCGCAGATCATCCATTTCCTGAAAGTCGCGCGCTCCGGCTGGCGCCAGACCATCGACAGCCTCACGCCCGAGGAGATCGACCGCATCGTCGAGCAGTTCGGCGAGGCCGCGGCGCGCGCCCGCGAGGCCGGTTATGACGGCGTCGAGCTGCACTCGGCGCATGCCTATACGCTCTCCTCCTTCCTCTCGCGCCGCAATCCGCGCCGCGACGAATACGACGGCCGCACCCTGGAAGGCCGGCTCGCCATGTTCGGGCGAGTCATGCAGAGCGTGCGCCGCCATGTCGGCAAGGACTGGCCGGTCGGCGTGCGCTTCCTGGCCGAAGAGGCGATCAAGGAAGGCTATACGGTCGAGGAAGCCAAGCTGATCGCTTTGCGCATGGCGCAGCTCGGCGTCGATTACATTTCGCTGTCGGTCGGCGGCAAGTTCGAGGATGCGGTGCATCGCGAGGGCCAGCCGCTCTATCCCTATACCGGCTATTCCGGCGACCGCTGCATGCCGGGCGACTGGTATCCGCCGCTGCCGCATGCGCATCTGGCCGCCGGCGTGAAGCAGTTCATCAACGCCAAGGGCTTCGACGTGCCGGTGATCTCGGTCGGCAAGATCAGCGACCCGGCCGATGCCGAGCGCCTGCTGCAGACCGGTCAGGCCGACATGATCGGCATGGCGCGGCAGCTGCTGGCCGATCCCGACTGGGTGAAGAAGGTGAAGCAGCAGCGCGGCGACCAGATCGTGCGCTGCATCTACTGCAATGTCTGCAAGCAGCTCGACGAGAATTTCAAGGAGGTCACCTGCTTCCTCTGGCCCAAGGGCCTGCAGCAGGCGCCCGCCGACGCGACCGATGGCGCCGCGCCGCAATGGCCGCCCGGCGGCGCCGATCTCGTCGCACGGATCGAGAAGGGCCAGATCAAGCTGAGCTGGAAGGCCGCCCTGCCCGGCGCGGCGCCGATTGCCGGCTACAACGTCTACCGCGCCGAGGATGACGGCGTCGCCCGCGTCACCGAGGCGGTGAAATCGACCAAGCACAGCGACCGCGTCGTGCTCGGCGGCCTGCGCTACACCTACTATGTCCGCGGTCACGATGCCGCCGGGCGCGCGACGCCGCCTTCTGCCGCCATCCGCGTCGAGATGCCCCTGCCTGTCCTGCCAGGCGCCGATATGCATGAGGTGCGACATGCATGACTTCGAACCTTCCGCCCATATCGATACCTTCCCGCGCGACCACCTGCCGCCGCAGGCGCAATGGCCGCAGATGGCCTGGGACACGCTGCCCGAGCTGCGCGCCTACCCCAGGCGGCTGAACTGCGCGCGCGAACTGCTCGACAAACAGGCCGCCATCCACGGCAACCGCCCGGTCATCCATTACAACGACGAGACCTGGACCTATTCCAAGCTGCTGGAGACCGCCAACCGCATCGCCCATGTGCTGGTCGACGAGCTCGGCGTGCAGCCGGGCAACCGCGTGCTGCTGCGGGCGCCGAACAACCCGATGTATGTCGCCTGCTGGTTCGCCGTGATGAAGGTGGGCGCGGTTGCCGTCGCCACCATGCCGCTCTACCGCTGGCGCGAACTGACCTACATGGCCGACAAGGCCGAGATCAGGGTCGCGCTCTGCGACATCCGCCTGCGCGACGAGATGGAAACCGCACTGAAGGAATCCAGGCATCTCGAACGCTGCCTGTATTTCGGCAGCGACGCGGCAGGCTCGCTGGATGCGGCAATGGCGAAGAAGCCCGCGCATTTCGAGACGGTCGATACCGCCTGGGACGATGTCTGCCTGATTGCGTTTACCTCCGGCACCACCGGGCCGGCCAAGGGCTGCATGCATTTCCATCGCGACGTGATGGCGATCTGCGACACTTTCGGCCGCTATGTGCTGAAACCGGATAAGGACGATATCTTCACCGGCTCGCCGCCGATCGCATTTACCTTCGGGCTCGGCGCGCTGGTCACCTTCCCCATGCATGTCGGGGCCTCGACGCTCCTCGTGGAGCAGTATAATCCGCAGAAGATGCTGGAGCTGATCCAGGCGAAGAAGGTGAGCGTGCTGTTCACCGCGCCCACCGCCTACCGCGCCATGACCGACAAGGTGAAGGATTACGACATCTCCTCCCTGCGCAAATGCGTCTCGGCCGGCGAGACCCTGCCGCTGCCGACCTGGCAGGGCTGGCATGACGCGACCGGGCTGAAGATCATCGACGGCCTGGGCTCCACCGAGATGCTGCATATCTTCATCGCCGCCGAGGGCGACGGCATCCGTCCCGGCGCCACCGGCAAGGCGATCCCCGGCTTCGAGGCGCGCGTGGTCGACGAGCAGGGCAAGCCGGTGCCGCCGGGCGTCACCGGCCGGCTGGCGGTGCGCGGGCCCACCGGCTGCCGTTATCTCGACAACCCGGAACGCCAGGCGGCCTATGTGCAGGATGGCTGGAACTTCACCGGCGACGCCTATCAATGCGACGAAGACGGCTATTTCCATTACCAGGCGCGCACCGACGACATGATCGTCTCGGCCGGCTACAACATCTCCGGCCCGGAGGTGGAAGCCGTGCTGATGCTGCATCCGCTGGTGCAGGAATGCGCCGTGGTCGGCGCGCCCTGCCCCGAGCGCGGCCAGATCGTCAAAGCCTTCGTGGTCCTGCGCGACAAGGCCAAGGCGGGACCCGAGACCGCCAGGCTGCTGCAGGATTTCGTGAAAGCCGAGATCGCGCCGTACAAATACCCGCGCGCGGTTGCCTTCCTCGATGCCCTGCCCCGCACGCAGACCGGCAAGGTGCAGCGTTTCGTGCTGCGCCAGCAGGCCCAGGAGACGAAAAATGCATGATATTGCTTGTGAGGGCGGCAATCTGCATTATAGTACCGGAAAGATAAGCGGGAGGCTTCCAGTCGGCAGGGGCTCAGCACCTCTGTGTGAGTAGCAGACAATTTCTTTCTAGCATCCCCGCTTCCGGCCCGTGTCCGGGGCGGATACTGGTGTATGGTCAGTTCAAGACAGGGCGGCACGCCACAGCGAAGCCGGCCATAAAAGGGAGAGGAACCAGCATGAAGATTTCCACTTTGCTTCGCGTGACCGGCGCGCTGGCGGTATCGGCCCTGGCGCTCGCCGTGGCGGACCCGGCCGCGGCGCAGGCCAAGAAGATCAAGATCGGCTTCGTCACCACGCTGTCGGGCCCCAATGCGGCCTACGGCGTCGACATGCGCAACAGCTTCGAGCTGGCGCTCGACCATCTCGGCCGCAAGATGGGCGGCATCCCGGTCGAGGTGATCTACGAAGACGACGAGCAGAAGCCCGAGGTCGGCAAGCAGAAGACCGAAAAGCTGCTGCAGCGCGACCGCGACGATTTCATGGCCGGCTAAATCTGGTCGAACGTGCTGCT
>CAYSCA010000209.1:0-5988 GCA_964429465.1 uncultured Rhodospirillaceae bacterium
CGAGATCATCGTGCGCATCAACGCCGAGCAGAAGACCACCATCCTGCTGGTCGAGTAGAATGCCAATGTGGCGCTGCATGCGGCCCATTACGGCTATGTGCTGGAAGTCGGCCGCATCGTGATGGCCGATACCTGCGCCCGGCTGCTCGAGAAGGAAGACATCAAGGAATTCTACCTCGGCATGAAGGAACAGGGCGTGCGCGGCAAGCGACGCTGGAAGAAACGCAAGACCTGGCGCTAGGCGGGCGACCGCCAGATCGGGTCTGTCTCATTGGCGTTCAGGGAGGACGGCCATGGCGACCATAGCGAAGAAGCGGGATCCGAAAACCGGCATCGAGATCGATGCCGATATCCTCGAGGTGATCGAGCGCGACACCCTGCCGCGCTATTTCTGGCGCAAGGTGGCCGAGCGCGGCGGGAAGATCGCGATGCGCGAGAAGGATCTCGGCATCTGGAAATCCACCAGCTGGCGCCAGTATGGCGAGAACGTGAAGCAGGCCGGCCTCGGCCTGGCGGCGCTGGGCGTCAGGCGCGGCGAGGTGGTGTCGATCATTTCGGAAGGCAGTCCGCAATGGCTCTATGCCGATCTCGGCTGCCAGGGCATCGGCGCGGTGACCAACGGCATCTACACGACGGATTCGGCCAAGCAGGTCGAATACATCGTCAACGACAGCCGCACGGTGGTCTATGTCGCCGAGAATGACGAGCAGCTCGACAAGGTGCTCGAAGTGCGCGACCGCTGCCCGACGCTCCGGAAGATCGTCGTCATCGACATGGAAGGCCTGCACGACTTCCGCGACCCGATGGTGATCAGCTTCGACGAGCTGATGCGGCTGGGCCGGGAGTTCGAGGCGGCCAACCCCGGCTTCTGGGAGGCGCAGCTCGAGGCCGGAAAGCCCGACGACCTTGCCATCCTGATCTACACCTCCGGCACCACCGGCGCGCCGAAGGGCGCGATGATCAGCCAGCGCAACCTGATCTTCCAGATGGAGAATGCCGGCCGCCTGCTGGAGCAGATGGATACTGACGAGCAGCTCAGCTTCCTGCCGCTCTGCCATATCGCCGAGCGCGGCTTCACCCTGCTCTGGCCGATCCGCTCGGGCTCGACCATCAACTTCGCCGAAAGCCCGGAGACGGTGGCGCAGAACCTGCAGGAAGTGCAGCCGACGGTGTTCTTCGCCGTGCCGCGGCTGTGGGAGAAATTCTATTCCGGCATCGCCATCCGCATGAAGGATGCGACCGGCTTCGGCAAATGGGCCTACCGCACCGCGCTGGGCATCGGCTATCGCCGCGCGCAATGCTGGATCGAGCGCCGCCCCGTGCCGGCCTGGCTGGAAGCGGCCTTCTGGCTGGCCGACCATCTGGTGCTCAGGAACATCAAGCGGATCATCGGCATCGACCGCTGCAAATGGCTGGTCACCGGCGCCGCACCGATCTCGCCCGACCTGATCAAGTGGTATCTGGCGCTCGGCAAGGACATGCGCGAGGTCTATGGCCAGACCGAGAATGTCGGCCTCGCGACCGCCCCGCCGGAAGGCGAGGTCAAGCTCGGCACCATCGGCAAGGCGGTGCCGAATACCGAAGTGAAGATCAGCCCGGAGGGCGAGATCCTGCTGAAGGGGCCCCATATCTTCATGGGCTACCTGAACAATCCGGCCAAGACGGCAGAGACGATCCGGGACGGCTGGCTGCATACCGGCGATGTCGGCACGGTCGACAACGAGAGCTGGTACAGGATCACCGACCGGATGAAGGACATCATCATCACCGCCGGCGGCAAGAACATCACGCCATCGGAGATCGAGAACCAGCTGAAATTCAGCCCCTATATCTCGGATGCGGTGGTGATCGGCGACCGCCGCAAGTTCCTCACCTGCCTGATCATGATCGACCACGACAACGTGGTGAAATACGCCCAGGACCTGAACGTGCCGTTCACCAACTTCGCGTCGCTGTGCCGCGCCAAGGAGGTCCAGGAGCTGATCTGGGAAGAGATCGAGAGGGTGAACAAGAACTTCGCCCGGGTCGAGACGATCAAGAAATTCCGCCTGATCGACCAGCAGCTGACGGCCGAGGATGACGAGCTCACCCCGACCATGAAGCTGAAGCGGAAATTCGTGAACGAGAAATACAAGCTGCTGATCGACGAGATGTATGCCGGCGCCTGAAGGCGCCGGTGGGAGATGTATGCCGGTGCGTGAGGCTGTGCCGGCTGCTGGAGTGAAACGAAGCCTGCCTAGGAGGAAACACAGGATGCGTATCAAGACTTTAGCGGTTTCGGCGGCATTGGTGGCCGCTGCCGGCCTGACGGGTCACGCCCAGGCCCAGAGCGTGCGTGGCGTAAGCAAGACCGAAATCGTCATCGGCCAGCATACCGATCTCAGCGGTCCGGCGGCGTCCTACGGCGTCAACGTCGCGAACGCGATGCGGCTCTATTTCGACAAGATCAATGCCGATGGCGGTGTGCATGGCCGCCGCATTCGCCTGATCGTCGAGGATCACCAGTATCAGGTGCCGCGCGCGGTGCAGGCAGCCAACAAGCTGATCAACCGCGACAAGATCTTCCTGATGGCCGGCGCGCTCGGCACCCCGCATAACAACGCGGTCTTCCCCGAGCAGTTCAAGGCCAATGTGCCGAACCTGTTCCCGCTGACGGCGGCGCGCTCGATGTCCGAGCCGTTCCACAAGCTCAAGTTCCAGACCTTCTCGACCTATTACGATCATATCCGGGCGGGCATCAAATACCTGGTCGAGCATCACGGCCGCAAGAAGCTCTGCTCGCTCTATCAGGACACCGATTACGGCAAGGAAATCCTGGAAGGCGTGCAGGATCAGGCCAAGGCGATGAACATGTCGGTGGTCGAGACCGCCACCAACACGCCGATCGCCACCGACTTCACCGCGCAGATCACCAAGCTGCGCGGCGCCGGCTGCGATCTCGTCGCCATGGGCGCCATCGTGCGCGATGCCATCGTGCCGTATGCCACGGCGCGCAAGATGGGCTGGACGGATGTCGACTTCGTGGCGCCGTCGGCCAGCTTCGACCAGATCGTGGCGTCTGCGCCGGGCGGCGTGACCGAGGGCCTCTATGTCGGCGCCGGGACCGTGATGCCCTATCGCGACACGGCCAACGCCACCGTCGCGGCCTGGTGGGATGCGTACAAGGCCAAATACGGCAGCGACCCGAATATCGGCGCCGTCTACGGCCATAACATCGCCGACCTGATCGTCACCACGCTGCAGCGCGCCGGCAAGGACCTGACGACCGAGAAGTTCCTGGCGGCGCTGGAAGGCATCACCGGCTATCGCGACATCTTCGGCGGTCCGGTGATCAGCTTCGGCCCGCAGAAGCATCAGGGCACCACCGAAGTGCTGTTCTATCAGATCCAGAAGGGCCGGTTCGTGCAGATCGCCGGCCCGCTGAAATACTGATCAGTACACGTAACGTCACGGGGAGCGCCGGCGGCTTTGCTGCCGGCGTTTTCTTTTGCGCAACGCGGTAAACAGGACAGCAAGGCTGACGTAACGTAAATTCCCCGTGGCGTGCCGCGGCTTCCACGCTAGTCTCTCCTCCCAAGCATAAAAATCAGGGAGGTCCGCATGCGTAGAGTAGGGGTACTCGGGATCGCGGCTGCGGCCGCACTCGCCATCACCGCCGCCAGCGCCATCACGCCGGCCCTGGCGCAGTCGGGCAAGACCCGCGGCGTCACCAACACCGAAATCATCATCGGCATGCACACCGACCTGAGCGGTGTGGCGGCCTCTTATGGCGTCGGCTCGTCCAACGCCATGCGGCTGCGCTTCGACGAGCTCAATGCCGCCGGCGGCGTGCATGGACGCAAGATCCGGCTGATCGTCGAGGACAACCAGTATCAGGTGCCGCGCGCCGTGCAGGCCGCGAACAAGCTGATCAACCGCGACAACATCTTCATCATGGCCGGTGCGCTGGGCACGCCGATGAACAATGCGGTGCTGCCCGACCAGCTCAAGGCCAATGTGCCGAATTTCTTCCCGATCACCGCGGCGCGGCAGATGTACATTCCGTTCCACCGGCTGAAATTCGCCGGCGCCTCCACTTATTACGACCAGATCCGCGCCGGCATCGTCTGGATGGTGGCCAACAAGGGCAGCAAGCGCATCTGCACGATGTACCAGGATACCGATTTCGGTAAGGAAATCCTGGAAGCGGTGCAGGACCAGACCAAGGCAATGAACCTGCCGCTGGTCGAAACCGCGACCAACAAGCCGGCCGATACCGATTTCACCGCGCAGATCACCAAGCTGCGCTCGGCCAATTGCGACTTGGTCGTGCTGGGCACCATCATTCGCGACGCCATCGTGCCCTATGCCACGGCGCGCAAGATGGGCTGGGACGTCACCTTCCTCGGCCAGTCGGCGAATTACGACCAGATCGTCGCTGGCGCGCCGGGCGGCGTCACCGAAGGCTTCTACACCATGGCCGGAACCGTGCTGCCCTACCGCGACACGGCCTCGCCCACGGTGGTCGCCTGGATGGACCGCTACAAGGAGCGGTTCGGCAGCGATCCCAATATCGGCGCCGTCTATGGCCATGCGCTGGCCGACCAGCTGATCTTCGCCTTCGACCGCGCCGGCAGGAACCTGACGGTCGACACGCTGATCACGGCGATGGAGAACATCAAGGGCTATCGCGACATCTTCGGCGGTCCGGTGGCATCCTACGGTCCGGACAAGCACCAGGGCACGAATGAAAGCTTCCTCTACCAGGTGCAGAAGGGCCGTTTCGTGCAGATCGCCGGTCCGGTCAATTACGGAAGCTGACCTTCGGTACAGGTCCTGAATCCCGGCAGGCCGTGCAGGGAAAACCTGCACGGCCTTTGCCGTTCCGGTCCATCGCCCCGGCCGGGTGCGGCTTTCGGATAGAACCAGATCTCCGCTTCCGCGCGGCCGGCAAAAGGAGTAGGGAATGGGCGCTGCCCGGCATGGCACCCATGCCGGGCTTTTCAGTTCCCGGAACCCGGCCGCGCCCGATGCCTCCCGCCTCGTTCGTTCCCAGCCAGCCGAACATCCCGCTCGGCATCGGCTACATGGTTTTCGCCGTCTCCTGCTTCGGCATCATGGATGCGCTGGTGAAATGGCTGACGGCCGGCTATCCCACGCTGCAGATCATGTTCTTCCGCAGCCTCTGCGCCTTCCCGCCGATCCTGGCGATGGTGCTGAGGGGCGGCGGCCTCGGCCTGCTGCGCACCCGGCGGCTGGTGGCGCATGGCCTGCGCTCGGCCTTCGGGCTGGCGGCGATGTTCGGCTTCTTCTTTTCCTACAGCTTCATGCCGCTGGCCGATGTCACGGCGATTTCCTTCTCCGGGCCGATCTTCATCGCCTTCCTGTCGATCTGGCTGCTGCGCGAGAAGGTCGGTGTCCATCGCTGGTCGGCCATCGTGGTTGGCTTCGTCGGTATGCTGGTGATCATCCGTCCAGGCGCGGGCATGTTGCAGAGCGGCGCACTGGTGGTGGTGCTGGCGACGCTGCTCTATGCGCTGGCGATGATCCAGATCCGCAAGCTGAGCGATACCGAACCGGCAACCGCCATCGCCTTCTACTTCACGGCGTTCTGCACGCTGGCGACCGGGCTGGCTCTGCCCTTCGTCTGGGTGACGCCGGCCCTGCGCGACCTGCCGCTGCTGATCGGCGTGGGCCTGCTCGGCGGCACGGCGCAGCTGTTCATGACGCGCGCCTACGGCCTGGCGCCGGCCTCGGTGGCGGCGCCCTTCGACTACACGCATCTGCTCTGGTCGGTGCTGTTCGGCTGGTATCTGTGGGGCGATTTCCCCGATGCCCAGACCTGGATCGGCTGCGTCATCGTGGTGGCGAGCGGGCTGTACATCCTGTACCGCGAAACCGTGCGGCGGCAACCGGTGCCGAAAATCTGGACGGAATAGTTTGTCAGGAAAAGGCGCGCTGGTCGGAGTGAGAGGATTCGAACCTCCGGCCCCTAGCTCCCGAAGCTAG
>CAYSCA010000210.1:0-5982 GCA_964429465.1 uncultured Rhodospirillaceae bacterium
AATGCTGGCGCCCGCCGGTCGGCGGGCTCGGCTCCGACGCGATCCGGGTGCGGATTCGCATGCAGCTCAACCAGGACGGCATGCTGGCCGCCGAGCCGCAGGTGGTGAACCGCGACGGGTCGCCGTTCTTCATGGCCGCCGCCGACAGCGCGGTGCGGGCGGTGATGCTGTGCCAGCCCTATTCGCTGCCGGACGAGAAATACGCGCTGTGGCGCGACATGATACTGAATTTCGATCCGAGGGAGATGTTCGGAGGATGACTTTTACGGTGCGGACCTGCAAGACGGCGGCTTTGCTGCGCATGACCGGATTGATCGTTGCCATCGCGTTGCTGGCGACGGTGCAGTCCGGCCCCGCGCGCGCGGTGGTCGAACTCGACATCACGCGGGGCAACCTGCAACCCATGCCGATCGCGATAACGCCGTTCCTGGGCGGGAGCGGCACGCCCGGCGACATGAAGCTCGGCGCCGACATCGCCGGCGTGGTGCAGGCGGATCTGGCCAGCTCCGGCCTGTTCGCGCCGATCGATCCCGCAGCCTTCATCGAGCGCATTCACGACCCCAACGCCACGCCGCGCTTCGCGGACTGGCGGGTGATCAAGGCCCAGGCGCTCGTCGTCGGGCGGGTGACGCAGGAATCGAGCGGTCGCCTGAAGGCGGAGTTCCGGCTGTGGGACGTGCTGTCGGGCACGCAGCTCACGGGACAGCAATTCTTCACCCGCTCGAAGAACTGGCGCCGGGTCGGCCATATCATCGCCGATGCGATCTATCAGCGGCTGACGGGCGAGAAGGGATATTTCGACACGCGCATCGTCTTCGTGGACGAAACCGGCGCCAAGAACGCGCGCGTGAAGCGCCTCGCGATCATGGACCAGGACGGCCACAACCTGCGCATGCTGACCTCGGGGCGCGATCTGGTGCTGACGCCGCGCTTCTCGCCGAACAGCCAGGAAGTCACCTACATGTCCTATGAGGGAAGCACCCCGCGCGTCTATCTGCTCAATATCGAGACGTTGCAGAAGGAGATCGTCGGCGACTTCCCCAATATGAGCTTCGCGCCACGCTTCTCGCCGGACGGGCAGACCATCGTCATGAGCTTGCAGCAGGGGGGCAACTCCAACATCTACGCCATGGACCTGCGCACGCGCCAGACGCGGCGCCTGACCAATACGCCGGCGATCGACACCGGGCCGAGCTTTGCGCCGGACGGGCAGCGCATCGTGTTCGAATCCGACCGCAGCGGAACGCAGCAACTCTATGTCATGAACGCCGACGGGAGCGCCCAGACGCGGATCAGCCAGGGCGAGGGGCGCTATTCCACCCCGGTATGGTCGCCGCGCGGCGACCTGATCGCCTTCACCAAGGAAGGCGGCGGGCAATTCTCGATCGGCGTGATGCGTCCCGATGGCAGCGGCGAACGCATCCTGTCGACCAACAACATGGTGCAGGAGGCCCCGACCTGGGCGCCGAACGGCCGTGTGCTGATGTTCTACCGCGAGAACCCGCCGGATGCGCGCGGCCGGGGCCAGCGGGTGCGCCTCGTCTCCATCGATCTGACCGGATACAACGAGCGCGAGATCCCGACCCCGATCGATGCGTCGGATCCGGCCTGGTCGCCCCTGTCGCCGCTGATCCGGTGAGATGGGACGATGGTCGTCGGCGACCGGTCGGGCGGTGCGCAGAGGCGCGCGTTGCGGTGCAAAATCATGGGTTGTGACCATGCCGTGCGCCTGTTGCAGAAATGCCGCATTTCCCGGCTAAGTCCTTTTGCCCCTATTGATTCCCCAAAAACGGGTAGATATAGTCGATTGTGACGCAATGGCTTGGACCTCGGGTTCCGGCAATGTTTGCTGCAGGCCACGTCCAGAGCTTCAGGCCAAGGCAGCGTTGTCGCGAACGGCTACCGGGCCGGTCGGACGGACAGGCGGGGGCAAGAAAAGCGACCCGGCTGGATCGCCCAGAAAAGTAGTTCTTCAGGTACCTGACTCACTCTTACTCGAAACCCTCGGAGGGATTAAAAAAATGCGCCTCAACACCTTCGGCTCCAAGATCGTGGCCGTGGCTGCCGTGGGCCTGTTCCTTGCCGCTTGCGAATCGGCTCCGCAACAGGCCGCTTCCACCGGCGGCACCGGTTCGACGTCGTCGCAGACCGCCACTGCGCCCGCCGCTGCCGGCATCCAGTCCGGTTCGGTCCAGGATTTCCAGGTCAATGTCGGCGATCGCGTGTTCTTCGACTATGACAAGTTCGAAGTGAAGCCGGCGGGCAAGGCCACGTTGGACAAGCAGGCCGCCTGGCTGAAGCGCTATCCGCAGTGGAAGGTCGTTATCGAGGGCCATGCCGACGAACGCGGCACCCGCGAGTACAACCTCGCGCTGGGTGAGCGTCGCGCGAACTCCGTCAAGAATTACCTGGTCAACCAGGGCATCGCGGCGAACCGCGTGACCACCATCTCCTACGGCAAGGAGCGTCCGGTGGCGCTGGGTTCGAACGAGGCCGCCTGGGCCCAGAACCGTCGCGGCGTGACGGTCCTGTCGAACTAATGTCCTGAGGCGGGCGCTCCGGCGTCCGCCGATATGAGGGTTCAGCACCCGCTCTGCCCAAGGCCGCAAGGCCGGCGGCAGGCGGGTGTTTCCTTTTCTGCGGCCCCGTACGGCTTCGTGCGGGCTGCCGGCGCGTTGCCAGCCGCCACGGTTTTGACGTAAACCGCGACAAGACTGAAATTAATCCGCAGACCGTCCGCCACCTGAGGCCTCGCCATGTCCGCGTTCCTGCTCCGCCGCGCCCCCCTCATCCTGCTGCTGCTTGCCGCCACGCCGGTCGCTTCCGCCTGGGCGCAGAGCGATACGCAGATGCTGCTCGAGCGCATCAACCGGCTGGAGAACGATCTGCGCTCGGTGCAGCGCCAGGTCTATCGCGGCAGCCCGCCGCCGGCCGCGGGCGGCGGCGGCGCGCAGTCGCTGACCGAGAGCGATGGCGGCGGCGGCTCGATCGCCAACCGGCTGAATGCCCGCATCGACGATCTGGAGAACCAGATCCGCCAGCTCACCGGCCGCTTCGAGGAAGTGGAATACAATTCCAGCCAGACCCAGCGCCGCATGGACAAGCTGGTCGAGGATGTCGATTTCCGCCTCACCCAGCTCGAGCGCGCCGGCCAGCCGCAGCCGCCCGCCGGCGGCCCGACCGGCAGCGTCGAGCAGGTCAAGCCCGCGCCGATCAACCCGCAGCCCTCGCAGCCGACCACGGCGCAGAACCAGCAGCAGCCGGCACGGGGCTCCACCTCGTCGACGCCCGGCCGCGCGCCGTCGCGCGAAGGCGTGCTCGGCACCTTGCCGACCGATGCCCAGGGCCGGCCGCTGCCCGTCACGCCCAATCAGCAATCGGGACAGCAACCGGGCGGCCAGGCACAGAACCAGCAGAACCAGCAGGTCGCCCGCGCCACCCCGCCGGCCTCGGGCAAGGGCAAGCTGCCGCAGGGCACGCCGCAGGAGCGCTACAACTACGCCTACAAGCTGCTGGTGCAGAGCGATTATGCCGATGCCGAGGCCGCCTTCCGCGAATTCGTCGCGACGCATCCGCAGGATGCGCTGGCCGGCAATGCGCAATACTGGCTGGGCGAGACCTATTACGTGCGTCAGCAATACGAGCCGGCGGCGCAGGCCTTCCTGCAGGGCTACCAGACCTATTCGAAGAATGCCAAGGCGCCCGACAGCCTGCTCAAGCTGGGCATGTCGCTGGCGGCGCTGAAGAAGAACCCCGAGGCCTGCGCGGCCTTGGGCCAGCTCGCCAAGGAATTCCCCAACGCGCCGCCGCATGTGAAGGACGCTGCCACGCGCGAGCGCGGCAAGATCGGCTGCAAGTAAGCCGTCATGGCCGAGGCGGGCGCGCTGACCGGCCCGGATTTCGCCCGGCTGCTGCGGCCGCTGCTGCCCGAGACGCCTGAACGCCTCGCCGTCGCCGTCTCCGGCGGCGCCGACAGCATGGCGCTCGCCCTGCTGGCCCATGACTGGGCGCAGAAGCGCAAGATCGCGCTCACCGCGCTGATCGTCGACCATCGCCTGCGCCGGGAATCGGCCGTCGAGGCGCGCCGGGTCGCCGGCTGGCTGAAGCAGCGCGGCATCGCGCACCGCATCCTGGTCTGGACGCAGGGCAAGCCCGCCGCCAACCTGCAGGCCGCCGCCCGCGCCGCGCGCTACGCGCTGCTGCAGGCGCAATGCCGCCGGCTCGGCATCGGCCATCTGCTGCTGGCGCATCACCGCGACGACCAGGCCGAGACGCTGCTGCTGCGCGCCATGCGCGGCTCCGGCGTCGACGGCATGGCCGGCATGGCGCCGGCGCGGCTGCTGGAGGACGGGCTCGTGCTGCTGCGGCCTTTGCTCGACATCCCGAAGGCGCGGCTGGTCGCCACGCTGCGCCGGCGCCGGCAGGACTGGGTGGAAGACCCGAGCAACGCCGATCGCAGCTTCGCCCGCGTCCGCGTGCGCCAGGCGCTCGATGCGCTTGCCGGCAACGAGGCCGCCGCCCGCGCCGAGCTGGTGACGCATCTGGCGCAGACCGCCGCCAACCTCGCCCGCGCCCGCGCCGCCCTGGGCGATGCCGCCCATGGCGTGCTGCGCGCCGCCACCATCGTCATGCCTTCAGGCATTGCCTGGCTCGATCCCGCGCCGCTGCGCGAGGCCGCCGACGAGGTGAGCCTGCGCGCGCTCGCCCGCCTGCTGATGGCGATCGGCGGCCAGGCCCTGCCGCCGCGGCTGGAGCGGCTGGAACGGCTGCTCGCCTGGCTGCGCGCCGGCGCGGCGAAACCGGAGACGCTGCATCGCTGCGCGCTGCGCCCGGCAAAAGACGGCGGCCGCATCCTGGTCTGCCGCGAGGCGCGCCATCTGCCCGCGGCATTGCCGCTGCGTGCCGCCGGCGCGCGGTCTGGCGCGCTGCCCCGTGAATTCCTCTGGGACGGCCGGTTCCGCGTCATTCTGCCGCGGCGCCTGCCGGCGGGACTTACCCTGGCGCCGCTCGGCGCCGAGCAGCCGCCGGGTATCGCGGCGGAACTGCTTGCCGCTTTGCCGCGCGCCGCCTGGCCCGGCCTGCCGGCCTTGCGCCGCGGCAGCCGCCTCGTTGCGGTGCCGGGCCTGAACTGGGGCCGCATGCCGCCGGGGATTACGCTGGTTTTCCGCCCTGCCGGCGCCGACCGCGACATGGACGCGAATACAACTCCCGGTGCTGCCGCGCGGTTACCGTAATTCCACGGCAGAACTGCTTGTTTCCGCTGGTCCGGCGCATATCTATGGTAGGCGGCAAAGGAAATCGGCTAGACTTTCCTTCTGACGCCTGCGGTGGGCGCGGCCGAAGTGGCCGCAGCGGCGCGAAGGTACTGAAAGGGATTGGGCTTCCGTGAACATGTTCGGTCGCAATCTGGCTTTATGGGTGATCATCGGCCTTCTGGTGGTTGCCCTGTTCAACCTGTTCCAGGGGCCGACCGCGGGCGGCGGCGGCAAGCAGTCGCTGGCCTATTCCGATTTCCTCAACGACGTCCAGAACGGCCAGATCACCGACGTCCAGATCCAGAACAACAACACCATCACCGGCCATTTCCGCGACGGCCGCGGCTTCACCACCTACATGCCCAACGATCCCGGCCTGGTCGGCAAGCTGACCGAGCGCGGCGTGCGCGTCGCCGCCGTGCCGCCGGACGAGGGCAACCCGCTCTTCTCGATCTTCGTCTCCTGGTTCCCGATGCTGCTGCTGATCGGCGTCTGGATCTTCTTCATGCGCCAGATGCAGTCGGGCGGCGGCAAGGCGATGGGCTTCGGCAAGTCCAAGGCGCGCCTGCTCACCGAGCGCCATGGCAGGGTGACGTTCGAGGACGTCGCCGGCATCGAGGAAGCCAAGGGCGAGCTGGAGGAGATCGTCGAATTCCTGCGCGACCCGCAGAAGTTCCAGCGGCTCGGCGGCAAGATCCCGAAGGGCTGTCTGCTGGTCGGCCCGCCC
>CAYSCA010000211.1:0-5957 GCA_964429465.1 uncultured Rhodospirillaceae bacterium
TGCCGCCGCCCTGCTGCATGGTGAGCGCCGCTTCGCGCAGATGCTCGAAGATGCCGCTCATGTCGTCGGGCACGGTGCCCATGACGAAGCAGTTGAACAAGGTCACCTTGCGCGCCGTACCCGCGCCGGCGACGATGCGCCCGGCCGGCAGGAAGCGGAAATCCTCCAGCGCGCGATAGAAGCGGTCTTCCCACGCGGCGGGCGCCTGCTCGGGCGCGGCCAGAGCCTTGGCCAGCCGCCGCCAGGTATCGGGAATCGACTGGTCCACGGGATTCCCGTCCGGCGCCTTCAGCCGGTATTTCATGTCCCAGATTTGCTGCGAGATCGGCGCGATCGGCGACATCGGAAAAGGCCCTGAACCAGTGATGCAGACGGAAAGCGGCGCCGGAAAAGCCGCGCGCCGCACAGCCTAATGTACTGCGCGGGCCGTCAGAGTCGAGCCAATTGTTCTCTGAATGTTTCTACAGATTGATCCAGAGGGGCGCGCCGATCAATATGTTGTTTTGCTGCTGGAAATCAGGGTTATTCCCGTTGTTCAAGTCGTCCACAGCGACTTATCCACGGATTATCCACAGGGGTGCGGGGCCGGCCAGCGCTGCCCGAAACTTCCTGATTGTCGGAGGGAAGACATCGGCTTTAATGCGGTTCCGAAGCCTGACGGAAAACACCGGGTCTGTTTCGGAACCAGGGAGGGACCGGATTTGAGCAAGACGATGACGGTGGAGCGGGCCACCGAGTTCGGCGCCGCCTGGAACAGCCGCGATCCTGATCTCGTGGCCAGCTTCTTCGCCGATGACGGGGTATATCACGCCTCGGTGGGGCCGGAGCATATGGGCATGACCTTCGTCGGGAAGGAGCAGATCCGCCGCGGCGCCCGGATTTTCTTCGATCGCTTCCCCGATGGCCGGTTCGAGAATCTGAAAGTCAATGTGCTGGGCGATTTTGGCACCTTCGAATGGGACTTCGTCGCCACCGGGCCGGATGGCAATGAGACCCGCACCGCCGGCTGCGATCTGCTCGAATTCCGCGGCGACCAGGTGACCAAGAAGAACGCCTATCGCAAGGCGCGGGCATAGGCATTGCCGGGAGGAGCGGGCCGGAAGGCCCGCGCCTTGACCTTCGCGATGGCTGCGCAACATTGAGCAGCCCGACGTCGCAAATCCAGTCCCAACCAGCCCCCCGGAAAACCATGCCAGCTTTGTTCGAGCCGCTTCAGCTTCGCTCCGTCACGCTTCCCAACCGCATCGTGCTGTCGCCGATGTGCCAGTACAGCGCCACCGATGGCGTGCCGAATGAATGGCATCGCATCCATCTCGGCCGCTATGCCGCGGCCGGCCTCGGACTCGCCATCATCGAGGCGACGCATGTCAGCGCCCGGGCGCGCATCACGCATGGCTGCCTCGGGCTCTATAACGCGGTGCAGGAACAGAAGCTCGCCGAGATCGTCGCCGACCTGAAGCATTTCGGCGCCGGCCTGCCGGTCGGCGTCCAGCTCGCCCATGCCGGCCGCAAGGCTTCATCCGACCTGCCCTGGCGCGGCGGCGCCTCGCTGCAGGGGCCGTCCGCCTGGACGAGCGTGGCGCCCAGCGCGCTGCCGCATGGCGATGGCTGGCATATGCCGCAGGCGCTGGACGAGGCGGGCATTGCCGCCATCATCCGCGATTTCGCCGCCGCCGCGCAGCGCGCCGACCGCGCCGGTTTCGACCTGATCGAGCTGCATGGCGCGCATGGCTATCTGATGCACGAATTCCTCTCGCCGATCTCCAACCGCCGCAACGATAATTACGGCGGCAGCCTGGAGAACCGCATGCGGTTTCCGCTCGAGGTCTTCGACGCGGTGCGCAGCGTATGGCCCGCGCATAAGCCGCTCGGCATGCGCATCACCGGCAGCGACTGGATGGGCGCCGAGGGCCTGCAAGTGGAGGATGCGATCGCCTTTGCGTCCGCGCTGAAGGAGCGCGGTTGCGATTTCGTCGATGTCAGCTCCGGCGGCATCTCGCTGCAGCAGAAGATCGCCACCGGCCCTGGCTACCAGGTGCATTTCGGCGATGCCGTGCGCAAGGCGACCGGCATGACCGTGATGACGGTCGGCCTGATCACCGAGCCGGCGCAGGCGGAAGAGATCGTGGCGTCCGGCCGCGCCGATCTGGTGGCGCTGGGCCGCGGCCTGCTCAACGATCCCTTCTGGGCCTGGCGCGCCGCCGACGAGCTGGGCGGCGCGGTGCATGTGCCGCCGCAATATCTGCGCGGGCGCCAGCGCGGCGCCGACGCCCCGCGCGAGGTGGTGCTGAAGGCGGTGCGGTGACGGCCGGCTGGCCCTTCATCCTGATATCGCTCGCCGCCACGGGCGCCGGCCTGATCGCCGGCGTCTTCTTCGCCTTTTCCGCCTTCGTCATGCCGGCACTGGGGAAAATCCCGCCGGCGCAGGGCATCATGGCGATGCAGTCGATCAACGTCGTGGTGCTGCGCTCGGCGTTCCTGCCGGTCTTCCTCGGCACGGCGCTGCTCAGCATTCTCGTTGCCGTCTTCTCGGGCGGCGATGCGATGCTGCTGGCCGGCAGCCTGCTTTATCTGATCGGCTGCTTCGGCGTGACGATCGTGCTGAACGTACCGCTGAACAACCGGCTGGCGCGCGCCGTGCCGGACAGCGAAGCGGGCGCCGCGCTATGGGCGCATTACCTCCGGCGCTGGGTGCTGTGGAATCACGTCCGGACGCTGGCCTCGCTCGCGGCGGCCCTGTTGCTGGCCGCCGGTCTTATCCTGTAGCCAGCCCAAGCTCCCGCCGCGTCACCGCTTCCAGTTTCGCATTCTCCGTCTCGATACGGCTCTCCAGTTCCTGCATGAAGGCGTCGCGCTCCAGCCCCGGCGGAATGGCCGGCAGGAAGCGCAGCACGATCCTGCCCGGCGGGCGACGCCAGCCATGCTTGGGCCAGAAAAAGCCGGAATTCACCGCCGCCGGCACGCAGGGAAGCTTCAGGCTCTGATACAGCGCCGCGACGCCGGACTGGTAGGGCGCCACCTCGCCCGGCCGGGTGCGGGTGCCCTGCGGGAAGATCACGATGCGGCGCCCGCGCTGCGCCGCCACGCGCGCTTCCTTGAGCATCTGCTTCAGCGCCTTGGCGCCGCCCTCGCGGTCGACGGCGATCATCTCCTGCGCCTTGGTCAGCCAGCCATAGATCGGGATCTTGTGCAGCTCCTGCTTCATCACGATGGCCGGCATGTCGAACAGCGCCAGCACGATGGCGGTATCCCACAGCGACTGGTGCTTGGCGGCGATCAGCACCGGGCCGTCGGGGATATGCTCGCGGCCTTCGATGCTGCAGTCGATGCCAGCGACATGCTTGAGCAGGAAATCGGTGCTGCGCGACCACAGCTTGCCGATGGCGACGACCTGCCGCTGGCGGCCCAGCGCCATCGGCAGCATGCTGTAGATGGCGAGCAGGCTGCTCCAGCCGAAGAAGGCGGCCTGGAAGGCCAGCGAGCGCAGCAGCAGGATCACGAGCCGCTTCCGCCGGCTTCGGCCGGGCCGGTGAGCCGGGCGCGCAGCAGGGCTGCGACATATTTGCTGTATTCGCCGAGCAGGAAGGCTGCCGCGGTCGAGCGCCGCCACCAGTCTTCCACCCGCATGGTCTCCGAGCGCACCGGATGCGGCAGGATGGTCACGCCGGGCAGGCGGCGACGGAATTCGGCCAGGCTGCGCGGCATGTGGTAGTTCGAGGTGACCAGCCGGATCGTCTTCACGTGATGCTGCGCCACCCAGTCGGCGGTCTCGACGGCGTTGCCTTCAGTATTGGCGGCTTCGTAATCGAGGTCGACGCAGCAATCGAACAGCATCTGCAGGTCGATGCCCTGCCAGTTGGCCGAAGCCTGTGCCGCATCCGGCATCGCCGGCAGCACGGCCTGCAGCAGCGAGGCCTTGCTGGCATTCGGGCTGACGCCGGAGATCAGCAGGCGGTCCGCCTTGTTCTGGTCCAGCAGCCGCAGCGCGGTGGCCAGCCGCGCCGCGCCGCCGGTCAGCACCACGATGGCATCCGTGCGCTGCTCGCCTGGCTCGGGCAGGTTCTCGACATGGTCGAAATAGACGAAGGCGCCGCCCAGCCAGATCAGCACCAACGCCATCAGGGCGAGGAACCAGCGCTTCAGCCGGGTGGTAAGCGGTATCGTTGCGGTGCGGGTACGGCGCGCCATTCTACTGATCCCCGGTCTACTGATGACTGGCCTGCTGATCCACGCCTGCCGGCTGGCCGGCCGTCAGCCGGTCGACCGCTTCGGTCAGGTGCTCGACCACCGTGACCGGCAGAACCTCGGGCGGCAAGCCTTTCACCAGCATCTCGCGGCCCTTGCCGGTGCGCACCAGGATGCGGCGACAGCCGGCGGTGGCCGCTGCCTGCAGGTCGATGATATTGTCGCCGATGAACACCGTGTCTTCCGGCGCGGCGCGGAATTTCGCCATCGCCTCGCGCAGCATGCCGGGGCCGGGCTTGCGGCGATCGGTCGCCGCCCAGGGCGGATCGGGCGCGAAGAAGATGGCGTCCAGATGCGCGCCGTCGCGGGCGAGGTGGCTGCGCAGATGGTCGTGGATCAGCGTCAGCATCCCCTCGTCGATCAGGCCTCTGCCGATGCAGGACTGATTGGTGCAGACCGCGACCGGCCAGCCGCATGCGTTCAGCCGCGCCACCGCCTTGCCGACGCCGGGCAGCATGATCAGCGCGTCCGGCGATCTGACGTAGTCGCCGGGGTAATCCTGGTTCAGGACGCCGTCGCGGTCGAGCAGGATCAGCATGGCTTCCTGTTTACAGCATGGCGCGCAATTCGCCGAGCACGGCGAGTCGCGCTGTGGTCATGGCGAGCAGGGTGGCGGCGCCGGGCAGCACCAGCAGCGCGAGCCAGTGCCACCAGCTCAGGCTGAGGCCCGGCAGCAGGCCGGCGCTGACGCCGCCGGCCAGCAGCTGGATGGCCAGCAGGATCGCCGCCGCGAGCAGGGCGCCGACCACGCCGCCGCGCAGCGCCTGGCGGGCCACATGGCGCTGGAACTGCCGCGCGATATAGCCGTCCTCGGCGCCCATCAGATGCAGCAGCTCGATCGTGTCGCGCCGGGCGGCGAGGCCGGCGCGCGTGGCGAAGATCACCATCGCCGCCGCCGCCAGCCCGACCAGCAGCACGATGCCGCCCCCCAAGCTCTGCAGCAGGCGGCCGAGCTGGATCAGCCGGTCCAGCCAGGGCTTGGGATCGTCGATGCGCGCGCCGGGCACCGCTGCCTGCAGCCGCGCCGTCACCGCATCCACCGACAGCGCGGCATTGTCATCCAGGGTCACGTCGATCAGGGCCGGCAGGGGCAGGTCGGCCTGCAGCGCCTCGCTGCCGAGCCAGGGCTTCAGCAGCGCCTCGATGGCGGGACGCGGCAGCGCCTCCGCGGCCCGGATGCCCGGCACGCCGCGCAGGACATCCAGGGCTTTCGCCACGCGGGGCGCCATCGGCTGGTCCGGCCGCGCGGCGATCTGCACCGTCAGCTTCGAGGATACGCCGCGCCGCCAGCCCTCGATCGTGCCGTCCAGCGCCAGCGCGCCGGCCAGCGCGAGCGCGGCGAGGAACACCATCACCGCCAGCGCCCAGGGCAGGAAGCGCCCGGCGCGGTCGGCGTCCAGCTGCAGGTCGGAAGCCGTCGCGGTCTTGCGGGCCGCCTTCATGCCGCATTCCTCTCGATGCCCAGCGTGCCCTGCCGCAGCCGCATCACCGGGAATCTGAACCGCTGCAGCAGATGCGTGTCATGGGTCGCCAGCACCACCGCCGTGCCGAGCTTGTTCAGCTCGACGAACAGATACATCAGCCGTTGCGCCATCTCGGGATCGACGTTGCCGGTCGGCTCGTCGGCGAGCAGCAGCGAGGGCCGCGCGATCACGGCGCGCGCGATCGCCACGCGCTGCTTCTCGCCGCCCGACAGCGTCGCCGGCCGCGCC